>CALZUA010000006.1 GCA_945829235.1 uncultured Clostridia bacterium | reverse complement strand
TGAGCGAAGTTCTCGCGGTAATCAGAAATCTCGCCTCAAAGGGAATGACGATGATTGTGTGGTTTGTGCTGTCGATAGGCGAGTACATCAGGATAGGCGAAATGCGGTTTAACAGATTTTTCAGCTATATCCCGTTTGGAACAATTTTTGTCGGAGATTTCCGAGATTTGGGCTGGGAGAGCTTTGACGAGTTTATGAACGGTCATCTTGCGGCTCAGCTATGGCGGGCGGCGATTCCGCTTGGATTTGCGGTGATTTGGGGAGCGCTTGCGCCAACGGTGTTGTTTTCCCACGGGAGCGGTTCACGGAGCAGGTGACGGATTTTTCGCGAAGCATTGTTCGGTTTGAAATCCGTCTTAATTTGCATTAGTAACCGTCTTGAGCAATCGAGGCGGTTTTCTGTTAAACAAAACGATGAGGATATTCAGCAAAATCTGTTGAAAAATTTCCCGAATTATGATATAATAAAATGTAAATAAATGCAAAGTCGGAAGGAGCAAGCAAAATGGTAAACAAGCTGAAAAAACACATAAGCGAGTATTTTGTGGGCAACGAGGAGATTATCGAAAATGTAATGATATGCCTTTTTGCGGGCGGTCATATACTTCTCGAGGGCGTTCCGGGCGTTGGAAAAACCACGCTTGCGTCAACTGTCGCGAAATCCGTGGACTGCGATTTCGGGAGAATTCAGTTTACTCCCGACACGCTTCCGACCGATGTTATGGGCTCCGAGATTTTCAATATGAAAACGGGTGAGTTTGAATACCGCGAGGGCGCGATAATGCACCAAATTGTTCTCGCGGACGAAATAAACCGTACCTCTCCGAAAACGCAGTCCAGCCTTCTCGAGGCGATGGCAGAGGGGCAAACCACGGTCTGCGGTGTTAAGCACAGGCTTCCCGAGCCGTTTATGGTTATCGCGACTCAAAATCCTGTCGAATTTATGGGTACATATCAGCTTCCCGAAGCGCAGATGGACAGATTTATGATGAAGCTCAACGTTGGATATCCCGAAGAAAACGAGGAGCTGCGAATGGTTCGGAATATGCTTGCGGGAAAGTCTGCCGAGACGGTGAAGAGCGTGATTACCTCGCGTGATGTTGTTGAAATCAAGAAAACCGTTGCAAATATCACGATAAAGGACGATGTAATCGGCTACGCGCGCGACATTGCCGATGCGACGCGAAACGAAAAAAGATTTGTTCTGGGAGTAAGTCCGAGAGCTGTTCTGGCGCTTGTGAAGGCGTCACAGGCGAAGGCTTTTCTCGAGGGACGTGATTTCGTCAAGCCCGATGATATCAAGGCGGTTGCGCCGCAGGTTCTCGGGCATCGGCTCTCGCTGTCGCCCGAGGCGAGAATTGCAAAGGAGAACAAGGATAAAATTCTCGATTATCTGATAAGAAGCACCAAAGTCCCGTATTGAAAAGATTTTGACAAAGGATAATGCGCAATGAGAAGAAACAGGATAATTTGGCTTTGCTTGTGGGTTTTATCGATTGTGGGAATAAGCCTTCGCGGCGGCGCGGTGAGCTATGGCTTTTTCGCAATGCTTACGCTTGTGCCTATTATATCTTTGCTGTATCTGCTTGCCGTATATATCCTGTTTCACGTCTATCAAAAGGTTGAGCAGAGATACGCGTCGGTGAATGAGCCCGTGCGTTATCACTTTTCGCTTGTAAACGAATACCCTTTGCTCTTTTGCGGAATTCGAGTAAATTTCTTTTCGTCCTTTTCAACAATCACAGGTCTTGACAGCGAAACCGAATATGAGCTTCAGCCGCACACGAGAATTGAAAAGGAAACAAATCTGATTTTCCGATACCGAGGGGAATACGAGGTCGGAATAAAGGAAATCGAGATGCAGGATTTCTTTCGGCTGTTTCGGATAAGATACAAGAACAAGGAATGTGTACACGCGGTTGTAAAGCCGCAGCTTTTGAAAATCGAGCGGCTCGGCGAAATCGAGCTTTCGGACGCAGCGAGAAATTCCGAGCGCAACCGTTCGGAGCTTGATGTTTTGAGCCGAGAGTATATTGCGGGAGACGACCGAAGGCTGATAAATTGGAGTCAGTACGCGCGAACAAATACACTTATGACGCGCAATCAAATCGGCACGGAACACCGAGAAATCGCGATAATAATGGGAACGTACAGGCACAGCACCTCGCAGCACGTTTTTATTCCGATGGAAAACAAAATGCTTGAAACCGCGCTTGCTGTTTCGTATTATTTCAGCCGAAACAATATAAGCGCGGCGGAATATCATTATCATCAAGAGCTTGTGCGGTTGTCGGTCGGAAAGCTGTCGGAATTCGAGGATTTTTATGACAGGCTGTCGGAGGTTACCTTTTCGCAGATGAACACACACGAGCTTTTGTGCGAAGAAATTCTGCGGAGAATGGATATACTTGAAAGCTCGATGATTTTTCTTGTCGTGTCGCTTTGGGACAGCGATTTGGAGAGACTGCTGAACGTTTTTGAGGAAAACAATCTGCGCACAATCATCTGCTTTATTTCCGATGACCGAAAATCCGCGCCCGATTTATCGCGTCACACGGGAACGGATTTGATTTACCTTTCACCTCATACCGATTTGATGGAGGTGATGGGATAATGAACATTCTGTACGATATCATACATATTTTGCCGCTGTCCGTGCTCTTGGTCAACTTTTTCGGCAGATTTACGGGTATGCCCGAAAGCAATTTTATCGGATATATTGTATGTCTTGCGCTGCCCTTGTGGATAATTATTCTGCGGCATATAAGCAAAAAGAATCGACTTCGCAGCATAGGAATTGTCGCGGTTCTTTTGATTGTGTTGGTTATTATTGCGGGCGACGAGGGCAGACGCGTTCTGATAACCGAATATTCTTGGCTTGGCTGGATTGTGATTATTTCGGTGTTTGCCGTTGCCGCGGGAATTTTTACGGAGAAAAATATTTGGGTAAAACGAGCGGTTTCAGCGGCGCTGCTTGGTTACAGCATCGCGGGAATTATAGCCGAATGGGATATCGCCAAAACAACCTTCGCGCTAACTTGCTTTGTGGTTTTGGTTCACCTTGCCGAAGAATTTCAGCGCAAATGGAAAAAAGACGGAAACGCGGCTAAAAAAGAGCATTTAACGAGAATTTCTCCGATTATACTTGCGTTATGTTTGGGAGTGCTTGCGCTGCCCGCGCCGAAAGAGCCGTATCAGTGGAATTTTGTGAAAAGCGTTTGCAGCAATGTTGCGTTATATGCGCAAAAGCTGGTTGGAATTTTAGCTCACCCGTCCGAGCAATACGGTGACGTTGGCTTTTCGGACGACGGGAGTTTCCTCGCGGGACTTAACAGCAGCGATACCGAGGTGCTCGACATCAACGTCGGCAGCAACAGCGGCATTGTCAGCAATCTGAAGCTTATTGGCTGCATAGGCGAAGATTTCGCGGGAAACAGGTGGATTTTTGACACGGAAACCGAAAGCTGTGACAGAATGATAGATACAATCGAAACGGTCTGCGCGGTTAACAAGTTTGACGAAAGCTGTTGGGGCGATTATTACAGAGAAATCAAATTGAGTTATACAAACCTTTTGTATAATACGAGCTATATGTTCACTCCGTCAAAAATGCGTGTCGAGAGCTCCGTTCGAGACAACCGCGAATTCAAGGACAAAAACGGCAGCATTATTTCCGAGCAAAGAATGACCTACGGCGATACCTACGCGGCTTCTTTCTACACGCTAAACTACGGCAATCCGAAATTGTACAGTTTGCTTGACAGCGCGGGTGAGATTGACGAAAATGAATGGGAGCAGGCTGTTAAATCGGAAGGCTTGTGGTTAAAAGAGGGCTATTCTTTTGAGGATTATCGGAATTACGTTAGCGAAATTTATCGCAAATACACCAAAACCGACGGCGTTTCCGAGGAAGTTCGCGAAATTCTGAATAAGCTCACGGAAAACTCCTCGGGCAGATATGAAACGATGAAGCGGCTTGAGACTTATCTCGGCTCAATGGAGTACACCACAAAAGATGTTGCGCTTCCCGCCGATGTTTCCGATGGAAAAAGTTATCTGGACTATTTTTTGTTGACGTCGCGCAAGGGATTTTGTATGCACTATGCAACGGCTTTCGTACTAATGGCGCGCGAGCTGGGAGTGCCTTGCAGATATGTTCACGGTTATTCTGTCGGCACAAACGGCGCGGAAAACGTGACAGTGACGCAGAACAACGCCCACGCGTGGGCTGAAGTGTATTTTGACAATGTCGGTTGGATTGCGTTTGAGCCGACGCCGGGTTATTCAAACGGCAGCAGCTGGAAACCGTGGGGAAACACCGTCAGCTTGCCGCAGTATGACGGAAGCAATTATATGCCCGTTATCGACCACAAACCCGATACGCCCGTCGTTATCCCCGAACAAAAACCCGCGCAAATCGATATCAAATTCATTCTGATACCGATACTGTCGGTTGTGGGATTTTTGATACTGTTTTACATAATCAGCATTTTTGCATCTCGGAAACGGTTTGCAAAAATGGACTTTGACGATAAATTCAGATATCTGTCAAAGGAAAATTTCCGCTTTTTGAACTACCTCGGATTTCATATTGAAACGGGAGAAACTCTCGCGGAATTCAAGAACAGAGTGAGCAAATCCGAGAAATACGATTTGACCGAACATCTTGAATTTATCACAGACCGCGAGGAAATGCTGTACTCCGACGCGACGATATGCGAAAAGCAAGTCAGCGACGCGCAAAAAACATATCAGGCGCTTCGGGAAATCATCAAGAAAAGCAAGCTGCGATACAGGATAATGTTTTTGTTCCGCAGATGAGAATTAAGGCAACGCCGCACGGCAAAGGCGATAGCCGTTAATTGTACGGCGTTACCTTAAGCGCTCTGCACAACGCAGGGCGCTTTTCTATGCCTAAAATCCAAAGTCTGCGGGATAGGCGAATTTTTGCTGTCGTAAAGTTCAATTTTTTACAAAAAACGGAAAAGCTATTGACTTTCTTGAAATAAAATGGTAAAATGATAATGAGACAGTGTGCTGTTAACACATTATCAAAAAGGAAACGAGGGATAATTTATGAAAAGCATCAAAACAAAAATTCTTGTGGCAATGTTGAGCGTCGGGCTGTTTTCCTCACTTATTATAGGAATAGTGGGTTCGGTTCTGAATTTCTCTTCGGCACAGAGTATTCTCAACAAATCTATGACAGAGACGGTTAAGCTTGCTGCTTCGCGTGTTCAAACCGAAATTGAAGAGTATAAGTCGATTGCCTCCGAGATTGGCTGTATAAGCAGCCTGATAGAGCCGGCAAATGCCGATATAGAATGTAGGGAGAGAATTACGAAGTACGGTCTTGAGGCTTGCGGTGTTATTGACGCATCGGGAAAAGACATTTTAAGCGGTGTGGACTATTCCGCGGACGAGTTCTTCAAAAGCGCGTTCGCGGGGAATGAATACTGCTCGGATTTTATGGTGACAAGCCCCTTCGGCGTCAACAACGCAGTTGTAATCTCCGCGCCTCTTTGGGATGACGGCGTTTACGGGAGCAAGGTTACGGGCGTTGTTTATATGATACCGAAGAACACCTTCCTTAACGATATTGTTGCCAACATTAACGTCGGCGAGGGCGGAACAGCTTATCTTCTCTCGTCAGCAGGACTTACGATTGCGTTTCACGACGCGTCGGTTGTCGGCAAGGAAAACGCGCAGGAATCTGCCAAAACAGATTCGTCCTATCAAAAGCTCGCCGAGGTTGAAGCGAAAATGTGCGCTGGTATGACGGGTTTCGACCAATATGAGTATAACGGAAATCTCGAGCTTGTGGCTTACGCGCCCGTTGCGGGAACGCCCGGCTGGAGTATCGGAGTAAATGTTGTCCGCAACGAATTTTTGGGCGGAACCTACACCTCGCTTGTGATAAGCATTATCATTTTGGTTGTAGCCTGCGTTCTTGCCGCTGTTACGGCAATCATCTTCGCAAACAAAATCGCAAATCCTATTGTTAAATGCTCCAAGCGAATTGTATCCCTTTCAAACGGCGACCTCACAAGTCCCGTGCCCGAGGTAAATTCGCGTGATGAAACCAAAACGCTCGCGGACGCAACGGCAACGGTTGTAACTGAACTCAACCTGATTTTCAAGGATATCGAGAGAATTCTCGGCGAAATTTCAAGGGGAAATCTCGCGGTTAACGCAGCGGAAAACGAGGAGAGTTATGTTGGTGATTACAAGCAGCTTGTCGAGTATATTCATCTTATTAAGGACGGACTTTCGGGCACGATGCATCAGATAAACACTGCCGGCGAACAGGTTTCCGTGGGTGCAGAACAGGTTTCGGTGGGCGCACAGGCACTTTCGCAGGGTGCAACCGAACAGGCTGCTTCTGTTGAGGAGCTTGCTGCTACGATTGAAGTGATTGCGGCTCAAATCAAGGAGAACGCTGTTCAGGCAGAGAGCGCGAGCCAAAAGACAAATTCGGCTGGCGGCGAAATGCAAAATGCAATTTCCTATATGGACGAGCTTGTTTCGGCGATGAATGATATCAGCCGTTCCTCCGATGAAATCAAGAACATAATCCAAACAATCGAGGATATCTCGTTCCAGACAAATATTCTCTCGCTTAATGCGGCGATTGAAGCGGCAAGAGCTGGCGAGGCGGGAAAAGGCTTTGCCGTGGTTGCGGACGAGGTGAGAAACCTTGCGGGCAAGTCCGCCGAGGCTGCGCAGAACACAACCGCACTGATTGAGAGCACCGTCGAAACCATTGAAAAAGGTACTGCTATGGTGAACGAGGTTGCCGAGAAAATGTCTGCTGTTGCACAGGCGGCGGGAGCTGTTGCGGAAATCAACGAAAAGATTTCCACGGCGTCGCGCAGTGCCGCAGATTCCATTTCGCAGATTACAATCGGCGTGGAGCAGATTTCAAATGTTGTTCAGTCCAACTCCGCGACTGCCGAGCAGTCCGCGGCAGCTTCCGAGGAGCTCTCGGGACAGGCAAGTATGCTCAAGGATTTGATTGCGCAGTTCAGCCTTGATTAACGCAGTTTCCGATATTTACATAGCAAAACAAGCTAACCGCCCCGAGCAATCGAGGTGGTTTTTGTCTTCACCAAATTTCTTCACCAAATTTCTATTAGCCGATAATTTATCGCTCAACCATTTTCTCCATTCCGCTTCCTATATCGTTTTCCGACATTATCAGAAAACCCAGACTGCGGTAAAACGGCTCTTTGCCTTTAGCGGCGCGGAGGTCAATGCAGACTTTTTGATTAGCTTTCAGTGTGCTCTTGATAAAATTCTCGGAAAAGCGATAAAGGAGCGTGCCAATCATCTGCCCTTGATACTCACGGCGCACGATAAAATCCTTCATAAACCAGTGCATACCGTAATCGCCGAGCCAGCTGATTGTAGCCGCGGCAGTACCCTTGTGGCGCACAACAAAAGACTTTGTGCTGTTTTTGATAGCCAAATCCATCTGTTCTCTCGCGGGCAGATTCCACCCGACAGATTTAAACAGCTCGACGAACTCCTCCACCGTCATATCTTGACTGATTGTAAAATAGTCAATATCCAGCGACCTTAAAATATTCAGCTCTCTGATTCGCCGCTCATCAAGACATTTGATATAGCCATCATAGCCGCAAAGGTTGTTCTGCTTGCCGAAGCCTTGCGAGACGTGATAATCGATAACCGCATTCAGCCAGTCGTTTCCGCGCTCATCAAGTACGCTGTCAATCGCGGATTTCACATCGGGTTGGTCTATGTAAATTATGATAGGCTTCAGCGGCTTGATAATATCCGCAATCTCTGCAATATAATTCCGCGATTCTTCCTCCGACATACCGAACCTCATCATAGTTTCGCACATCGGATTTTGCAGAAAAATGCAGTTAAACACATAAAATGCGTCCTTCTCGGCGCTTTGCACAAAGGACTTCCACTTTTCGAGGATTTTCTCCCGCTCCGTTTCAAAATCGGGGAAATCATAATCGGCGTAATCGGCGGGGTGCTCGGGAACGCCCTCGTCAACGCAGACAACCTTTTTGTTTTTCCTGTTCAGCTCATCGGCAATCATTGCCGCAGTCGTGCTCTTTCCGCTTCCCGGAAGTCCTTCGACTATAATCAAATTCGTTTTCATAAGATTCTCCTAAAAAGTTTTATCGGTGAGTTCATTATAACACACTCCCGTCAAAAGTCGTCAATCCCGACTAGACCGTGGTCTAATCGGGATTTTGTTTATAACGGCATTTTCGCCAATCTAAAACAGCGCCAGAATCTTCTCTTCAGTCCAAAGGTCGTTTGGGAAAATTGAAATATCATCTTTGTGCTTTCTGATGATGCGAACCGGCTCTTCCGTGTTGTCGTAAACGTGGAGAATATCGCAGATTTCCAACATCCTTCCGATATTGCCGAGGGACTTCTCGTAACGGCTTCTGATTTTATCTTCTTCAACATTATGCCCGCCGAGCGAAACTCTTGCGGCAACGCGCGCGACATTAACCGAAGCGTCAATCGTCAGAACAAAAATACACTTAATGAAATAGCCCTCCGATTTTGCTTTTTCA
The DNA here is from genome assembly GCA_945829235.1 of uncultured Clostridia bacterium. Lineage (GTDB taxonomy): Bacteria > Bacillota > Clostridia > Oscillospirales > Ruminococcaceae > CAG-115. The sequence goes on along the minus strand of CALZUA010000006.1, from coordinate 131,894 downwards.
AGAATATCCAGCTTATAGTGAGAATAAAGCACCGTTTCAAAGGTGAAATCCTCTTTCATCTCGATTGAACGGTGTCTTATTTTATCGGCAAGAACAGCGGCGTCTTCGTTGCTCATACCCGTTGCGGAAACCATATCATCGCGTTTGTGTAAGTTCCGACAATATCAAAATACTGCGTTATGGTACTTTTCCCCGAGCCGTTCGGGCCTGCCAAAACCAACACCATAGGCTTTTTTCAGACATACTTTTTCTCTCCGTCGGCAGTTTCTATATAAGCTTTTTTGGTTTCTCGGTCATATTTGGCAACAGGTTTTTTGCAAATTATAGTTCATCTAATGATGTTGGAAAAGAGATATTGGTTATAAAAGATTGGACGAAATTCATTATATGTCACCTCAAGAACTTGTTATGGCGTAATATATTTGTAACTATATTATATCATTCAGGCTTAATAATGTCAAATATACCTTGCGTAAATATGATGATTCCCCAAAATAAATCCATAACGAAAACGCCCGTCGGAAACATAACCAACGGGCGTTCTTGCTATCTCGCAACAAAAAGTTCGAGAGATTGATGTGAGATTGTGACTTTATAGATTTGTCATCTTCGGGCACAAAAATCGCCCCTAGCTCAAACTAGGGGCGAAATAGGGTGCAGCGTCACGCTGCTGGTCGAGATGACAGGATTCGAACCTGCGACCTCTGCGTCCCGAACGCAGCGCTCTACCAAACTGAGCCACATCTCGTCAACTCAAACATTATAACACATTTTTTCTGAAAAATCAAGTAGTTTTTTGAAAAAAGTTCCTCAAAAGTTCGGAAAAGTGCCAAAAAAGTTGTGAAATCGGGCTGTTTTTGCTGTGATTTTTGCTGTTTAGCATAGCGATGAGCTAAAAAAATGTAAAAGTACCTTGACAATCGGCGAGATTTGTCATATAATAGGAATAGTGATGTTTGAAGATATTCTTACATCTGATTTCTTACTTCTTACAGGAGGATAACAAATGAGAGTTTACAATTTCAGCGCAGGACCTGCGGTATTGCCCGAAGAGGTTCTGAAAGAGGCTGCCGACGAGATGCTTGACTACAACGGCACAGGTATGTCCGTTATGGAGATGTCCCACCGCTCAAAGGCTTTTGATGACATCATCAAGACTGCGGAGCAGGATATCCGTGACCTGATGAACATTCCCGACAACTACAAGGTTCTGTTCCTTCAGGGCGGCGCTTCACAGCAGTTTGCGGCTGTTCCGATGAACCTGATGAAGAACAAGAAGGCTGCTTACATAATCACCGGTCAGTGGGCTAAGAAGGCTTTTCAGGAGGCTAAGCTCTACGGCGAGGCAATCAAGGTTGCTTCTTCCGAGGACAAAACCTTCTCGTATATCCCCGACTGCTCCGACCTTGACATTCCCGATGATGTTGACTACGTTTACATCTGCGAGAACAACACCATTTACGGTACCAAGTTCAAGACTCTTCCCAACACCAAGGGTCACCTTTTGGTTGCGGACGTTTCCTCCTGCTTCCTTTCGGAGCCTGTTGACGTTACCAAGTACGGCGTAATTTACGGCGGTGTTCAGAAGAACGTTGGTCCTGCGGGACTGGTTATCGCGATTATCCGCGAGGATTTGATTACCGATGACGTTCTCCCCGGCACTCCCACAATGCTCAAGTGGAAGACTCAGGCTGACAACGATTCTCTCTACAACACCCCGAACTGCTATTCTATCTACATCTGCGGCAAGGTGTTCAAGTGGCTCAAGAAGATGGGTGGACTTGAGGCTATGAAGGCGCTCAACGAGAAGAAGGCAAAGATTTTGTACGATTTCCTCGACCAGAGCAAGCTGTTCAAGGCAACCGTTCGTCCCGAGGACCGCTCGCTGATGAACGTTCCGTTCGTTACCGGAAACGAGGAGCTTGACGCGAAGTTTGTCAAGGAAGCAAAGGCAAACGGCTTCGAGAACCTCAAAGGTCACAGAACCGTTGGCGGTATGAGAGCTTCGATTTACAATGCAATGCCTATCGAGGGCGTTGAGAAGCTGGTTGAGTTTATGAAGAAGTTTGAGGCTGAAAATGGCTGATAGATTTATTTGTATTCAAAAGGAATCTTCTTTAACGAAAGAAACTAAAATCATTGTGGATACCTATACCGGCGTCAACTACCTGTGGCACGCAAACGGCTCCGCCGGCGGTCTGACGGTTCTTCTTGATAAGGACGGAAAGCCGGTTGTAACGCCCTATCAAATCAAGTGAAAGGAAAACTGTTATGTACAATATTCAAACGCTGAATAAAATCGCGGCTTGCGGCACGGATTTGCTTGACAAGAGCAAGTACGCTGTAAGCGATGACGCGGCAAACCCCGATGCAATCCTCGTTCGTTCTGCGGCGATGCACGATATGGAGCTTGGCTCTAATCTTCTCGCAATCGCAAGAGCAGGCGCGGGTGTAAACAATATCCCGATTGACAAGTGCAGTGAGCGCGGAATTGTTGTTTTCAACACTCCCGGCGCAAACGCAAACGCTGTTAAGGAGCTTGTTATCGCAGGCTTGCTGTTGTCCTCGAGAAAAATCCCCGCTTCTATGGATTGGATTAAGACGCTCAAGGGCAAGGGTGATGAGGTTTCCAAGCTGGTTGAAAAAGGCAAGAGCCAGTTTGTAGGTCCGGAGATTACCGGCAAGAAGCTCGGCGTTATCGGTCTGGGCGCAATCGGAATTCTGGTTGCAAACGCGGCGGCGGCTCTCGGAATGGACGTTTACGGCGCTGACCCGTATCTCAACGTTGAGCACGCGCTCAAGCTCTCGGGCAAGGTTCACTACGTTAAGAGCAACGATGAGATTTTCGAGAAGTGCGATTACATCACGCTTCACGTTCCCGCAACACCCGACACCAAGGGTATGATTAACGCGGAAACTATCGCGAAGATGAAGAAGAATGTTCGCCTGCTCAACTTTGCTCGCGGCGATTTGGTTAATGACGCTGATATTATCGACGCTCTCGCAAACGGCGGAATGGCTTGCTATGTAACCGACTTCGCTTCGGACGCGCTTATCGGCGTTGAAAACGTTGTTGCAATGCCGCACCTCGGCGCTTCCACTCCCGAGAGTGAGGACAACTGCGCGGTTATGGCTTGCAAGGAGATTGCCGACTACATCGAAAACGGCAATATCACAAACTCGGTTAACCTCCCGAACCTCGAAATGGCTATCACGGGCAGCGCGAAAATCTGCGTTATCCACAAGAACGTTGAGGGTGTTATCAACAACATCACCGCCCCCATTTCCGCGGCGGGTATGAACATCGAGAATATGATGAGCAAGTCCAAGAAGGATTACGCTTACACCTGCCTTGATGTTTCGGGCAACACCGACGGTATCGCGGAGAAGCTCAAGGGCATCGCGAATGTTGTCGGAGTAAGAGTTGTAAAGTAATTTTGCAATAAAAATAACTGAAACAGCGCGCTCAAAAGGTGCGCTGTTTTTTATAGAAAAATGTGACTTTCAGTAAAAAATTCCCGTCATAATGGGTGAAAGGCTTTTCGGGCGGTGGTTTGTTGACCGACAATAAAAACAAAGAGGGTGGGTTTATGGACGACGCAGAAATCGTAAAGCTGTTCTATGAGCGCTCCGAGGACGCTTTGCGCGAGGTTCGCGGGAAATACGAAAAATTTTGCCGATACATTTCGATAAGAATACTAAACAATCCCGAGGACGCGGACGAGTGCGTGAACGAAACGTATCTGCGCGCGTGGAACTCAATTCCTCCGAGCAAACCGGACAGTTTGTCGGCATTTTTGGGGAAAATCACGCGAAATCTCTCGCTTGATTTGTACAACAAAAAGCGTGCGGCGAAACGCGGCGGCGGTGAACCCGAGGCGGTTCTCGAGGAACTCGCGGAGTGTATTCCGAGCGAAAACGCGCGGGATATTGTCGATGATATCGCTCTGCGTGATGCACTGAACGCTTTTCTGGAAACGCTTCCCGCCGACACCCGCAAAATTTTTATGAGAAGATACTGGTATATGAGCGAAATCCGCGAAATCGCACACGACTACAATTTCAGCGAAAGCAAGGTTAAAATGACGCTTGCGAGGACGCGCGAGAAGCTCAGAAAATTTCTCGAGAAGGAGGGAATTGATATATGAAAGAAGAACGTTTGCTGAAAACTCTCGGCGATGTTGACGATAAATTCATCGATGAAGCCGCGCCCGATACCGCCGAAAAAGCTGACTACATTCAAATTCACACAAAAAAAGAGCCGTTTTATATGAAAATTCTGCCGATAGCCGCCTGCGCCGCCGTTGTTGGAATAGGCGTCACGGTCGGCGTTTTAATCCACAATAATGTCCTCACTCAACCCGCATATCAGCCGTCCGACTCATCTTCCGTCTATGTGTCAAGCGTCAGCGAGGCTTATCGCGTGCCTCACTGGGACGAGCTTGAAATCAACGGTCAGTACACGAGTTTCGAGTGGCAGGGCTACGGTTACGGGACGAGCGGAGCCGAAATTTCTTCGGAAAAGCTCGGCGAGTTTCTCGGAGAAGCAACCGCGAGCGGCGTTGACGAATACACCGATGAAAGGCACGAAATCACGGTTTCGGTTTACCCTATCAATAAAATCAGCGAAACAACCGCGCTTGCCGTGCAGTTCCCCGAGAACGAGAATTTTTACGTTTATTTCAACCGAAACTACATTCCGGAAACTCTAGGCGACTTTATCGATGACATCAATCTCACCGAGAATTTGAAAATCAGCACCACCGCGACTTGCTCGACTATTGAAAACGGCTATATGACCGACCGGAAATACAGCGATATCGACACCTCAAAGCTCATGGAGATTTTGCTTTCGGGCAGGAATGTGCCGACCGAAAGTATGTTTGATTACAACACGTTTGTCGAGGGCGACCGTTTTGATGCGGCGCTTGAATTCGCGGTTGATATTCCGATTCTTGGGATAAAAAATTTATCCTTGGAAATCACGAAGGGCGGTTTTGTCCACACTAACGCATTTTTCCACACTTCGACTTTGTTCTATCTCGGCAAGGACAAAACCGACCCCTTCGTGCAATATGTAAAGGAAAACTGCCCGAGCGAGAAAACGTGGCAGTCGGACGAACCGCTTCCGGTTAAGATTTCGCAGGAGGAGCAGAACGAAATTGTTTCGCTTTTCAAGAATTTGGCGTACATTGAGTATGATTTGCACCCCGACCTTTACGGTTATTTCCCCGACTGTGTTGACAGCACGTCGTTTATAACCGAGGAGGTTGTGCTCAATAACGGGCAAGCCGAAGAGCGACAATTCTACCGTGTAAAAAGCGGCGATTACGCAACCGAGGAAGACTTCAAGGAAAAGCTGAGCGAAATCTTTACCAATAAAGCGGCGCAGGATTATCTAACGAAAAAGCAGATAACGAACCTTTTACGCTTTAAGGACGGAAATACTTACGTTGCGCAGGAAACATATCTTCACGACCTCGACCTTGTTGATAGTGATGATAAACATGAAGTTGTTATTTCCGCAGTGGAAATGCGCGATGACGGATTTGTTGTTACAGTTACAGCGGGTGTAAACGGTGCCACCGACGATTATGTACGGCAGAATATTAAGATAATTCGCGGCGCGGACGGGAAGCTGAGGATAGGGGACAACCCGAATACTTTCGATGATATCAAATCGTTACGCCGAAAAAACGTGAAAATCAGTTTCTCCAACAACACAACCGAATCCCACACGGACGTAGCGGCTTCCCGTCCCGCGAGCTATTCCGAATAAAAACAGCGGCACATCTTTTGCGATGTGCCGCCTTTTGTGTTGAATTATTTCTTTCTTTTCACCATACTGAGAATGTTCGACAAGAACCAAAGCACCGATGTAGCACTGATTGCAATCAGCACGAACCAGTTTATTTCCTCGTTCCAGCGCAGTATAATCACCGCGAAAGCTCCGACAACTGCCGTGATATACGGGATAGGCGAGAAATCGCTCTCGGAGTTTTGCGTAAAGAAGCGCTTGAGCATTATCGTGAACAGCACGACCATTCCCGCGGAAACCACGCACTCAATCGGGATAAAGAGGTACTTGAGCGCAATGTTGGTGTGGTAAACAACCGGAATTGACATCGAAAACGCGGTTATGTACGCGAAGGACAGCCATTTCATAAGCGCCTTGCCGTCGCGTTTCGCGCATTGAAATGCGTGGATACCCATTGCTCCGAGCAACACACCGTAGGACGCGAACTGAATCCCGGGGATTGTGCCCTCGGTGTGAACCATACCGCCGAGAAGCAGAATTCCCGCGGCGATTGAGAGCTTCGCGTAGTTTTCGTCGTCGGCAGTCGGAGAAGCCGAAACCTTTCCGTTGTCATAGTGCTTTACGGTAACGTGGCATTTTGTTGCGATAAAAACATAAGCTCCGAAAATAGCAAACAGCGTGAGGGCGGTCATATACCAGTCGAGCGCGTCATATTTGGACAAATCGCCGGTGAACACGCAAACAAGGCTGATAATTCGCTCAACCGATAAAATCAGGAAATACGCCAAAAAGAATATCATTTTCAGCTTGTCAAGAACCGTTTTTTTCATTTTCTTCAACCTCCGATGTCAGACGCTTATGTACTCGCCCGTTGTCATAACAGGTGCCGCGCAAAGCGTAAAATCTTGTTCGATAACCGCGCCGTTGTCCGCGAGCAGACGCTCGGTGCGGGATTTCGCGGTTGCGGGAGTATTATTTTCACGGGAAAGGTGCCCGAGGACAAAATGCCGCGTGCCCTTTTTCAGCAACTTCAGTGCAAATTCCGCGCAGTCGCTGTTGGAGAGGTGACCTTGATTGCCGGAAATTCTGCGCTTCAAATCGGGCGGATAATTCAGGTTTTTGCGGAGCATTTCCTCGTCATAGTTGCTCTCAATAAGCACCGTCCGAACGCCGCTGAGCGCTTTTTCAGCCTGTTCTGTGACAAAGCCCGTGTCGGTACACACGCCGAAGCTGTCGCGTCCGAACCGCACTGTAAAGCCAACACTTTCCGCGCTGTCGTGTGAAGTCGGGAACGCGCTCACCTCAAAAGCCGCGCTTTGATAGCCGTCCCTGATGTCATAGAGCGGTGCGTTTTCGGGAATTTTTCCCGAGCATTTCAGCGCGTTTATTGTGCCGCCCGACGCAAAAACCGGCAACTTTGTGTGCTTGAAAATTTGCTCGAGCGCTTTTATGTGGTCGGCGTGCTCGTGGGTAATGAACACTGCTTCGATACCGTCGAAATCGGTGTCGATAAGCGAAAGCGCGTTTTTCAGCGCCCTAAAAGAACAGCCCGCGTCCACAAGAATCCCGTGACCGCGAGTGCCGATAAATGTTGAATTTCCGTCGCTTGACGAACAGATTGGATAAATTCTAGCCATAATTGCCGTTCCTGTTAAAACCGGCGCTCACGTTAAATGATATTGCTCAACCCGCGCCGTTATGCTTTTTTCAGTCGTTTTTCGCGTACAACTCACCGCGCCTGTTGTTCAACCGCTTCCCGCGCTCAACTCGCCGCGCGTTAAATAACCGCCTTAACCGCAGAATCGCTTGCGGGGTCCGGCTCGTCCACTTTAATAATGTTTGCGCCAAGCTCGCGGAGTTTGACCTCCATATTCTCGTAACCACGTTCAACGTGGAAAATATCGTAAATTTCGGACGTTCCCTCCGCGCTCAGTGCCGCGATAATCAACGCCGCGCCTGCTCTGAGGTCGGTTGCCTTGACGGGAGCGCCGCGAAGCTTCGACACGCCCTCGATAACCGCAACTCTGCCCTCAACCGAGATATTCGCGCCCATTCTGCGAAGCTCGTCCACATAGCGGAAACGGTTGTCGAAGATGCTCTCGGTAACCATCGACGTGCCCTTCGCGCAGGTGAGAACCGCGGAAATCTGCGGTTGCATATCGGTCGGGAAGCCGGGGTGAGGCATAGTCTTGATGCTTGTCCCAACGTAGTTTTCACCGCCGATAACGCGCACTGCGTCGTCGAATTGCTCAACCTGAACGCCGATTTTCAGCAACTTGTTGGTGATAGGCTCGAGGTGCTTGGGGATAACGTTCTTAATCAGCACATCGCCCTTTGTTGCCGCAACCGCCGCCATAAACGTACCCGCCTCGATTTGGTCGGGTATAACGCTGTAAGTCGTACCGTGAAGCTCTTTCACGCCGCGGATTTTGATAACGTCCGTACCCGCGCCGATAATATCCGCGCCCATCGAGTTCAGGCAGTTTGCGAGGTCAACAACGTGCGGTTCTTTTGCCGCGTTTTCGATAATGGTAAGACCTTCCGCCTTAACCGCCGCCATAATGCCGTTTATCGTTGCACCAACGGAGTTCTTGTCAAAGAAAATCTGGTTTCCGAGAAGCCTGTCTGCGGTGAGGTTAACCATACCGCCGTCAATCTCGCACCTTGCGCCGAGTGCCGCGAAGCACTTGAGATGCTGGTCAATGGGACGGTCACCGAGATTGCAACCGCCGGGCATTGAAACGTGCGCGGAGTGAAAACGCCCGAGCAAAGTGCCGAGGAAATAGGTCGTGGCGCGCATCAGCTTTGCCTTTTCGTAGGGAATGGACAGATTTTTCAGCTCACGCGTGTCTATTTCAACGGTGTTTTTGTTTATCATGCGGATTTTCGCGCCCATTTCGGACATAATCTGAAGAGTAATCGAAACGTCGCTTATTCCGGGTATATTTTCAATAATGCAAGGCTCGTCCGAAAGAATAGTTGCGGGAAGAATTGCAACCACAGCGTTTTTCGCGCCGTTTACGGTGACCTCGCCCGAGAGCTTTTTTCCGCCCTCTATAATAAATTTTTCCATAAAGAAATTCCCCTCTGCCCTCCAAGTAGGACATTGTATTTTATATATGTAAAATGAATAAAATTCAGTGAAAATTCATCATAAACAGGCGCTTTCGCCTGCTCACACTCTATTATTATAACACACTTTTTACATTTTTTAAAGCCCGAAATGAAAAAAATTCGCATAGCCGCCATTTTTTGTTACTATTCACTAAATTATATCAAAATTTTGTGGAATTTTCCACACTCCTGCCCAAATGTGATTTATCTATGTCAAAAACGCGATTTTATTTCTCGCTTGTGAATATTATTGTCAAAAAATCTGCTCGTTAATCTTGACAAAAATTGAATTTTGTGCTTTAATAGTATTATGGGTAACTTTTGAAAATTTGTGTTGCCTAACAAAATTTTTGGAGGATTTTTTATCAATGGCAAAGTTAAACGAAAATTTCGGCAATTTAAAGAAAAATTATCTGTTCATCGAGATTTCAAAGCGCATCAAAGCGTATTCCGAGCAGAATCCCGAGGAAGCGAAAAACCTCATCAGAATGGGAATCGGCGATGTTACTCTGCCGCTTGCACCGGTTGTTGTGGACGTGATGGTTAAAGCGGCAAAGGAGATGGGCGAAAAGGAAACCTTCCGCGGCTACGAGGACAGCGGCGCGGGCTATGATTTCCTGCGCGAGGCGGTGTCAAAGTACTACAAGAGCTTCGGCGCGGACGTTCCTGCCGATGAAATCAGAATTTCCGACGGCGCAAAGTCCGACTGCGGAAATATCATCAGCATTTTCGGTAGTGGAAACACCGTTCTTGTTACCGACCCCGCTTATCCCGTTTACGTTGACAGCAACATTATGAACGGAAACAGCGTTATCTACGCCGACTCAACCGAGGAGAACGGCTTTAACGCAATGCCCGACAAGAGCGTAAAGGCTGACTTGATTTACCTCTGCTCCCCGAACAACCCGACCGGTTCCGCTTACACCAAGGAACAGCTCAAGGAGTGGGTTGATTACGCTTTGGAAAACGACGCGGTTATCATCTATGACGCGGCTTACGAGGCGTTTATCACCGAGGACAACATTCCGCGCTCGATTTATTGCATAGAGGGTGCAAAAAAGTGCGCGATTGAGATTTGCTCGCTGTCCAAGACGGCAAGCTTCACGGGCACGCGTTGCGGTTACACGGTAATCCCGTTTGACCTTGTACAAAAGAACTCCAAGGGCGAGGATATCAGGATTGCCGACCTTTGGGCAAGACGTCAGGGAAGCTGTTTCAACGGCGTTTCCTATCCTGTTCAGAGAGCGGCGGAGGCTGTTTTCACGGAAGAGGGGCAGAAGCAGTGCCGCGAGAACATCGCTTATTATCAGGAGAACGCGCGCATTATTATGAACGCGCTCGATGAAATCGGCATCAAGTACACGGGCGGCATAAACTCGCCGTATGTGTGGCTGAAGTGCCCGAACGGAATGGGAAGCTGGGACTTTTTCGACCTGCTGTTGACAAAGGTACAGGTTGTCGGCACGCCGGGCGCGGGCTTTGGAAAGAACGGCGATGGTTGGTTCAGACTGACCTCGTTCAGCACGCACGAGAAAACTGCAGAAGCAATGGAGAGAGTTAAAAAACTGTTGAAGTAACGAAAAGAGGGACTTATGAGCAAATCAAGACTGAAATTAACCTACAATTCACCTGTAATTCTTACATTTTCTATAATTTGTCTGGTAACGTTGCTGATTGATATGTTGACGCAGGGCGGCTCGAACAGACTGCTTTTTGTGTGCTACGGGCACGCAAATTTGCTTGACCCGCTGACATATCTGCGAATGTTCTCGTATGTTTTCGGTCACGCGAATTTCGCGCACTTTGCGGGGAACATCACGATGCTGTTGCTTGTAGGGCCGATTGTTGAGCAACATTACGGGAGCTGGAACACCGTGATAATGATGGGTGTGACGGCGCTCGCGGGCGGTTTGCTGAATATGTTTTTCTTTGACACGGGAATACTTGGTGCGTCGGGATTGGTGTTTTTGATGATAATTCTGAGCGCGTTTACGAGTATGAAGAAGGGCGAGATACCGCTGACGCTGATTTTGATTGCGGCGATTTATCTTGGGCAGGAGATTTACAGCGGGATTGCGGTTAATGATAATATTTCGCATTTCGGACATCTTTGCGGGGGCATTTCGGGAATTGGGTTTGGAATTGCCTTTCATAAGAAGAAGTTTAACGGATAAACGGAAAATCCCGAGTGTGTTGCTCGGGATTTTTGCTATGTTGGTTTCGAGCACCGCGAAGCGAAAAAAGTCTTTTTGGAGGTCAAGGAACCTTTTTCTTCAGAAAAAGGTTCCTTGCCGCCGGAGGCACTCGCGGCGAAGCCGCGCACTCCGCGCGAAGCGCGGCAAAACGCGAAATAAGGCGCTAAAGGGGTTCAAGGGGGAAAACAAGAGTTTTCCCCCTTGAGGAAAGGGGTTTGGGGAAAACCCCGAGGGGTGTTCCCCAAGTAAACAGCACAGACTAATCTCGATGGTAAAACTCGGCATATGTCAAAATCTCTCCCATAAACTAAACTTTTAATAAGAGAAAAACTCGGGGTGTAGGCTCCGAGTTTTTCTGTTAATCTTGATTTGATTAAAGGGATTTGCGAATTTTTTTGCGTTCGCAAAAAAAATTTGGCAATGGTTGTGAAACTAGAGGATAAGTCAGCTTGTTTATGCATAATTTGTGAAATTGTCCTTTTTTGATTTGGCGGCTTCGCCTTTAGTGGTCGCTTCGCTCCAGTGCCTCCGGCGGCCAAGAACCTTTTTCTGAAGAAAAAGGTTCTTGGAACTCCAAAAAGACTTTTAGCGCTTCGCGGTGCTTGATACCAACTTCGCTAAAATTCCCCATTCAGAACGCGCAGTAATCTCGCCACCGGCAACCCCATCACATTATAATAATCCCCGTCAATCCGCTTGACAAGCAACGCGCCCTTACCCTGAATCCCATACGCGCCCGCCTTATCCATCGGCTCACCGGTCTTGATATACGCGGCAATCTCCGCGTCCGAAAGCTCGTAAAACTCAACCTTCGTTTCCTCGAAAAACCGCTCCTTCCGACCGTTCGCAAAGATAACGCAAACCCCCGTGAACACCTCGTGTACGCGCCCCGACAGCGTTTTCAGCATCGCAAACGCGTCCTTTTCATCAACAGGTTTCCCGAGAATTTTCCCGTCAATCGCCACAATCGTGTCCGCGGCAACAATAACCTCGCTCCTATGCTCACGATAAATCTCGTCCGCCTTTTGCTCCGACAGCGTAAGAACCGCGTTTTCCGGCGAAATTTTCTCCGGCAGAACCTCCTCGCCCGCTGCGGGAATTATCCGAAAATTGTCCGTGATAAGCGACAACAGCTCGCGCCTTCTCGGACTTTGACTTGCTAAAATCACTTGATTACTTCCTTTTCACACCGTTTTCGTAGGTGTTGTTGTAGTTGTCGATGCACTGCTTGATAATCTCAACAGCCTGCTTTTGCCCCATAACCTCGTTAACCGCAGTTTCCTTGCCCTCAAGCTGTTTGTACACGCTGAAGAAATGGCGCATTTCCTCGAAAATGTGCGAGGGAAGCGCTTCAATTCCGCGGTAAGCGTTGTAGGTTGGGTCCTCAAACGGGATTGCGATGATTTTCTCGTCGTTTTTGCCGTTGTCGAGCATCGTGATAACGCCGATTGCGTAGCACTGCACAAGAACGAGCGGGTCAATCGGCTCGTTGCACAAAATCAGCACGTCAAGTGGGTCGCCGTCATCGGCAAGCGTTCTCGGGATAAAGCCGTAGTTCGCGGGGTAGTGCGTGGAGGTGTAGAGTATTCTGTCGAGCCTGATAAGTCCGGTTTCCTTGTCAAGCTCGTACTTTTTCTTGCTGCCCTTTTCGATTTCGACAACCGCCAGAAAATCGTAAGGGGTAATTCTCTCGGGTGCAACGTCGTGCCAAATGTTCATAAATAATCCTTCCTTTTTGTCAATTTTTTCTGCAATTCTATTATATAATATTTTTTCCCGTAAAGCAATAGTTTTTTCACTAATCTGTTAATTTTGCATAGAATGTTATCGGGAACAGATATTTTTTCGGCAATTTAAGGAGCGGTTATGAACATTTTGTGTATCGGCGGCGACAGAAGAATGTTGTACACGGCGGATTATCTTTCTGCCGAGCGGCTTTTTATGGGGAATTTTCCCGAACCTGCGGGAAAATTCGGCGGGATTGTTCTGCCGGTTCCTCTTACAAAGGACAAAAAGAGCATAAACGCGCCGCTTGCGAAAACATCGGTTACGTTCAACATTATCCTGCAATACGCCGAGAAAAACGCCGTGATTTTCGCGGGGGGAACTTGCGATAATCTCGAATCGCTTTGCCGCGAGAACAGCCTTGAGCTTGTCAACTATTTCGCAAGCGAGCGCCTTGCGTTGAAAAATGCCGCTCTTACAGCGGAAGCGGCGGCTTGTATTCTGTCGCAGAATGGTGACTGCGCGTTGCTCGGCGCGGAAATTCTCGTGACGGGTTACGGGAGAATTGCCCGATATCTTGCAAAGTACCTGAAAACGCTCGGCGCAAAAGTTACGGTTGCCGCGAGAAATCCCGCCGCAAGAGCCGCAGCAGAGCTTGAGGGCTTCTCCACCGTTGACATAAACGGTATAAGCGGGAGCTTCGATTACTGCGCGAATACAGTTCCCGCGCACATTCTGCCGGAGGAATTTTTCTCGGAAATTGACGCTTATGTTGAACTGGCAACGCTTGACGGTGAACGGGAAAAACAACTCTGCGATAAGTTCGGCAAAAAATACATCGCGGCGGGCGGGCTTCCCGGAAAACATTTCCCGAAAACCGCGGGTAAATTCATCGCCGATGAGATACGACAGCTTATAGATTACAGATGACAGGCGCGGTTTTGGCTGTAATCTGTAAACTGTAAACTGAAAAGGGGGCAGAAAATTGTCCGATATTGAAAGACTTTCGGGACTGCGGGTTGGTTTTGCGGTCTGCGGGTCGTTCTGCACGTTTGAAAAGGCGTTCAAAGCGCTTGAAGAGCTAACGGAGCTTGGCTGCGAGATTACCCCCATAATGTCCTTTAACGCGTACTCGCTTGACACGCGTTTCGGCACGGCGCAGAAAAACGCCGCGCGTATGTTTGAAATAACGGGGAAAACGGTTCTCCACGACATCACCTCAACCGAACCCGTCGGTCCCAAAAAAATGTTTGATGTTCTTGTTGTCGCGCCCTGCACGGGAAACACGCTCGCGAAGCTCGCGGTCGGGATAACCGACACACCCGTCTGTATGGCGGTGAAAAGTCACCTGCGAAACCAGCGTCCCGTGGTTATCGCGGTATCGACAAACGACGCGCTCTCCGGCTCGGCTAAGAATATCGGCGCGCTTCGGAATTACAAAAACTATTACTTTGTGCCGCTTGCACAGGACGATTGCCGTGCGAAGCCGTTTTCGCTGGTCGCTGATTTCGGGAAAATCCCCGAAACCATTCTCGAAGCGCTTGACGGAAAGCAAATTCAGCCGACATTTTCCGTCTGAAATCAAGAGCCAACTTTTTACACGGTTGGCTCTTTTATTTTGCGGAATTTGTTGACTTTATCGATAAAGTGTGTTATAATAAAATAGTATGGAAAAAAGTGGTTTTTGGTGCATTTTTAAGAGGTGACACAAAATGCGCGCAGTTAGTGTTAAAAACAGATTTATAGCGGCGTTTATCGTGCTTTCGGCGGTGATTGCGCTGTTTTTCGCGGGGAAACCAGCTTTTGCCGACGAAGCGGACAATTTCTCGGCGGTTATGTACAACAATTCCAACGGTCTGCCCACGTCCGAGGCAAACGATATTGTTCAGGCGGACGATGGATTTATCTACATCGGCAGTTACAGTGGGCTTATCCGCTATGACGGCGTGAATTTTACGCGCTTTGACTCGTTCACGGGAATAACCAGCGTTGTCAGCCTTTTCATCGACTCGAAAAACCGGCTTTGGGTTGGCACAAACGACAGCGGTATTGCGCTCTACGAGAACGGTGCTTTCACGTTCTACAACCGCACAAACGGTCTTTCATCGCTTTCCGTTCGCGATATAACCGAGGACGGTGCGGGAAATATCATTTTTGGTACAACAAGCGAGCTTGCTTGTATCAACGAACAAGGCGAGCTTTCGGTTATCGATAACAATGCGATAAACGGCAAGTATATCAAACAGCTCACCGCGGGGAATGACGGCGCGGTTTACGGTTGCACAATGGACGGCGTGTTCTTCCGTATGGAGAATCTTGAAATCGCCGCTCACTATAACAGCGAGGAAATGGGCTTCGGCATAGTTTCCTGCATAACTCCCGACAATTTTGAGGCGGGAGTGGTTTGGCTCGGCACGGATAAATCCAACATTATCCGCGGGAATATTCTGGATAATAAGCTGAATTACCGCGTCATAAACGCTGAACCCGCGTCCAACATCAACTCAATCACCGCGATTGACGAGAACAACTTTTGGGTGTGCTCGGACAGCGGTATCGGCAAGCTTAACCGAAACGGCAAATTCACCGCCGAGCATTACCCGCTGAACAACTCCGTTGAAAAGGCGATGACCGATTACGAAAACAACGTTTGGTTTGTTTCGTCAAGGCAAGGCGTGATGAAGCTGGTGAAGAACAACTTCACCGACATCAGCGAAGCGGCTGGACTCCCCGAGTGCGTTGTCAACACAACCTGCCTGTTTAACGGCGATTTGTACATCGGCACGGACAGCGGGCTGTATATTGTCGGCGAAAACAACGCGCAAAAGTCAAACGACCTCACCGAGCTGTTGAAGGGCATTCGTATACGTTGTATAATTACCGACTCACAAAACAGACTTTGGATTTGCTCTTACGGCGCAAACGGACTTTTGTGCTATGACGGGAAGGACTTCGTTTCGTTCAACGCCGAAAACGGCTTGAAATCGCAGAAGGTTCGCGATGTGAAGGAGCTTGCGGACGGAACGATTGCCGCGGCGACAAGCGGCGGCGTTGCTCTTATCAAGAACGGCAAAATCGAGCGCTTTATCGATGAAGAAAGCGGCATAGGAAACGTTGAAATCCTCACAATTTGCGGCGGCGATAACGGGAAAATCTATCTCGGAAGCGACGGCGGCGGTATTTTTATTGTCGAGAACGGCAAGGCTGTTAAGCAAATCGGCTTGGAGGACGGCTTGAAATCGGAGATTGTTCTTCGGATAAAGCCCGACGAAAAGCGCGGCGGCTACTGGATAATTACGGGCAACTCGCTTGCCTATATGAAGGACGAGAGCGTGACCACTCTCACGAATTTCCCGTATTCCAACAACTTTGATATTTTCACGGACAATTCCGATGAAGCGTGGATTTTGAGCAGTAGCGGAATTTACGTTGTTAATGCGGATAAGCTTATCTCGGGCGAGGAAATTGAGTACGCGTTTTTCGATATGAAATGCGGTATTCCGGCGATTGCCACGGCAAATTCGCGAAGCTGTCTTGCTGAGGACGGAACGCTTTATATTGCGGGACAGACGGGCGTTGCCACGGTCAACATAAACGAGCGCCGCGAAAACGGCTCGCAAATCAAGCTCTCCGTGCCGTATGTCGATATTGACGACAAGCGGGTTATGATAAAGGACGGAGAAACGCTGAAAATTCCCGCAAACTGCAAGCGACTTACGATTTACGGCTATGCGCTCACGTTCGGCTTCTCCAACCCGCGCCTGTCGTATTGCCTTGAGGGTTTCGACAACGACAAAATCTCCGTCACCCGACAGGACTTGAAACCGATAAGCTACACAAACCTCGATTCGGGCGAGTACACGTTTGTTTTTTCGACAATCGACATCACGACCGGCGAACCTATCGCGACTGTTTCCGTTAAAATGGAAAAGGAAAAGGCGTTTTTCGAGCAGTTTTGGTTCTGGGCACTGATTGTGCTCGGGGTGCTTGCCGTGGGAATGCTGGTTTTGCTCATCACGACCAATATCAAGAATCGCCGCCTTGTTGAAAAGGAGCGCGAAAACCGCCTGTTCGTTGACCAGATTATACGCGCATTTGCGAAGTGCATCGACTTAAAGGACACCTACACCAACGGTCACTCGTTCAGAGTGGCGCGTTACACTGCGATGATTGCCGAAAGAATGGGCTACGGCAAACAGCAGGTTGAAGATATTTACAACATAGGGCTTCTTCACGACATAGGAAAAATAGCTGTTCCCGACAGTATTCTCGGGAAACCCTCGCGGCTCACGAACGACGAGTACGAGGTTATCCGACACCACGCGGAAAACGGCTATAAAATCCTCAAGGAAATAGAAATCCGCCCCGACCTTGCAATCGGAGCGGGATATCATCACGAGTATTACGATGGTTCGGGTTATCCGCGCGGACTGAAAGGCGACGAGATACCCGAGGTTGCGCAGATTATCACTGTTGCGGACACGTTTGACGCGATGAATTCAACGCGCGCTTACCGCAAGCAGATGAGCAAGGACGAAATTCTTGCCGAGATGCGGAGAATTTCGGGAAAGCAGCTCAATCCGAAAATCGTTGATGTGTTCTTTGAGCTTGTCGATGAAGGAAAATTCAACGACGTTTTCTACGACAACACGGACGATAATCTTTAATTAGCCCGTAGAGCCGAAGCCGCCGTTGCGGATTTCGGTTGCGTCGTCGTCAACGGTAATTCCGTATTCCGTGAAAATGCCCTGCATAAAGCCTGCTCCGGCGGGAATGTGCAGGGCTTTGTTTTCGCGGGAGTCGTTTGTGATTTTCGCGAAAATGTGCCCTTCGTTGTCGGAGAAATAGTAGTCGCTGTCGATAATTCCAACGGTGTTGTCGAGCTGAAGCCGGAACTTAAACCCAAGCCCGCTTCTCGGATAAAGCGACAAAAGCCAGCCCTCGTCAATTTTCACGCGTATTCCCGTGGGAATTCTCGAGGTTTCGCCCGCGTTCAGGTCGATATCAAACGGCGCGAAAAAGTCGTAGCCCGCCGAGCCTGTTGTAGCGCGGCGCGGGAGCGTGATTTTCGCATAAATATCCTCGGCATCGGGGCGCTTGCACCCGTCAAGGAACTGCGCTAAACTGACTTTCTCAAATTGTGCGATTTTTTTCATAAGTAAATCCTTTCGTTAATGATTGTTGTTCTTGAAAACGTCCGCGACATCGGTTATCGTGACGTAAGCCGCGGGGTCGATGCCGTGAACGATATCCTTGAGCCTGCTGATTTGGAAGCGGTTTATCACGAAATAGATTATCGTTTTGGGCTGTTTCAGATAACCGCCCTCGCAGTCCATTTTGGTTGTGCCGGTGCCGAATTCCTCGGAGAGCTTCTCGCAGATTTCATCGGGCATTGTCGTGATAATCATCGCGGACTTTGCGCGGTCGATACCTTCAACGATAAAATCGATGGTTTTCAGCGCCGCGAAATACGTCACAATCGAATACAGCGGCAAAATCCAGTTTTGCAGAATAACACCGCAGAGTATGTACAAAATGACGTTGTAAATCATCACGAACGTGCCGACGGTTATTCCGATGCGCTTTGCGAAAATTACCGCCATAACCTCGATTCCGTCCATTGCGCCGCCCGCGCGGATTGCCAGACCGCTTCCGATGCCCGAGATAACTCCGCCGAACAGCGCGCAGAGAAGCAAATCCTGTCCCGCTAGGGGAGAAGCGAAAGTTACGTCAACGGGCAGAACATCGGTTATCAGCCAAGCCGATACCGAGTAAATCGTGACGGCGTAAATCGCGTAAACCGTGAACACGCCGCCCTGCCGCTTCAGCCCGAACGCAAACAGCGGGATATTCAGCACCAACAGCATTATTGAAAGCGTGATATATTCGGGAGTGATTTGGTCGATAAGCATTGACGTTCCCGAGATACCGCTGTCGTAGAGGTTAACGGGCGAGAGAAAAATCGTAATTCCGAACGCGTTTATGATGCCCGCAAGCGTCAGCAGCGCGAAATTCTTGAATTTGAGAGAGGACAAAACATTTTTCATAGGCGGTTCCTCCGTTAAGATAATCTAAAGATACATATTTATTATAACACGACAAAAAATTATTGTCAAGGAAAAGGGAGAAAAAATGGAAGAAAAATTGATATACAAGAAAACCTTGAAAATCGCCGTTCCGATGATGATTCAGAACGGCATCACGAACGCAGTCGGGCTTGTAGACAACGTTATGGTGGGAAATCTCGGCACAAACGCCGTCACCGCCGTTTCGATTATCGGACAGCTTTTCTTTGTGTTCAGTCTGGCGATTTTCGGCGGACTTTCGGGACCGGGCATTTACGCCGCGCAGTTCTACGGGCAGAAAAACATCGAGGGCTTTCGGCAGACGTTTCGCATAAAGCACTGGATTTGCGGATTTTGCCTTGTCGCGGGGCTTTGCGTGTTTATATTTGCCGCAGAGCCGCTTATCGGGCTGTATATGCGCGGTGAGGGCGGCGAGGTTGACCCCGTGGAAACGATGCGGCTTGCGAAGGAGTACCTCAGCGTTATGCTAATCGGAATGGTGCCGTTTGTGATAACGCAGATTTACGCGAGTAGCCTCCGCGAAACGGGCGACACGTTTATGCCGATGATGGCGGGCGTAGCGTCGGTTGTCGTGGATGTTGTGTTCAACTATCTGCTGATTTTCGGCAATCTCGGCTTCCCGATGCTCGGTGTAAAAGGCGCGGCAATTGCTACGGTTATCGCAAGATTTGTCGAAATGACGATTGTTCTCGTGGTAACATTTGCGAAGCGCAAAAAGTACGTTTTCTTGCAGGGTGTGTACAAAACTCTGCTTGTACCGCGCGATGTAACGGCGAAAATCATCAAAAAAGGCTTGCCGATATTTTTCAACGAGTTTTTGTGGTCGGCGGGAATTGCCGTGATGACGCAGACCTACTCAACGCTGGGACTGGACATTGTCGCGGGGTTGAACATCTCGAACAACCTGTGCAATTTGCTCAACGTTGTGTTTGTGGCGATGGGAAACGCGGTTGGAATTGTTATCGGGCAAATGCTCGGCGCGTCCGAGTACAAAAAAGCGCAGAAAAGCTCGCTGAAGCTCGCCGCGTTCACGGGGGTAATCTGCATTGCGCTCACGGCGGTACTGGTGGCGCTGTCGGGCGTTTTCCCGAATTTGTACAACACAACCGATGACATCAAGCGCCTCGGGCAGTGGTTTATCGTGATAACCGCGTTGTATTTCCCTGTTCAGGGCTATCTGAACGCGCTGTATTTCACGATGCGTTCGGGCGGAAAAACGCTGGTTACGTTCCTGTTCGACAGCGTTTTCTCGTGGGTTGTGACAATCCCGCTCACGCTTTTGCTCTGCACGTTCTCGGGGTTGCCGGTCATCGGAATTTACGCAATTGTCCAAGCCGCCGATATCATCAAGGTAATCATCGGTTTTATTCTCGTCAAACGCGGACTTTGGATAAGCAACATTGTTGAATAGTCAAAATTGCCCCGACAGCTCGCTGTTGGGGCTTTTCGATAATATTATATAAATATATGTCAAAAGGCGCAAAATCAGTTGACATTTTTTCTAAAATCTGTTATAATTAACAATAGATTATAATGCTTTGGGAAAGGAGGACGCGGTATGCGCAATATTTCCTTTGATATTGCCGCGATTGTTGTATTGATTTTGCTGTTGTCCTCCGTTGTTGTCCGAAAAGCGACAACAGGCAGAACGAATAAGATACTACTCGTGTCAATTTTCACCTGCTTGACAAGCTCATCGTTTGATGTTCTGGCGAACTTTTTTGACGCATATGGAACAAGCTTTGTCGGAATGGTGACCGTCACCCACTTGATTTATCTTGTTTTCCACTCGTCGCAGTCGGTGATTTACCTGTTCTTTGTCATCAGTCTTTTGGATTTGTGGCATAAGCTTGTCAATAAAACCGCCTTGAAAATTGTGCTGATTGCACCTTATGCGGCGGTTTTCGGGCTGACCGTATCAAGTCCGTTCACGGGACTGATTTTCAGCACGGAAAACGGAATTTACACCCACGGGCCGCTGTTTTATTCATTGTACGGTTGCGTGGCGCTGTACATTTTGTTGGTCGGGATAATTGTGCTGATAAACCGCAGGTTGCTCACGAAACCCAAGATTATCGGCTTGTTCTCAATGGCGATTTTGTGCTTGACTGCGGCGGTTTTGCACATTCTGATGCCGGAACAATTGCTCGAGTGCTTTGCGGTTGCGCTGAGTTTGTTTATAGTGAGTATGGTTATCCAGCGCCCCGAGGAGCTGTTTGACTCGGACTCGGGACTTTACAAGCACTCGGCTTACGGTCATGATGCGAAAAATTCCTTCAGGAACGGCAAGCACTGGCACGTTGTTATGATTAACACCGCGAATTATACTTCAATTAACTCAATGCTCGGCTATGAGCAATGCGTTGAGGTTCGGAAAATCATCGCAGACAAAATGCGTTCGCTGAACAAAAATCTCGGAAACAAGGGAAAGCTCTATTATCTTGACCGCGGGCGTTTTCGGATTGTTTTTGACGAAAAGGAGCGGACGATTGCCGAAACCTTTGCCACGCTGATTAACAACGAGCTGAAAATGAAAATCCGCCACAACGGTTTCGACATAAACCTCTCGCCGATGATTGTGATTGCGAGCTGTCCCGATGAAATCGATAATTTCAAATCGCTGATGGCGTTCGGATTGGATTTTCACGAGAAAAATCCCAACACGGGAAGAGTTATTCAAGCGCCCGAAATTTATCACCCCGATGACTTTGAGGTGAAGAACAACATCAACAAAATCATCGAGAAAGCGCTTGAAAACCGCAGTTTTCAGGTTTATTATCAGCCGATTTATTCGGTTGAGAAGGGGAGATTTGTGTCCGCGGAAGCACTTTTGCGACTGTTTGACGAGGAGCACGGCTTCATTTCGCCGGAGCTGATTGTCACGTCCGCGGAGAAGAGCGGCGCAATCCACAAAATCGGCGAGTTTGTTTTCGAGGAAGTGTGCAAGTTTGTTTCAAGCGATGAGTTTAAAGCGCTCGGGTTGGATTACATCGAGGTGAATTTGTCGGTTGCGCAGTGTATGCATGGCGACCTTGCCGACAAAATCCTGAACATAATGCGCGAGTACAACGTTTCGCCGCGCTCCATAAACCTCGAGATAACCGAAACCGCCGCGTCCTACAGCCAGCGCGTAATGACCGACAACCTGAACAAGCTCTCGCGTGCGGGAATTGAGTTCTCGCTCGATGATTTTGGCACGGGCTACTCGAATATGAAACGTGTGGTTTCGTTGCCGCTGAAAATCGTGAAGCTGGACAAATCCTTCGTTGACGAAAAGGAAAACCCGAAAATGTGGATTTTCCTGCAAAATACCATAAAAATGCTGAAGGATATGAATATGGAAATTGTTGTCGAGGGTATCGAAACCAAGGAAATGCTCGATGCGTTTTCCAACCTGAAATGCGATTTCATTCAGGGCTATTATTTCTCGAAGGCGATTTCCAAGAACGATTTCGTGAAATTCATCACGGACTCTCAGCAAAAAGAAGCGCAAAATGTCGAATAATTTTCATTGCTCGCGGTAAAACTACCGTGAGCGATGTTTTTCGTAAATTTACATTTGGGAGGAATTTTTATGTGTACAGCCGCCGCTTATCTTGCGGAAAAAGACCGGCTTTTTTTCGGGAGAACGCTTGACTACGAGTTTTCCTACGGCGAGAGCATTGTGGTTATGCCGCGGAATTTCCCGATAAATTTCCGCAATACCGATGCTTTGAACAAACATTACGCGCTTGTTGGTACAGCGCACGTTGCGGGAGGATTTCCGCTGATTTATGACGCGGTGAACGAAAAGGGGCTTGCGATGGCGGGGCTGAATTTCGTTGGAAACGCTGTCTATCGCGACAAAATTTCCGATAAAATCAACCTTGCAACCTTTGAGTTTATTCCGTATCTGCTCGGAAAGTGTGCAAATCTTGACGAAGCTCGGGAGCTTCTCGCGAAAGTCAACCTCACAAACGAAGCGTTTTCGGAGCAAATGCCGATTGCTCGGCTTCACTGGATAATCGCGGACAAGAGCGGGACGATTGTTGTCGAGAGTGTCGAGAGCGGCTTTTTCGTGTACGACAACCCTGTCGGCGTTATGGCGAACAACCCGCCGTTCCCGCAACAGCTCACAAATCTCGCAAACTACGTCAACCTCTCTGCGAAAGAGCCGCAAAACCGCTTTTGCGCGGATTTGCCGATTTCGCTTTACAGCAGGGGAATGGGTGCAATCGGGTTGCCGGGGGACTTGTCCTCGGAGTCGCGATTTGTCCGCGCCGCGTTCGTGCTGAACAACTCAAAGCTCGATGACGCGAAGAACGAGGTTTCGCAGTTTTTCCACATTCTCGGCGCTGTTGACCAGCAGAGAGGTTGCTGTGAGCTTGCGGACGGCAAGTACGAAATCACGATTTACACCGGCTGTGCTGACTGCGCGCGCGGGATTTACTACTACACAACCTACAACAACCACCAAATCTGTGCGGTTGATATGCACAAGGAAAATCTCGACTCCGCTGAGCTGAAGGTATTTCCTATGCTTGAACAGGAACAGATTTGTTATCAGAACTAATTATGGTTGTTTATCAAAATTGCACAAAAACACGCCGCGTTCCAAAAGAGCGCGGCGCGTTGAATTATACAAAAGTCTGTTGGTTAAAACAGATAAGGCGAGGGGTCAACCTTTCTTCCATTGATGTGAACCTCGATGTGCAGGTGGTTGCCGTAGGAACGTCCTGTTGAACCGACAAACGCTATATTTTCACCCGCCGTTACGCGTTGACCGACATAAATATCGGCAATCGCACTGCAGTGCGCGTAGTAGGTCTGCAAGCCGTTGTCGTGCGTTATAACAACGAGGTTTCCGTAACCGCCGTTGCAAGTGAGATAGTTTGCGTTCGGTTCGTAGTAAATACTCGTGACCACGCCGCTGTCCACCGCAAAAATCGGCGTACCGTAAGGCGCTAAGATATCCTGTCCCGTGTGTCCCGGATAACCGCCCCAACCGTAGCTTGCCGTGCCCGAACCATATGGGAGCGGCCAGATGAACTTGCCCGCTTGGGTTGTCGTGGCATTTGCCGCGATTGTGGGACGTTCCATTGTTCCCTCGGCAATAACGCGGGTTACGGGCGCTTTCAGGGTTACTCTCGAAAGCACGCTTCTCGCAACCTCAACGCCGTTTATATAGGAAACGTTCGCGACAACCGCGCTTTCGCCGTTCACACCGGGTACGGTAATCAGATTATCTCCCTTAAAGCGCTTGTTTGTGGAGATGTATTCCGTATCATAAGGAATAGCCTCGTTGTATTGTTCCTCACGGGTGATTATTACGTTAAGATAAGGCTCGTCCTGCGTTATCATAAACTTGTCGCCGACATAAATTCTTGTGCTTTCGCTGAAACCGGGGTTCAGGCGGGCAAGCTCGTCGTAGCTCAAGCCTGTCTTGGAAACGATTGAAGCGGGCGCGTCGCCCTCAACCGCGGTATAATACGCGGCAACGGTGCGGTTGGACGTGAGCAGGGAAATCAGCGAATTCTCGTTCACAAAGCTCTCGGACAGGTAAAGTCCGGGGACGAACTGAATTTCCTTCTCAAAAACAACGCTTTCCTTGTGATTGTTCGTGCGGTAGTTGTTGAGCAAGCCCTCGAGCGCGCTCTCGGTGTTTTTGTTGTCGTAAAGCGTGCCGTAGTAAGCATCGCCGATGTACACGCCGAAGCCGTATTCAATCTGCTTGTCCAGCAACTGAAGCATACGGTCGGTAACCTGATAGGTTGAAAGCGTGGAGCCGTAGCCCACCAAATCCACCTCAAACGTGTGCGTGAACGTCACAACGTCCGTAGAAGCGCCGGTGTAGTTTATACGCTCCTGAAGCATCTGCTCAGCGTCGGAGTAAACGGTTTCGTCGTCGATATAGCCGACAAAGTTTCCGTTTACCGTGAGCTTAATCGCATAAGTCTGGTTTGTAGCATAAGTGATGATGTTGAACAGGAAAATGCAGGAAACCACGGGGAGCGCGTAGTTGAACAGCGTGACAGCAAGCCCGCGTTTCCCGAAAATCGCTCTGCCGAGAAATCTCATAAACGCGCCGAAGCTTGCTTTGGAGCCGCTTTCGCGCTTTTCGCGGGAAATCTCGGCGCTTCCGACCTTGAACGCCTTGATGTAGCGCACAAACGGCGCGGAGATTACGCTCCAGACTTTCTTGAAGAACCTAACGAGGTGCTTTTTTACGCGGTCAAAGCCACGGAGAATTGCGGCGATGATGTACAAAATTCCGTGTACGAACAGCGTCACGAGCTTCATCAGCGCCATAAAGAACATTTCACCCATATCGGAGATGAAATCGTAGATTTTGGTTTTGAAATCCTTTTTCGCGGGTTTATTTTCAGCCGATTTTTCGGCGTTTTCGTCCAAATTCAAATTTGAATTATCCTCTGGTAAACTCAAACCACTGCCTCCTTTTCAGTTTTTCGGGATAATATTTTCCTCAATTTTTGTATATCTTGCACAAAACGGGAACAAGCGCCCATTTTATCTATTATAACAGATTTGTAACCATTTTGCAACCTTTTTGTAATCTTTTTGTAACTTTTTCGAGATTTTCAGATAGTTTTCACAAAAACATAGGGGCAGACAAACCCGCCCCTAAAATTGATTAAATTAGAACGACAGTCTAAAAAAATGGCTTTGTGAAGCGAAATTACTCAGCAAATTCGCTCTCAACGAGCTTTACAAGACCGTCAACAGCAAGCTGTTCATCGGAACCGTCAGCGATGATACGGATTTTTGCGCCGCCTACGATACCCAGCGACAAAATGCCGAGCAGGGACTTTGCGTTAACTCTGCGCTCTTCCTTTTCAACCCAGATGGACGACTTGTACTCGTTTGCCTTCTGGATAAAGAATGTAGCAGGTCTAGCGTGTAAACCAACCTGATTTTTTACTTCAATGTCTTTCATGCACATAACAATAACCTCCAAAAAATTCGTGTTTGTCAGCAGTAACCTTTCGATAACCTTTGTTCTGCTTTTGGAACGCGTTTCGGCGTTTTTTCGGACTTTTCTCTTTCATCCGTACGTTTTCGTCGAACTCTGCCTTCCAAATATAAGTATATCCAAAAAATTCTTTTTAGTCAACAGAGATTTTAAATTTTTACGATTTATTCTCCCATTTTCAGTTTTTTTACTTATAATTACTCAATCAAAACGTTTACACTTGTTTATTTTGCACAATAAATTTTCAACAAGATATTCAACATAAACATCGGTTTTCAACAATTTAAACCCAAGACAGTTATGCTCGTGAACTTTACAAAATCTGTTCCAGCGTGGTTTTCTGCACGGAAAGTCCCAGACTGCTGTAAAACTTCATCGCGCTCTCGTTGCACTCCCAGACGTTGAGCGTGACGTTGTGGCAAGCGTTTTCCCGCGCAAAATCTAGCACATATTTATACAGCTCGGTGCCGATATGCTCGTGGCGGCGGTTTTGGTCAACGCAAAGGTCATCGATGTAAAGCGTGGTGAATTTCTCGAGCGAGTTGTCGTCGTGCCGCTGAAAAATGCAAAACACGTAGCCCTCGACTTTCCCGTCAATCACCGCCGTGAAAATCGGGCGCTCGTTGTCCGCGATTATCTCGCGAAGCTCGTCCTCGGTGTACTTTTTCGAGCCGCGATGAAAGATGTCGGGGCGCTTGTCCGAGTGAACCTTGTGTACCTGCAAAAGCAAGTCAGTAATTCTCGGAATATCGTCAAAAGTTGCTCGTCTAATCTCCATTTTAATCCTCAATTGTGTATTTTTCCTCACCAACAGAAATTGTCGTGCCAGTGAAAATCGGCGCGGCACTCCCCGCGGGAACCGGCTTTTCGTTACCGTTGGGCAAAACGCAGTTCCGGTCGGTATCGGTGAGATTTAGTCCACGGAGCGCAGTTTTTCGCCCGCTAACTCCGCGTTAATCCTCAATTGTGTATTTTTCCTCACCAACAGAAATTGTCGTGCCAGTGAAAATCGGCGCGGCACTCCCCGCGGGAACCGGCTTTTCGTTACCGTTGGGCAAAACGCAGTCCCATTCGCTTTCGGTGAGGTTTTTCAAGCCCCAGAGCGCGGGATTTTTCTTGTTCCGGACAACCTCCGCGCACACGCGCACGTCCTCGTCAAACAGCTTTGCTCCGTCAAACAACAGCACTCGGCTCTTCTCGCCGACAAGCGAGAGCGGCTTTGCGTAGTGGTTTCCGCACGGGCAAATCAGCTTTCCGTCCTCGTCCGTGGGCATTGCGGGCAGGAAATTCTGAATCCCGCACGAACAAGCCGTGATGTCGCCGCGAAGTCGTTTCAGCAAATCCAACCACTGCTTTTCGATAAGACGCTTCTGCGGCTCGTTCAAGCCCGTGGTGAACGAAAACTCAAACGCTTCCTTGATGTAATCGGGCATAATCTGCCAGAATTTGATGATGTTGTTGTGGACACCGCGCACGGGGCGGTTGCTGTCGTCGTCGGGGTCGTAGACGAAAAGCGGCTCGAAGCCGTAGTGACGGCGCTCGGCTTCCTCGGTGAGGCAAACGCTCTTGAGCACTCGGCTTCCCTCAAGCGGGTCGCCGCGCAAAAGTAGCCTGAACAGCACCACGGCAAGCGAATACCTGTCGGTGAACTTATCGGGAGCTTTTTCCCCGCGAACAATTTCGGGTGCCATATAGCCGGGTTTTCCCGCAATTCCGAGGTGTTCGCCGTAGGGCGCGATGTTGTCGCAGTCACAGATAAGCACGTCGCCGTCTGTCGGTCGAATGAAAAATCCGCCGTCGTTTAAGTCCTGATAACTTTTCCCGCTGTTGTGGAGCGCACGAAACGCCGATGTTATCTTAATCGCGGAATTAACCACGGAATACAGCCCCGACAGCTTCACACGCGCGTTCAGAACATCGGAAAACGGCTTGTACTCCTCGGGAACAAGGTTCATCAGGAACCCGAAGCTCCCGCCAATTTTCTCGGTGAGATACAGCGGCATAACGAACGCGTCGTCGATTTTGTCCTCGGTAAGACGGCTGAGATTTTCGCGAAAAATCTCGGGGCTTCTCAGCTTGTTCGCGAAGTACATTTTAAGCGCGTACTCCTTGCCGCCAAACTCCGCTTTGTAAACCGTGCCCTGACCGCCCGAGCCGAGAACGCTCAGAATTTTCGCCGAGCCGCCAAGCTCCAGTGGCACGCTGTCACCTATCTTCAACATAAAAACACCACCCGAAAATTACTGCAAATCAGAACCCGCCGCCCGTAAGCGACTCGAAATTTTCCTCGGCGGAGGTTTCCGCGGCGTTTCCGCACCACTCGCAGACGGTTTCGTTCTCGCCGTTCCAGCAGGTTGTTTTTCCGCACTCGCTACACTGGAAAAATCCCTTTGCGCCGCAGTACGGGCAGGACGGATATTCGGTTGTCACATAGACGTTGCCCGAGATTTCGGTATCGCCGAATTTCTCGCGGGAAGCCGTGTGCTCGGACACCTTGAATGCCCAAGTCGCGTACCAAGCCTCGTCCTCACGCTGTTCGGCGCGAATTCCGAAAAGACCGTGAGTTTCCTTGCATTTAGTTAAAATAACCGCTGCTTTCATTGTTTTTCCTCCAGTTTCAGTTTGTTATATTCTCATTTCCCGATTTCGCGCTCATTTTACCCGAGGGGAGCGCGCCTTTCGGACAGGCTTTCACACATTCCATACACAAGATACATTCCGTGCCGTTTTCGCGTTTTCGGGAATTGTCGGTGATTTTCACGTTCATCGGGCACACCTTCTCGCACTTCCCGCAAGAAACGCACCTGCTCTTATCGCATTTTATCCGCAACAACGAGAAGTAGCTCATCGGTTTCAGGAAAACGGTTATCGGGCAAATGTATTTGCAAAACGCGCGGTTGTCCTTGAACACAAACGCGAGGATAATCCCGCTTGCGTAGTACAGGATATTCCCGATAAGGAAGCTCCAGAACATAATTTTCTCGAGGTTCCCGACGTGCGTTAAAAACAGGCACGCGACAAAAACCAGTGATACCGCAAAGGTTATGTAGCGGATAAAACCGAGCTTTTTCCGCGGCGCTTTCGGCGTTTTGTAGGGGAGAAAGTCGAGCACCATCGCCGTCCAACAAGCGTACCCGCACCAGCCGCGTCCGAAAAGCAGCGGACCTGCAATCTTCGCGACAGCGTAGTGAATTGTCGCCGCCTCGAAAACTCCCGTAAAGAGGTAGTACCAAAAGCCCTCGATTTGCATATTTTCGTTGCTGATTAACCCGAGGTACACGAGCATATAAAGCCCCACGAGAAGCTGAGTGACGTGCCGCGCGTACTTAAATCCGCGAATGAACAGAGTTATCCCAAGTGCAACGGAACAGCCGATGTAGGAGAAATTGAACAGGTAGAAAATCTTGTCGTTGGCAAGCCACAGCACGACCGCTATCGTTTCAAAAACAACCAGCATTATTATCGGCAAAAGGTATTTTTTCAGCGTTTTCATCGTACACCTATTTCAGCTTTTTGAGAATTTTCGCCGCGTCCTCGTGACCGTTTTGCACAGCTTTCTCAAAGTATTCTTTGGCGGTTTTGATGTCCTTCTGAACGTAAACGCCCTTGAGGTACATCACGCCGAGATTGTACTGCGCAATCGGGGAATTGAGGTCGGCGGCTCTCGAAAACCAACGAAAAGCTTCGGCGGGGTCTTTTGCGGTGCCGCTTCCGGTGTACAAACACTTGCCGTAGGAACACATCGCGCGGATATGACCGGTTTCGGCGGCGCGTTTGTAGAACATTGCCGCGCCCTCGAAATCCTTTTCCGCAAGACAACGCCGCGCACTCTGATAAAGCTCCTCGCCGTCATCGCGGATAGGCTCGGGCGGCTCAACGGCGGGTTCTTCAAAGATTTTTCGGTTCGCCTTGAATTTCCGCCACTTTTCCGCGAGCGTTTTATCTGCGGCAACGTGTACGCCGTTTTCATAACACAACGCAACCATATTTATCGCATTTTCGCAACCCTTTTTCGCCGCGTTCAAAAAACACTCAAAAGCCTTGTTTTCATCAATTTTGCAGGCGATACCCTCAGCGTAAAAATACCCGACCATATACTCCGCTTCGGCAACGCCGTTTTCCATTCCTCGCACAAACCACTCGCGCGCTTGTTCAACGTCCTGAATACCGCCGCGCCCCTCGAGCCGATAGCTTCCCATATAGCACTGCGCCTCGCCGTAGTCCTGAAGCGCGGCTCTCTCGAACCAGTACAGTGCCTTTTCGTACTCGTGGATACGGTCAAAATGCCGCCCGAGCGAATACTGCTCTGCGGGGTCTGTAATATTTTTCTTCGCCTCGGTTTCGGACGCGGGGAGAATTTCGCTCTTCTTGAACGAGATTTCGCACCCGACCGCGCACCCGACTGCTTCGACAACCTCCGCGGCAACTCTGCCTTTCAAGCCGATTTCATCACGGAGCGACTTTACGCACTTTGCCGCCGCCGCGCAACGCACCTCAAACGGTTTCTCGCGCACCGCGTACAGCTTCTTCGCACAGCCATCGTACAAGGCAACGTAGCAAAGCCGTCTTGCGGCTGTTTCCTTCGGGAAAAAGTCCGCGATAAGCGCATCGGCACGGCGGATATCGAGGAGAATTTCCCGCCCGAATTTCTTTGTGATATAGCGCAGAATCCCTTTTAAATCGCGGATTGGTTCGCCTTTTTCGGTGTGAACGGTTCTGCAAAAGCCACAGTAATCCTGTTTTTTCTCGTCAAATACCTTTCCGCAACGCCCGCAGACCATTCTCATCACCTCAAAATCGTAAAATCATTCATCTTATATTGTACCACAATTCGCCGCCATTGTCAACGTTTTTCCCGATATTTCACCGTGAATATCGAAAAAAGCTGTTCATATACGAGAACATTTTACCGCCGCCTTGTTGCGTTGAGAACCTTGAAAATTGCACTCAATGAACGTGAGAACAGTCGGCGATGCTGAAAAGACGCGCAAAAAAGCTCCCGTTTCCGAGAGCCTTCGGTTTATTTCGCCGCGTCAAAAATCGCGTTTATATGGATTTGCGTGGTGTTGAGGAGCGGCACATCGAGGTCGCCATCCTTTATCATCAGCGGAAGCTCCGTGCAACCTAGCAACACCGCGTCCGCGCTCTTTTCGCGAACATACCGCCCGACAATTTCTAGCATTTTCACCTTGTCCTCGGGCACGACAATCCCGTTTTCGAGGTTTGGGAAGAACAGATTTGAAATCCTGTCCTTGTCATCGTCCGTTGGAATAATCGGCGTTATACCGCGCTCGGCGAGCGGTTTCTCGTACAATCCGCTTTTCATCGTGAAAATCGTGCCCAAAATCAGCACTCTCTTGTAACCCTTTTGGAGAATTTCGGCGGCGGTTGCCTCGACAATGCTCACAACCGGAATTTCAAAAAAATCCTTGATTTTATCCCAAACAATATGCTCGGTGTTCGCGGTAATTGCGGCAACCTCCGCGCCTGCCGCCTTTAAATCGGCGAGGCTCTTGAGCATCAATTTTGCATTTCCGTCAAAGTTGTTTTGAGCAAAAAAGTCGGTTGCCGTGGTCAAGCTTACGCTGTCGATAACAATTTCGGGGTAAACGTTCTTGCCAAACTCCGCGCGGCACCTCTCGATTAAACCGAGGTAATAATCCACTGTTGACGCGGGACCTATTCCGCCCACCAGCCCGATTTTCTTCATAAGCATACTCCTTTGCGAAAAACCGCGCGTTTCTTGCAACTGCGCGGTTTGTTTTGATTTATCGATATAAATTGCAAAATTCTCACTCAAAAACAGCAAGCATCAAAGTATGGTTGAAATTCTTCGTTCCGAGCTGTTCTCCCAGACACGAGAAGCCGATTAGCTTCGGGAAAGCGTTGGCGAGCTTTTTGCTGTACTCGTCGAGGTAGTTTGTTTCCTCGAAAAGCAGCGTTCTTGCAACGCAGTCGAAAGCCATAACCAACGACGGATTTTCAATCTCGCTAAGCACACCTTTTATCGTGCGGTCGGTGATTGCCTTATAGTCGCCCTCTTTCATCACCATCATTTTCGTGCCCTCGTAAACGCGCGCGTGATGTCTTAGGCTACCGTTTGAACCCTCGTCCTGAATTGCCGTGACGTACACCTCGTCACTCTCGCGCCGTCCCATCGGGTAATGAAAGAAAAATTTCGAGATATCCTCCTTCGCCACGCCAAGCTCTCTTGCGTAAACATCGGCGGCAGGCTCGTCGTTGTATGTCATAATTGTTCGGGTGATGCTGTTTGCTTTGGTTGCCGTAAAGTTTTTTCCGGTGAGCGGCTCGTAGATGTTCTCACGGCAGAGCAAAATTCTGCCCTCAATATTGTGGATAAGCGCGTAAACGCAACCCTTCGGGTAAATTTCCCCGTTAAGCGAAACATACGCTTCCTCCGATGAACCGGTATACGCTTCGATATTTGCCGCCGTGCCGCCGATAACGGGAATTTCGTTCCTCAGCAAAACACTGTTCAGCGCCATCAGCGCGTACTCCTCGGCGCGTTTATACGGCATTGTAAACTCAATACAAATTGTATTTTTGGCTTCGCCGACCTCTTTGAGACTTTGCCGAACTCTGTCGGAGTACTCCAGCGCGAGATTGTCTGCTTTTTCGATAACACCCGCCGCGCAAATCACACCGTCCTCGATTGCCACGGCTTTGAGCACGTCCTTTTCGGAGCCTGCCGCATCTGTCGAGCGGTAAGCTGTACAGCCCATACAGATTGTTTTCGGAAATGTTTCGTTTATCAGCCGAGCGTATTCGCGAAAGTGCTTTTCACCCGAAAAAAAGAAGATGATTTTCGGGCTACGGAAATCCTTGACTGCTTCTTCAACGCAAAGACGCGGGTTTTCGGGGTATCTTCCGACTCCAAATGATGTCTTTATCATCGTTCCGCTCCTTTTCAATCCATTACTCGATTGCGTAAACTTTTCTCTTTATTCTCGCAATAAAATCGCTTTCGGTGAGAGGCTTGTCGAAATAATAGCCTTGAACAATATCAACGCCCATATTCTCGATAAGCTCGAGCTGTTCTGGGGTTTCCACGCCCTCGGCAACGATTTTAAGACCAAGACTTTTCGCGAGATTAACCACGCCTTTCAGCATAAGCATACTCTTGGAGTTTTCGTCCTCGATGTTAACGGGGATAAAGCTCTTGTCAACTTTAAGCTCGTCAAGCCGCAGATTGCTTAACATTCCCAGCGATGAATAACCCGTTCCGAAGTCATCTATTGAGGACTTCAAACCGAGCGTGTTCAGCTCGTCCACGATTTCCCGCATCACGTCCTGATTGTGATAATCCTCGCTTTCGGTGAGTTCAATTTCAATGAGGTGATGCGGAACCTCGTACCTGTCGATTGTTTCAACAATTTCTTCGACCAGCTTGTTGTTGGCGAGATGCCTCTTGGAGAAGTTAACCGAGATTTTTACTGGCTCGATACCGCTGTCGAAAAGTTTCCTGATAAACATACAAACCTTGTCGAGCATATAAAAGTCGAGTGCGCAGATACAGCCGTCCTTTTCGAGCACGGAAATAAAGCTTGCGGGCATTATAAAGCCGTCGCCGTGCTTCCAGCGGACAAGCGCCTCAGCTCCTACTAGCGTTCTCGTTTTCACGTCAACCTTCGGCTGATACATAACGAAAAATTCGTGCTCGTTGAGTGCCTTGTGGAAGCTCGAGAGGATAATTTTCCGCTCCATAATGTCAAGACCGGTTTTCTGGTCGTAATAGCTCATAACCGCGCGTTTTTCGCGTGCCGCCTGATAAGCCGTGCTGATGTGCATCATCACATCGCCGGGGGTTGCTTCATCGGTGAGCTTTGCGATACCCATTGTTGCGCCAAAAACGAAGGTGAGCACGCGGTCGTCCTTGACGTACTTTATCACCATATTCTGGATAATGTCAAGGAAATAGTCGCGGTGTTCATCGAGAACCAGCGCCACGAAATTGTCCCCGCCGAGCCGCGCCAGCATTTCGTTTCGGGCAAGCGCATCGGTTACCGTACGGCAATACTGCTCCATAACTCGGTTTCCCTCGAGATATGTAAGCGACTTGTGGATTGACTTAAAATTGCGGATATTGAAATAAATTCCGGTATAACGCGTGGATTGTCCCGTTGCGGTCAACATTCCGGCAAATTGCATAAAAGCGTTGATGGTTGCCGTACCTGTTTCAAGGTCAACCATAACCAACTTTTTGTATGTATTTGCGGCAATCAGTTCCTCAAGAATACGGAAAATCAGCCCGAAAACCGCGTTAACCACCGAGCGTTCCTCGGAGGAGAGAATTTTCCCCGCCTTGAAATAAACGGTGAAAACGATAAGCCCGCCCCTGTCGAACAGCTTCTGCAAACGAATGGGAACAGCAGGCTCGGAAAGCTCCCCGAACATCAGCCCGCCGCCGGGGATATTTTCGGGAAAAGGAAGATTTGACGGAATTGAGATTGTGTATTCTGCCTTGACCGCGCCGAAGGGTTTCAGATATTCCTGAACTATCGCGCCAACCGTTTGGTTGAACTCATCAAAGCTCTTCGGGCTTATCGCCGACAGCTTTTCAAAAAGCCCGACAAGCGTGCCGTTCTGCAAAAGCTCCATAAAAACCCGCTCCCTTTTACTTTGTTTTCCTAAAGTCTACAATATTCCATAATATATTTTAACATATATTTTACAAAAAGTCAACATATTTCACAAACGTTGTTTAATAATTCCTCAAATTGTTGAAAAACGCAGAAAAACGGCGAACCGCTTGCAACGATTCGCCGTTATAATTATTGAAAAATAATTGCTTAAAACGCCTCAATTTCCGCATCGGTAAGGGTTTCGATGCCGTTTTCCTTGAGCACCTTTTCCGCGGAAACGTTGTCGTCAACACGGATAACAACGTAAGCGCCCTTATCCGCGGGAGCGGTGAACGCGTACATATACTCAATGTTTACGCCCGCCTTGTCGAGCACGCCGAGAATTTCCGCGAGCGAGCCCGCCTTGTCGGTCATCTTCACCGCGATAACCTCGATTACCGATGTAACACAGCTTGCCGCAAGAGCCGCCTTTGCCTTGTCGGTGTCGGAAACGATAATTCGCAGAATACCGAAATCCTTGGTATCCGCGATACTCATTGCTCTGATATTCACGTCCGCTTTGGAAATCGCCTCAACCATTGTCTTGAGCTTGCCGGGCTGATTTTCGATGAACGCCGTCAATTGTTTTACTGCCATAGTCTGCTCCTTTCGTCAATCGTGAAGCTTGCGCTTGTCGATAACTCTCTTCGCCTTGCCCTCGCTTCTCTCAACGGAGTGCGGAGGCATAAGGTGAACCTTCGGACCGATACCGAGCATTGTTCTCATAGCGGCTTCAAGGCTCTTTTCCTTTGCCTGAATGTCGCTTACCTTGTCGGAGAACTGCTCGGGAGGAAGCTCTACGTTTACATCGAGCGTATCGCTGTTGTTTACGCGGTCAACGATAATCTGATAGTTCGGCGGGTAGCCTTCCTTCAGCAGAACCGCTTCAATCTGGCTCGGGAACACGTTTACGCCGCGAATAATCATCATATCGTCGCTTCTTCCCATCGGCTTGCTCATTTTAACGTGAGTACGTCCGCAGGAGCACTTTTTGCGCGAGAGCACGCAGATATCGCGCGTTCTGTAGCGCAACAGCGGGAACGCTTCCTTATCGAGAGAGGTGAACACAAGCTCGCCCTTTTCGCCCTCGGGAAGAACCTCGCCGGTTTCGGGGTCGATAATTTCAGCGTAGAAGTGGTCCTCGTTTATGTGCATACCGGTCTGCTCCTCGCACTCGAAGGAAACGCCGGGACCGCTGGTTTCGGTAAGACCGTAGATATCGTAAGCCTTGATGCCGAGGGATTTCTCGATACCGCGGCGCATTTCTTCCGTCCACGGCTCAGCGCCGAAAATACCCGCCTTGAGCTTGTTGTCCTCGGGCTTGTAACCCGCTTCTGCAAGCGACTCGCCGAGATAAGCGGCATACGAGGGCGTACAGCAGAGAATGGTAGCTCCCAAATCCATCATAAACTGGATTTGACGCTCGGTGTTGCCTGACGACATCGGCAGGGTAAGGCAACCAACCTTATGTGAACCGCCGTTCAAGCCCGGTCCTCCCGTAAACAGACCGTAGCCGTAGCAAACCTGACAAACGTCCTCATTTGTACCGCCCGCCGCAACGATTGCTCTCGCGCAGCACTCCTCCCAGAGGTCGATATCGTGCTGGGTGTAGAACGCGACAACGCGCTTTCCCGTGGTACCGGAAGTTGACTGGATACGAACGCAGTTCTTCAAATCCGTTCCGAGCAAGCCGTAGGGATAAGCGATACGCAAGTCCTCTTTCGACAGGAACGGGAGCTTTTTGATATCGTCAACGCTCTTGATATCCTCGGGTTTAACGCCCTTTGCGTCCATAAGGTCGCGGTAGTACTTCACGTTGTCGTAAACGTGACGAACCTGCTTTACGATTTTCTCGTTTTGGATTTCGAGAATTTTCTCGCGGGACGCCGTTTCAATTTCCGGCTGGTAGTAATTTGGCATTTTGCTTTTTAACCTCCTTCAAAATATCGCTTTACAAAGCGAATAATTACATAGAATAACCAAGCTCGAACGCTTTTTTGTTAATCTCGACAAACTGCGGTTTAACGAGCTTTTCGATAGCCGCAATCCACTTTTCCTTGTCGATATCGAAATACTTCGCAAGTCTGCCCATAAGCACGATGTTAACAGCTTTCGCGCTGCCCGCTTCTGTTGCGAGAGAAAGCGCATCGATTTCGTCAACGAACACGCCCTTTGCCTTGAGTTCCTCGAGAACATTTTCGGGATATTCCGCAGCGCCCGTGATGACAGGCATCGGGTCAATCTGCTGGATATTTACGACAATTTTTCCGCCGTCTTTCAGGCAATTTGCATAGCGCGCCGCCTCGATTTTCTCAAAGGACACGATGAAATCCGCTTCACCGGCAGCGACAACGGGCGAGTAAACCTTGTCGCCGAAACGAACGTAGGTGACAACCGAGCCGCCGCGCTGGCTCATTCCGTGAACCTCGCTGACTTTAACGTCATAGCCCTCCTCCGTGAGAAGAAAGCCGAGGAGCTTGCTTGCGAGAAGGCTTCCCTGACCGCCAACGCCGACTATCATAACATTTTTAGTTTCCATTTTCACAAACCTCCCTCGTCAAGCCTCAATCGCGTTTGTCTTGCAAAGCTGTTCGCATACCGCACAGCCAACGCACTGCGTTGCGTCGATAACCGCTTTCTTGTCCTTGATACTGATTGCGGGACAGCCGAGCTTCATACACATCTTGCAGCCCACGCACTTGTCGGGGTTGATTTTGAGAGCGGGCTTCGGCTTGACGTATTTGAGCAGCATACAAGGTCTGCGCGAGATGATAACCGAGGGTTCTTCCGCTGCGAGTTCTTCCTTGATTGCGTCCTCGCACTGCTTCAAATTATAAGGGTCAACGACACGCACTCTCTTGATACCGATTGCGTGGCAGAGTTCTTCGAGATTAACAGCGGCAGCAGGGTCGCCCTTAATGTTGTAGCCCGTGGTGGGGTTCTGCTGGTGTCCGGTCATACCGGTGATTGAGTTGTCCACGATGATAACGGTTGAATTTGAGCCGTTGTACGCGATGTCAACAAGCCCCGTCATACCCGAGTGCATAAAAGTCGAGTCGCCGATAACGCAGACGGTTTTCTTCTCGGAGTCCGCGCCGCCGACCTTGTTGAAGCCGTGCAGACCGGAAACAGACGCGCCCATACAAAGCGTTGAGTCAAGCGCAAACAGCGGCGCTGCGCTTCCGAGCGTGTAGCAGCCGATATCGCCGAGCGCGGTGATTTTGTTCTTCGCGAGCGTGTAGAACAGTCCGCGATGCGGGCAGCCCGCGCACATTACAGGCGGGCGCACGGGAATAGGCGTGTCTGCGGCAACCGACTTGGGCTGCTCGATACCGAAAGCCGCGCGGATTGTCGCCTGATTGAACTCCCCGATAGGCGGGAAAAGCTCCTTGCCAATGCACGGAACACCGAGCTTGTTCAAATGCTGTTCAATGATACCGTCAAGCTCCTCGATAACGTAAACCTTGTCAACCGAAGCGGCAAAATCGCGTATAAGCTTCTCGGGGAGCGGGTTCACAAGACCGAGCTTCAGCACGGAAACCTTGTCCCCGAAAACCTCCTTGACGTACTGATAGCAAGTGCCCGAGCAGATAATTCCTTTCTCGTTTGACGTGCCCTTTTCAACGCGGTTGAGCGGCGAGGTTTCGCCGAATTCAACCAGCTTTCTCGTGCGCTCCTCAACAAACGGGTGACGTTTAATCGCGTTTGCGGGTGCCATTATGTACTTCTGCGGCTGTTTAACGTACTCGGGAACGGGAATTTCCTTCCTGTCCTCAAGCTCGACTGCGTTTTGGCAGTGAGCAATTCTCGTACACATTCTCACGATAACCGGCGTGTCGAATTTCTCGGAAATCTCATACGCTTCCTTGACGAAATCCTTTGCTTCAACGGAGTCCGCGGGTTCGAGCATCGGCACTTTCGCGGCAATCGCGTAGTGACGGGAATCCTGTTCGTTCTGCGAGGAGTGCATAGCTGGGTCGTCCGCGACAAACAGCACCATACCGCCGTTTACTCCGGTGTAAGAGAGCGTGAAAAGCGGGTCTGCGGCAACGTTCAAGCCGACGTGCTTCATCGCGCAAGCCGAGCGCGCACCTCTCAAAGACGCGCCGAAAGCAA
Source organism: uncultured Clostridia bacterium (assembly GCA_945829235.1). Taxonomy (GTDB): domain Bacteria; phylum Bacillota; class Clostridia; order Oscillospirales; family Ruminococcaceae; genus CAG-115. Next base: position 93,288 of record CALZUA010000006.1, on the reverse strand, counting down.
CCTCCGTGGCAACCTTTTCGTTGGGTGCCCATTCGCAGTACATTTCGTCATACTTCGCGGCATATTCGGTAATTTCGGTTGAGGGTGTTCCGGGGTAAGACGAAACAACCCGAACTCCCGCTTCGTAAAGACCGCGTGCCGCCGCCTCGTTTCCGAGCATCATTTTTTTCATCACATCAATCTCCTTAGATTATTTTTCATCATCGCCGAGGCTGTCGATAACTTCAACAGTCTTGGTTTTGGTATAGCAAACAAACATTTCATCGGTGTTCTCGGGACGGGTTTTCTGCGTGAGCAGGCTCACGATGGGGATAATGATGATACCGCCGAGCATTGCGAAAACTCCCGAGTAGAGCGAGTTTGTGAACACGAACGAAAGCACGGGAATGCCCTTGACATCAAGCACTCCGAGTGAAACGAGAAGCTGTACAATTTCAAGTCCCACGCCGAACACAAACGATGAAGCAACCGCGGCTTTTGTTGTCTTTTTCCAGTAAAGTCCGTAGAGGAACGGCGCGAGGAAAGCACCCGCAAGCGCTCCCCACGAAACGCCCATCATCTGCGCGATGAACATATTTTTGCTCTTCGCCTGAACGATTGCGATAGCGGCGGAAATTGCGATAAAGATTACGATAAAGATGCGGATAATGAGCATCTTTTTCTTCTCGCCGAACTGCTTTTTGCTGAGCGGTTCGATAAGGTCAAGCGTAATCGACGAGCCGCTTGTGAGCACGAGCGAGGAGAGCGTTGACATCGAAGCCGAGAGTACCAGCACGATAACAAGTCCGATGATAACGGGTGAAAGTGTTGAGAGCATTTCGGGGATAACCGCGTCAAAGCCGTTTGCCTTTACGTCAACATCATAAAGTCTGCCGAAGCCGCCGAGGAAGTAGCAACCGCCCGCAACGATAATCGCGAAAATCGTGGAAATAACGGTGCCTTTTTTGATGGAGTCCTCGTTTTTGATAGCGTAGAATTTGCCGACCATCTGCGGAAGTCCCCAAGTTCCCAAAGACGTGAGCAGAACAACAAACAGCAAAAACAGCGGGTTCGGGCCGAGGAATGAGGAGTAAGCGCCTTCCCAACCTGCTTCGCCTTCAACGGACGCGAGCGACTGCATTGCCGCTTCAAGACCGCCGTTGTCGTTGAGGACAGCGCCGATTACCGCGATAATGCCGATAAGCATAATCATACCTTGAATAAAGTCGTTCCAAGCGGTTGCCATATAGCCGCCGATGATAACGTAAATTCCCGTGAGCACCGCCATTACAAGCACGCAAATCGTGTAGTCGATTCCGTTAAACGCCATCGCGAACAGTCTTGAAAGACCGTTGTAGAGCGACGCGGTGTAAGGAATAAGGAACACGAACGTGATAATCGAAGCGGCGATTTTGAGCTTTTTCGATTTATAACGCGCACCGAAGAAATCGGGCATTGTCTTGCTTGACAAATGTTGCGTCATAATGCGGGTTCTTCTGCCGAGAATACTCCACGCGAGCAGTGAACCGATGAACGCGTTGCCGAGTCCTATCCAAGTGGACGCAACGCCGAAATTCCAGCCGAATTGTCCCGCGTAGCCGACAAAGATAACGGCGGAGAAGTAGGACGTGCCGTAAGCGAACGCCGAGAGCCACGGTCCGACCGACCGCGAGCCGAGAACGAAGCCGTTTACGTCCGAGGCGTGTTTGCGGCTTCTTACGCCGATGAAAATCATTACGGCGAAGAAAAGCACGAGAAACGCGCCCGTAATAATCATAGTTTCCATGAATTTATGTATCCTTTCCAAACGGTTATACCAACCGCTTATTAACTATTGAAAAATTCGTCTGAATGTGTTATAATTTAAATTGATAAATTACTAAACACAAGGAGAATTTGATATGATAATTGATTTTCACACCCACACATTTCCCGATAAAATCGCGGCGCAGACAATCGCGTATCTTGCCGAAAAGGGCAACGTAAAGCCGTTTCGCGAGGGCACGCTTTCTTCGTTGAAGGAGAGTATGAAGCGCTCGGGGGTTGATTACTCGGTGATTTTGCCCGTGGCGACCGTCCCGCGTCAGGTTGAGAGCATCAACCGACTTGCCGCAGAGTTGAACGGCAAAGACGGGATAATTTACGCGGGCGCAATTCACCCCGACTGCGAAAATATCGATGAAATTCTTGATTTTATCAAGAACGCGGGGCTGTTCGGCATCAAAATTCACCCCGATTATCAGGACGTTCGTTTCAACGACGAGCGCGTGCTGAAAATCCTCGAGGGCGCGGCAAAGCGCGGTTTGTACACCGTAACTCACGCGGGAATTGATGTCGGCTACCCGAATGACGTTCATTGTACACCCGATATGGTGCTTGAGGTTCTCGACAAGCTGAGCGGCGTTATTGACGACAAGCTGATTTTGGCGCACCTCGGTGGTTGTGACCTCGGTGAGGAGGTGCTCGAAAAGCTCTGCGGGAAGCCGGTTTATATGGACACGGCGGTTGTTCTCGACCGTTATCCCGAGGTTGCCAAAAAGATTATCGAAAAGCACGGCGCGGACAAAATTCTCTTTGCAACGGACAGCCCGTGGGCAGACCAGAAGCATTACATAGAGCTGTTGTGCGGCTTTGGCTTCGAGGAGCGCGAGCTGGAACTTATGTTCAGCGAAAATGCCAAAAAAATCCTGCGTTCGTCAAAAAATACTATGCAATAACATTATAACACTAAATTTTTCTTCTGTCAATAAGATTTTCCTTTAAAGCGTTAAAATGTAAAATTTTTTTTGAATTTCGGGAAAACGCGTTGGAGAGTTAAATGGAACAGCGATACAAAGCCATATTTACGTTGTTCGCGGTGAAATTTGCGCCGTTTTTGGCGGCGGGAAAGCACGCGAAATTTTCGGGAAATAACGTCCGCGCAGCTTATCGAGAGAATCTTTCGTCAACACACTTTAGTTTAAAGCAATAAAGCGGCAATTTCCCCACGGGATTAAGATTTTCGAGCAAAACCAAAAAGCATTCGGGAGAGTTTATGGAACAGCGATACAAAGCCATATTTACGTTGCCTGCGGTGAGATTTGCGCCGTTTTTGGCGGCGGGAATGTTGCTCGCGTATTTCGCGGGGAGCGTTTCGGCGTGGATAATACCCGTGGCGGTTGCGCTTGCGATTGTCGCGGCGGCGAAGAAAAACAAGCTCTCGGCGTGCTTTGCGGGAATGTGCGCGGGGCTTGTGCTGATGACGCTTCACGTCAACTTTTACTGCAAGCCGATTTTGTCGTTCGCGGGGAAAACCGTCCGCGCGGAGTTTACGGTCGGGGAAATCCTCGGCAACTCCGAGAACCGCGCTGAGTTTGTCGGCAAGCTGAATCTCGGCGGACTTTCCGCGAACGTGAGGTTAACGGGCGAGCGGCTTGTCGAGGAGGGCGGCGTTTGCGAGGCGACAATTTCGCTTGATACCGCGGATTCGCAGTATTTCACGCAAAATCTTGCAAAGGGGATTTTGCTCTCGGGTGAAATCGAGGAATTTCATTCGGTGCAACCCGCAAAACCGAGCTTTTTCACGGTAATCGGCACGGTTCGCCGAGAACTTACGGCGGCGCTTCGTGAAAACGTGCAAGGTGAAAGCGGCGAAATTGCGATGGCGATTTTGTTCGGCAAAGACGAGTTTTTGTCGCAGACGTTCTCGGAACAGGTGAAAATCAGCGGAATCGCGCATTACACTGCGGTTTCGGGAGCGCATTTCGCAATACTCGCGGCGGTATTGTTGCAAATAATCCCGCAAAATCGGCGGAAGCTGAAATCGGTTTTGTCGATATTGACGGCAGTGGCGGCGGTTGTGTTTTTCGGGGCAACCGCGTCCGTGATGAGAGCCTCGGCGATGTTCATCATCACGGCAATCGCTCCGCTTTTCCGCCGCCGCTCCGAAACCCTGAACACGCTTTGCCTTGCGGTTTCGGCACTGCTTTTGATATCGCCGGGCGCGGTGCTGGACATCGGCTTTGGAATGTCGGTTCTGGGTGTATTCGGAGCGGGAGTTGTCGCGCCGAAAATCTCGGAAAAGCTCTGCGAGTTGCTCCCCGATAAGGCGAAATTCCTCTCAACAGCCGTGAAAGCGCTCTGCGCCTCGTTTTGCGCGCTCGTCTGCACCGCGCCGATAAGCGTCGCTGTTTTCAAAGGAATATCACTCTGCGCGGTGCTCACATCGCTTGCGGTAATGCCGCTGATGGCGGTGGGAATGTTGTTTATGCTGTTGCTCGGGATAACGGGGAGCGGTGTGCTCGCCGTGCCGATTGATTTGGCAATGCGCGTGGTTTCGTTCATCGTCAAGCTTTTCGGACAAGCCCGCGGAATGTACCTCTCACTTGATTTCGCGGGAGCTTGGGTGTTGGCGGCAATCTGCGCGGTTTTGCTCACGGTCGGCGGTTTCGGAACAATCAAGACAATGCGGCGTTGCCTTGAGGGAACAGCGGTTGCGGTGCTTGCGTCAATGCTGATTTCGTTGTATACCGTGGAAAACCGCAGAGAAATTCGCTTTGTCGGCAATTCCTACACAAGCGCGGCGATTGCTTTTCGGGGCAGGGAAGCGGTTGTGTTTGTTTCGGGCAACGGCTCGGGGCTTGCCGATGACATTTCGCGCTGTCTGCGGGAGCGCGGTGCGGTGAGGATAAGCGTTCTGGCGGCATTTGAAGCGGATTACGGCGGCACGTTGTCGTTGAAGGAGTTGACGGAAATGGTGGAAACGAGCGAGATTTTCACGAGTGAAAACGGCGCGGCGGTGCTGAAGGGCGCGGAAATTGTGGAGAACCCCGCGCGGCTCTCGCTGAACGGCATTACAATCGCGTGCGCGAAAGCGGGCGACCGCGTAACCTCGGCTGATTTTGTTCTTTTTCACGGCAACTCCAAGCGCACGGAAAACTCAGCGGGAACGGCAATTTATTTCGCGAACTCAACCCGAGTTCTTCCGGAAAACGCCGTGAATATTCGCGCAAATCGCGATTTCTCCGCGCGGCTTGACGGGGAAGAATTGCGTGTGAAAGTCGAAAATTTGTCTTGACAATTGCGGAGAATTGTGCTATAATGACAAGGTTGAAAAGAATACAGCGTTTCGTGGCGCGTGCGGCGAGGAACCGTGCGTGCTGAACAAGAGAACCGTGTGAAATCCACGGACGGTACCGCCGCCGTAAGCGTCTTGGCAAATCCCGCGTCTGCGGAATGAAAATTAGTCACTGGGCAACCGGGAAGGCTGATTTGCCTTATACACGCGAGTCGGAAGACCTACGAAACGTTTTTAAGCGAGTTTTGCGATGTACAAAACCCGCGTCTTTGCTGTGGAAAAACGGCCGCGGCGTTCTTCGGAGCGTCGCGGCTTTTTATTTTATTTTAAAGGAGAACCAAAATGGAACAGAAAGTAAAAGTTAGCAAAAAAGGCATTATAATCGCGGTTATCGCGCTTGTGGTTGTGGCGGGAGTATTCTGTGGGATTTACTTTTTCCTGTTGCCGGCAACCTCAAAGGGTGCAAAAACCTACACGCTCACGGTTGTTCACGCGGACAAAAACAGCAAGAATTTCACCTATCACACCGATGAAGAATACCTCGGCGCGGCTCTCAAAAACGAGAAGATTATCTCGGGTACCGAGAGCGAGTTTGGCTTGATGGTCGAGGTTGTGGACGGTGAGCAGGCGATTTGGGATAAGGACGGCGCTTACTGGGCGTTTTACATCGGCGATGAGTACGCGAGCACGGGCGTTGACGCAACTCCCGTTCACGACGGCGATAGCTTCAAGCTGGAGTACACCCTTGCAAGCTGAGAAAAAGCTACTGCTGTGTGAAATCGCGCTTTTCGGGGTGCTGGGGGGCTTGATGTTCGCGTTGCAGGTGGCGATGAGCGGGCTGCCGAACATTGAGCCGGTGTCGCTTCTGGTGATGGTTTTCGCGGTAGTTTTCGGGAAGAAGTGCCTGTACTCTGTTTACGTTTATGTAATTCTGGAGATTTTGCTGTTCGGGATAGGCTTGTGGAACATCTGCTACCTCTACATCTGGGCAATTCTGGCATTTGTGGCGATTGCGTTCAGGAAATACGAGAACCCGCTTTTGTGGGCGGTGATTTCGGGAGCGTTCGGGCTGCTTTTCGGCGCGTTTTGCGCACCGGTGGATATCTTCATCGGCGGGTTTGGCTACGCGGCGGGAAAGTGGGTTTCGGGGATACCGTTTGACCTGTTGCACTGCGCGGGGAATTTCGTGATTGCGCTGGTGCTTTTTGTACCGCTGAGGAAGCTGTTGGAGAAGCTGTACAGGCGAATGAGGGCGATACGGTGATTTTGGCATTTTGCCTAAATTTTCACGCAATTTCAGCCGTTTTTCACCGCTAAAATCGCCCGCGAATGAACCTGAAATTACCCGCAAAATAGTCCGAAAAAGTGCTGAATTTTGCACTTTTCGGGCAATTTTTGCCGATAATCAAAAATTCTTCGGGAAACCGCCGATTTTGGCATTTTGCCCAAATTTTCGCGCAATTTCAGCCGATTTTCACCGCTAAAATTGCCCGCGAATGAACCTGAAATTACCCGCAAAATAGTCTGAAAAAGCGCTGAATTTTGCACTTTTCGGGCAATTTTTTCCGATAATCAACAATTCTTCGGGAAACCGCCGATTTCGGCATTTTGCCCAAATTTTCACGCAATTTCAGCCGTTTTTCACCGCCGAAAACAAACGCAAAAGTGCCCGAAAAAAGCTGAATTTCTTAGCTTTTTGACAATTTTGCGCGAAAAAAGCGCCAAATCCCGCTTAATCAGTGAGATTTGGCGATTTTTTGTTAAGTTGTAATTATTGTTCAAAGTTCATAAATAAGACAAGAAAACTTTGTTAACTTTGCCCGATTTTCCTCTTCACAATTTTAAAGCACGCGAAAAACGCGGGTATCAGGAAGCAGTCCGCGAGCACCCAAGCCGCGGGATTTGCAAAACAAACCGCGTCATAGCCAAACATCGGCACAAAACAAATCGCCACAACTCCGCGCGCAACCAGCTCAAACACGCCCGCGTACAGCGCAATCTGCGACGAGCCCATTCCCTGAATCATGAAGCGCACGATGTTCACGAGCGCCAGCGGAATGTAGAACAACGCGTTGTTGATGAGGAACTGTTGCGACAGGCGGATAATTTCGGCGGCGTTTTCTGCGGTTTCGGGGTCGTTTGTGTTGATGAACATTGCCGAGAGATTTCCCCCGAAAAAGTACGCGATAACCAGCGCAATCAGCGACCAGCCCACGCCGAGCATTATGCAGTCGAACAAGCCGCGCTTAAGGCGGTCGAGCTTGCCGGCACCAACGTTTTGACCGCCGAAGGTTGCCATGGTGCTTCCCATCGCGTCAAACGGACAGCACATAAATTGCCCGACCTTGTTTCCTGCGGTAATGGCGGCGATTGCCACAGAACCAAGCCCGTTCACGGCGGCTTGGAGGAGAATTGTGCCGATTGCCGTAATCGAGTATTGCAAGCCCATCGGCAAGCCCACCGCGCAAAGTCTGCCGATATAATACGGGCGGAATTTTAGGTCATCGCGGCTGATTCGGAGCAACTCGAAGCGCTTTGCGATGAAAATCAGGCACAAAATTCCTGAAACAAGCTGTGAGATAACCGTAGCCCACGCCGCCCCCGCAACGCCCATTTGAAGTACCACAATCATAAATACATCGAGCGCAACGTTGAGCAAGCTTGAACCGATGAGGAAATAGACGGGAGTTTTCGAGTCGCCGAGCGAGCGGATAAAGCCCGAGAGAATGTTGTACAAAAACGTCACGGGTATCCCGAGGAAAATCACGAAAATGTAGTCGCGCGCGGGTGTGAAAACGTTCTTGGGGGTGTTCATCCATTCGAGAATTTGCGAGCAAAGCAGGCAGGTTGCCGTGGTGAGAACGGCGGCGAAAACGATGGAAATCCAGATTGTGTTCCCGACGAATTTCTTGAGCGCGTCAAAGTCCTTCGAGCCGAATTTTTGTGCAACCGGAATTGCAAAACCCGCGCAAACGCCGATTACAAAGCCCATTACGAGAAAGTTCACCGAGCCTGTTGAACCAACACCGGCAAGGTCGTTGATACCGAGAAACTGCCCGACAATAATTGTATCAACCATATTGTAGAACTGCTGAAACAGCATTCCGAAAAGCAACGGCAACATAAACCCCAAAATCAGCTTCATCGGCTTGCCCTGAGTCAAATCGCGAACAGCGCTTTTCGCCATAAAATCACCCCTTTGAAAAAACTTTACTTATTATAGCACAATTTTTTTAAAATTCAAGATGTTTTATAAAATTCGCTTTTTTGCAGAATAAGTTTTAACAAAAGAGCGGATTTTTTTGAATTTTGCATAATTATTATAAGAAATAATCAAAATTTGGTAAAATGCATTTTTTGCCGATGAAACGCCTTGACAAATGTCGGATTATATTGTATAATGAAATATAATCTATAAAGGCGAAACTGCGCATATTTTGTAATCGATTACACTTTGCCGAGTGCAATCGACAACCCGTTTTTCTCGTTTTTTGCAGTGCATTTAAGCTAAATTTAGCGGGTTATCGAAGCGCGAAAATTGCCTGAGATGAAATTTGAGTTAGGTTGGATTTGGGGAGTTGCTATGGAAAATAATTACAGCGGTGAAATAACCGTTACAAGTAATTTGTTTTTGAAGCTGGCGGACGATGGTTTTCTGAAGTTCACGGGGCTTGATATGAACGCTTCCGTTGCGGCAGTTTTTGCCGAGGAGGACGTTTCCGTTATCAAAAACGCTTTCAAAAAAACCTCCGGCGGCGATTATTCCGTAATGCTGAGCCTTCGCCGAAGCGACGGCGTTTTCTGCGCGTGTCTTGCGTCATTCCACGTCTTTTTCGAGGGATGTGAAATGCTCCTGCGCATCAGAATTGCGGATTTGTTCGAGCTTCGCGCCGCCAAAAACGAGCTGAAAACCTTGAAGAATGTTGCCGATGCGTATTTCGATATACTGGGTTGCGTTCTGCTCAAATTTGAACGCAATAAACAGCTTCTCGAAATCTTTTACATAAACGACAACCGCCGCCGTGTGCTGTATAAAGGCACTCTTGACGGCTGGCAGGAGGAAATGCTTGGCGGCAAGGTTTCTCCCGAAAATGCAAAGGAGTTCAAGGAACTTTGCGGTGACATCGCCACAGCGAAGAAGAATTTCCGTCACGCCGTGAAGATACACGGCTTTATGGGCGGCTCGGAGTGCGAGGAATGTGTGTTCTCGTGCCGCTTTGTAGGCGGGGACGCGGGCGATGATGTTATTGTCGGGTGCATTGAAATCGGCGGGAACAAGATGCAAGGTCTTGTCATTGACCCGATGAACGACAAGGACGTTTTCCTCGATATGCTCAACAAGCGCGCTTTAATCGAGCAGGCGAACAGGATTATGTCAAATCCCGACACTAAGCGCAGTTATTTTATCCTGCTTGACCTCGACAATTTCAAGACGGTGAACGATACCTACGGGCATATTGTCGGCGATGAGGTGCTCATCACGTTTACTAAAATCATCAACGACAACCTCAACAGCCGCGGTATTGTCGGGCGAATGGGCGGCGATGAAATCCTCATCGTGACCGAAACCATCGGTGACCAGACCGAGCTGAGAAATATGCTCAGAACCATCAGAACAACGGTTGAGTGGACGTTCAAGAACGACCCGCGCGAGTTGAACGTGACGTGTTCAATCGGCGTTTGTATGTTTCCGGATAACGGAAAGGATTTCAACAAGCTGTATTCGCTTGCGGACAAGATGTTGTACATCGCAAAATCCAAGGGCAAAAACCGCTACATTATCTACACGCCCGAGTTGCACGACTCACAGCTTGAGCCGGTTGGTTCAGTGCCGAAGAACGTGAAGAATTTTGCCGCGGACAAAATCGGCATAATGCACCGACTTGTTGACAAGTACCTTATTCGCCACACCTACAACAACGCGAAAATTTTCTCGGAAATCGGTGAGGCGTTTTCGCTGGACGAAATTCTGATGATTTACGAGGATTTCACGGTTGCGTTTCAGTGGACGCCTGAGGGGATTTTCTCGGACATCGGCAAAATCGAGCATTTCAAGCCCGATGATACGTTCAGCTCGCTTTTCAACAGCGACAATCTGCTCGTGCTTGACGGGCTTTACAAGTTGGAAGGGAAGTGTCCCGAGGCCGAGGAGTGCCTGAATAAAAAGGGCGTGAAATCGGCGCTGTTTTATCGGATTGACCGCGCGGGGAAACCATCGGGGTACGTTATGTTTGCGAAGAAAACTCAGCGGCAGATGTGGTCGGAGTACGAGATTTTGGCGCTGTCAACGGCGGCGAAGGTGTTTGATGTATCGATGCGCGTGTGATTTACACGATTTTCGTCAACTTGCATAAATTAAAAGCCCGATTTTTGTCGGGCTTTTTGCATTGCTTGTACTTTTCGCGCGAAGCGAAAAAAGTCTTTTTGGAAGTCTAGTGAAACCTTCTGTTTCCTTAACCTTTTTCTTCAGAAAAAGGTTTCAAGCCGCCGGAGTCACTGGAGCGAAGCGACCACTCTGCGCGAAGCGCCAAAATAAAAATTCAATAAGAACAACCTCCCCAAGCATTTTTTGGTTCGATACCGAAAAATGCAGGGGATAATTTTTTGCAAAGCAATCGAAACGGTAAAACTCGTCAAAAGAGCGGGTGCAGTCACGCCAAACAAACTCGAGATTTTCTCTTTCAATGGAGCGTGACTGCACCCGCGCAATTTCGGCGGTTCGATGCCGCCGAAATTGCAAACACTTTTCACAAATTCAGCAAAACAAGCAGACTTTGCATAAAGAAAGCGATTTTTCGGGTTCGATGCCCGAAAAATCGCAAGGGTTTCGCAGAAACCCAAGTCCGTTCGCAACAGAGGACGCGTGTTTCGCGCAAATCGGGTTCTGTTCGCGAGAAACTCGGTGAACGCTGGGAGCTGAATTGTTGAGCATACTCGATGATTAACCAAACGTTCCCGAGAACAACACAACATTCAAATTCGCACAAAAAAACCGCGCTGTTCAAACAAACAACGCGGTTTGGCGACCCGGAAGAGACTCGAACTCTCGACCTCCGCCGTGACAGGGCGGCGTTCTAACCAACTGAACTACCGGGCCATTTGCGCCCACTTTTGCAGGCACGGCTTAAAAGTTGGTGGAAGTTGAGGGGCTCGAACCCCCGACCCTCTGCTTGTAAGGCAGACGCTCTCCCAGCTGAGCTAAACTTCCACATTGCTTTTCAGCGACTATTATATTATACACGTTTCGCGCTGAAAAGTCAAGCATTTTTTTAAAAAAACTTAATTTTTCGCTTCTTTCAGCAATTTCACCATATCTTGTGCTGAAAAAATGTACTTTTTATTGCAAAAGTGACAACAAACCTCGGTTTCTTTCTGCTCGTCAATCAGCTTTTGTATCTCGTCCTTGCCGAGTGAAACGAGAATTTGCTCGGTTTTTTCGCGCGAACAGCCGCAGAAATACTCACATTCCCAGCTGTCGAGAATTTCCGCACCAAGCCCCGAAAGCGCGGTCATCGCAATATGCTCGGGGGTGAGATTCTTTTCCAGCATTTGGGAAATATCGTCCATATTCTGCAAATTTCGCTCGAGAATTTCAACCGCCTTGTCCGAAACCGGCGGCACAATCTGAACCATAAATCCGGCCGCCGCCTCAATTTCCGCGCGTTCACCGAACGAAATTCCCAGCGCGACAACCGTAGGGAGTTGCTCGCTAATCGCGTAATAGGACGTGATGTCCTCGGCGATGTTGCCCGAAATCAGCGGCACCTGCCCGCAGTACGGTTCCTTCAGCTCCATATCCTTGATGACCGTGAGCGAGCCATCGCAGCCCACCGCCGCCTCCACGTCAAGCGAGCCATCGGGCTTCGCGGGAAGGTTCACGAGGGGGGTGGTGACGCTGCACTTCACGTTTCCGCGGTAATCCGAAACCGCCGTAAGCGTGCCGCAAGGTCCGCCGCCGTTTACGCGCAGGGTAAGCTCGTCGCCCTCGTATTTCAGCATCGCACCCATCATCGAGCAAGCTGTTGCCAAGCGTCCGAGCGCCGCTGTTACCACGGGCGTTGAGCCGTGCAACCGCGCGATTTCGCGGACAATATCAGTCGAGTCAAGCGCCGCACAAAGCACGCTTCCGTCCTCGGAGAGTGTTCTTACAATTTTTCCCATTTTATCACCTTTGTTAATATCGCTGAAATTTCGCTTGATAATCAGTTCTTTTTCGTCACAAACAACAATTTTTCGCTGTTCTCGGAGGGCTTGTTGAACGTGAGATAATCGTAGATTTCGACCACTTCAAACCCGCTTTCCTCCAGCAACTTTTTCATCTCGTCAACCGACAAAGCAATTTCCCGAAAGCTCTCGCCGCCGCGCGTATACGAGCCGTCCTCTTCCTCGAAGAAGATGTCGAGGTCAATCGAAATGCCGTTGTCCTCGGGCGAAAACTCGTTCTGCCACACGCAGTAAGCCCCGTCAACATCATAAACAAACGTGTTGTCGGCTAAGATTTCGCGATGCTTGTAAATCGTGTTCACATCGAAAACAAACGCCCCGCCGCTTTTCAGATTTGCCGCCGCGCTCGCAAAACAAGCCGCGATTTCCTCCGCGCTTTCGAGGTGATTTATGCTGTCAAGCGTGGAAATCACCGAGTCAACCTCTTCGCCAAGCTCGGTTTCTGCCATATTTTGGCAAATCCACTGCACCTCGCTCGATTTTTCTGCGGCAATTGCCAGCATCTCCGACGACGCGTCCTGACCGATTACGTCAAAACCACGCTCTGCAAGACGAATTGTGAGGTTTCCCGTGCCGCAGCCCATATCGAGAAGCCGCCGCCCGTTTGTGATTTTGCACAAAATTTTGGCGTAATATTCGGCAATTTCATCATACGGCACGTTTGTTGTCAGCAGGTCGTAAACCGCCGCAAAATCGCCGTATCCGCGCTCCTCAAGCTCGTCACACATTGTCCTTTATCCGTTCAAGCACGATTTCATAGCCGCCCGCCGTCTGATAGGTGAGCGTTTTGTTCACGCGGGAAATTGTCGCCGTAGAAGCGCCGGTTTCGGTCACGATTTTGTTGTAAACCGCGCCCTCGTTCAGCATTACCGCAACGCTCAGCCTTTGCGCCATCGCGTCAAGCTCCTGCGGCGTACACAAATCCTCCAAAAACGCCTCGCACTCCTTCTCGGTTTTCAGCGAAAGAAGCGCTTTATACAAAATATCAATATTGTGCTTGTCTTTTTTCATAACTTTTCCTCCCTAAAGTTTTGATTAGGTCTGCACCGCGCAAGGTGTTCACTCGCAAAAGTAAAATCCGTTAATTGCGCGGTTTAGCCCAAGAATACTTGTTAATATTTTAACATAATAAAGTCAAAAAGTCAAGTGTTTTGTGAAACATTCTGTTGCGTATTTCCAAATAAAGTTAAATAAATACATAATTTGGTAAAAAGCGAAATTATAATTTCTGTTATCGATATAATCTTTATGTTATATTAATGTCAGGGAGGAGGAGTCACCAAAACAACTAATATGATGGAGAGTGAGAAAATGTGGCGAATTGTTGAAGCTGAGGTCTATGTTGAAGGGGAAACGGCAAGGAGCTACGGAATAGGCAGCGAAAATATGGAGATTATCGATATCTCCACCCACAAAGATGAGATAAGGGATTTTGTTTCGCTGTTGAACAGGCTCGGCGCTTCGGAAGCGCACGCATACGAGTTGGTTGAAGATTTTTTGGGAAGATGACGCCGAATTACATCGATAAAGACGCCGCCGAAAAAAGGCGGCGTCGTTCTGTTTTTTGGCTATCTTGTTAAAGCTGTGATAATTTTTTCGCGGTACTCCTCGTGATGTGGCATTCCGTTTCCAAGCCCCGCTTTTTTCGGGAACAGTAGCTTGAACGTGCTTTTGTCCCTGAACTCCAAATCACATTTCACAGAGCCAAACATTCCCTTTTTGAATTCGCCTTTTACGATATCGGACAGCTTAAATATGTGCCCGATATCGCGTAAATCTATGCTCGGTGCGATGCCGTCGCGATTTAGAAAATTCTCCGTGCTTTCAAGCTCGTGCGGCTCGCTGTTGTCCACAAAATCAAACTTATAGTAAAATTTGGTGTTGGGCGTACAGGTCGCGACAATAAAATAATTCTGCGTTATCCCGATGTACAAATCATCCGTGGCAAATTTGCCCTTCGTCACCTGCAAAACCTTCGGTTCAACGTCATCAAGCCGATACAGCTTGTCGTCCTTCGGCACGCAGTTCTGATAATAACGGAAAAGGTGCAGTTCTTTATTAACAACGTGAATTCCCGCAATCAAAGTTTCCCCCTCGGGGACATACTCCCCCAAGCGATTTTGCATATTGCTTTCATCAAAAATTACCGACATATTTTCTCCTTTTAATTTAAACCGAAAAACGCCGTCTTGACGCGGGAGTTGGAAAGCTCTTGAACCAAGACGGCGGTTTATTTCGTTAAATTATGCGTTCTTCGACTTAATGTACTCGTCCATTGCCTTTGCGGCGGTCTTTCCGGCACCCATTGCGAGAATTACCGTAGCAGCGCCCGTTACTGCGTCGCCGCCCGCAAATACACCCTCGCGTGACGTCTGTCCAACCTCGTCGGCTACAAAACAGCCGTGCTTGTTGGTTTCAAGACCTTTTGTGGTGTTGCGGATAAGCGGGTTCGGGGACGTGCCGATTGACATAACCACGCAGTCAACATCGAGCGTAAACTCGCTGTCCTTCTTCTCGACAGGTCTGCGTCTGCCGCTCGCGTCCGGCTCGCCGAGCTCCATTTCAATGCACTTCATACCGGTAACAAACTTGTGTTCGTCGCCGAGAATTTCCACGGGATTATTGAGCGTCTTGAAGATAATGCCCTCTTCCATCGCGTGCTCGACTTCCTCTTTACGCGCAGGCATTTCCTCCAAACCGCGGCGGTAAACGATATAAACGTTCTCCGCGCCAAGACGCTTCGCGCAACGAGCCGCGTCCATTGCCACGTTTCCGCCGCCGACAACTGCAACGCTTGAATTTTTCTTAATCGGCGTGTCCGAGCCTTCCTTGTACGCTTTCATCAGGTTAACTCTCGTGAGGAATTCGTTTGCAGAGTAAACACCCTTGAGGTTCTCGCCGGGAATGTTCATAAATCTCGGCAAGCCCGCGCCCGAACCGATGAAGATTGCTTCAAAACCTTGCTCGAACAGCTCGTCAACCTCGATTGTTTTTCCGATAACAACGTTGGTTTCGATTTTAACACCGAGCGCTTTCAGGTTCTCAACCTCGTGTGCTACAATCGCTTTCGGGAGTCTGAACTCGGGGATACCGTAAACCAAAACGCCGCCCGCGAGGTGCAGAGCCTCGAAAACGGTTACATCGTAACCCATTTTCGCGAGGTCGCCCGCGCAGGTAAGTCCCGAAGGACCTGCGCCGATAATCGCGCACTTGTGACCGTTTTTCTCGGGAGCTTTGGGCGCTTCGGTGCAGTTTTTGTTGTGCCAATCGGCAACAAAGCGTTCCAGACGACCGATTGCGACAGGCTCGCCCTTGATACCGCGCACGCACTTGCTCTCGCACTGCGTTTCCTGAGGACAAACACGTCCGCAGACTGCCGGCAGAGAACTGCTCTTGGAAATTATTTGGTAAGCGCCCTCGAAGTCCTTTTCGCGGATTTTCGCGATAAATTCGGGAATATCGATTGAAACGGGACAGCCGCCCACGCAAGGCTTGTTCTTGCAGTTAAGGCAGCGGTTTGCCTCGTCAACAGCCTGTTCCTCGGTATAGCCGAGCGCAACCTCGCTGAAATTCTTGTTGCGGACATTCGGCTCCTGAGCAGGCATTTCGTTCTTTTTTAAGCTCATATTCGGCATTTCACTTTACCCCCTTGAAGAGATTGCAGACTTCCTCGCGCTTTGCCTGCTCAAATTCACGGTACATCGAGCCGCGCTCAAGCGCCTCGTCAAAGTCAACGAGATGACCGTCAAAATCGGGTCCGTCAACGCACGCAAACTTTGTTTCACCGCCAACCGTAAGACGGCAGCCGCCGCACATTCCCGTTCCGTCAATCATAATCGGGTTCATCGAAACCATAGTTTTGATGCCGTATTCCTTGGTCAGCTTGCACACAAATTTCATCATAATAACAGGACCTATCGCGATAACCTCATCGTACTGATTACCCTCGTCAATCAGCGCCTTGAGCGCGTCGGTGACAAGTCCCTTCGTGCCGTAGGAGCCGTCGTCGGTCATAATTTTGAGCACATTTGAAGCCGCGTTAAACTCGTCCTCGAGAATAACCAAATCCTTGTTTCTGAAGCCGACAATCGAGTGTACCTCGCAACCGTTGTCGTGCAGCTTCTTTGCAACGGGATAAGCAATCGCGCAGCCCACGCCGCCGCCGACAACCGCGACTTTTTTCAAGCCCTCGGTTTCGGTTGCCTTGCCGAGAGGACCAACGAAATCCTGTATGTACTCGCCCTCGTTTTTGTGGTTGAGAAGCTCGGTTGTTGCGCCGACAATCTGGAAAATAATGGTTACCGTGCCTTTTTCGCGGTCATAATCCGCCACGGTAAGCGGGATTCTCTCGCCGTCCTCGTTCACGCGAAGAATGATAAACTGCCCCGGCTCTGCCTTTTTGGCAACCAGCGGCGCGTCAATTTCCATAAGCGTGACCGTGGGATTAAGTTCTTTTTTGCGTACTATTTTATACATTTTTATGCTCCTTTCACAGAATACATCTAATTATAGCACATTTCCGCGAATTTTTCAATAGTTTTTTTGCACTCTCAATAGGCAAATGCTACAAACAGTTTAAAATTTTTTGGTAAAATTTTTACAAAAAAACACTTGACAAATTATTTAATTTGCATTATAATGTGGAATATCCAACAATCTTTGACAACGGAGGTGACTGCTTTGGAGGAGAATACGGGTTTGGGGATAAGGCTCCGCAAGCTGAACAACGTAATTCGGCGCTACCTCGAACACAGCTCCGAGATTATGCGCGAGCTTGACAACCTCACCTGCTCTAACAAGTGGATTATGGGCTACCTGTTTGATGCGGAGGAAGAGGGGCGAGATGTTTTCCAGCGCGACTTGGAGGAGAATTTCGGGATAACGCGCTCAACGGTATCGAAGGTGCTGTCGCTCCTCGAGAAAAAGGAGCTTATCAAGCGCGAGAGCGTTTCCCATGACGCGCGGCTCAAAAAGCTCGTCCTCACCGAAAAATCCCGCGAGCTTGGCAGGGAAATGCGCCGCGAGGGTGAGGAGATGGACAAAAGGCTTCGGAGCGGCTTTTCATCGGAGGAAATCGCGCTTATGTGCAGTTTTATTCAAAGAATGCATAACAACATAATGTCCGCTTATTCTGCGGAAAAAATCCACCCGAAAGGAGATATACAATGATAAAAACTTTGGCAAAATGTATACGGGAAGCAAAGCTCCCCGCAATCATCACGCCGATTTTCGTGCTGTTGGAGTCGTTTATCGAGGTTTCTATTCCGACAGTTATGGCAAAGCTGATTGACGAGGGCATAACTCCCAGCGAAGCTTATCCTAACGGGAATATGGACGCCGTGCTGAAATACGGCGCAATTCTCGCGATACTGACGCTTGCCGCGATGTTCTTCGGCGTGACCGCGGGCTACACGGCTTCGCGCGCTTCATCGATTTTTTCGAGAAACGTCCGCCACGATATGTTCTACAATATCCAGAATTACAGCTTCTCGAATATCGACAAATTCTCGCCCGCAAGCCTTGTCACACGTCTTACAACCGACGTCACAAACGTTCAGACGTCGTTTCAGATGCTCACGAGAATTGTGTTCAGAGCGCCCGCGATGCTGATTTTCGCGTGTGTTTTCTCGTTCAGAACCGACAGCGAGCTTGCGATGACGTTCATTTATGTGATACCGTTTTTGGCGATAATTCTCGCGCTTATCGTTAAACTCGCGTTCCCGATTTTCAGAAAGGTTTTCACAACCTACGATGACCTCAACAACGTTGTCGAGGAAAATCTTCGCGGAATACGCGTTGTCAAGAGCTTTGTCCGCGAGGAACACGAGAAAAGCAAGTTCAAAAAAATCTCTGATAAAATATTCAATCTGTTCACCAAAGCGGAGAAAACCGTTGCCTTTAACGCGCCCGCGATGCAGATTTCCGTTTACACCTGCGTTATTCTGATATCGTGGCTCGGCGCTCAGGCTGTTGTCGCGAGCGGCAACAACGAGGCGCTCGGTCTTACCACGGGCAGTCTGATGTCGCTTTTCACCTACACGATGCAAATTCTGATGAGCCTGATGATGCTGTCGATGATTTTCGTTATGCTCACGATGTCCAAAGCGAGTGCCGACCGCGTTTGCGAGGTGCTCAACGAAAAGAGCGATATCAATGACGGCGAGCGCAATCTGACCGAAATCAAGGACGGCTCGATTGAGTTCAGAAACGTTTGCTTCAAGTACTTCAAAACCGCCGAGAACAACGCTCTCGACCACATCAACCTCACCATAAAAAGCGGCGAAACTATTGGTATAATCGGCGGCACGGGCTCTTCAAAATCCACGCTTGTTCAGATGATTCCGCGACTTTACGATACTCTCGAGGGCGAGGTCCTTGTCGGCGGCGAGAATGTCCGCGACTATAATCTCGAGGCGCTTCGCAATAATGTTGCGATGGTTTTGCAGAAGAACGTTTTGTTCTCGGGAACGATTGCCGAAAATATCCGCTGGGGCAACGAAAACGCAACCGATGAAGAAGTTGAACAGGTCTGCAAATCAGCCTGCGCCGATGATTTCATTCAGGCAATGCCCGACAAGTACAACACCTATATCGAACAGGGCGGTACTAACGTTTCGGGCGGTCAGAAACAGCGTTTGTGCATTGCGCGTGCGTTGCTCAAGAAGCCGAAAATCCTCATTCTCGATGACTCAACCTCCGCTGTTGACACGAAAACAGACGCGATGATTAGAAAATCGTTCCGCGAGGACATTCCCGACACCACGAAAATCATTATCGCGCAACGTGTTTCCTCGGTGTGTGAAGCGGACAAGATTATCATAATGGACAACGGCAAAATCGCCGATATGGGAACTCACGATGAGCTGTACGCAAGAAGCCCGATTTACCGCGAAATCTACGACAGTCAGACAAAGGGGGCGAGTGACGATGAGTAATATGCATATGGGACACGGAGGAAAGCCGCCGAAGGGAGCGCGCGTTCCGGTGAAATTTGACGCGAAGGTTATAAAGCGGCTTTTGAGCTATATGAAGCCGTTTCGCAAGCAGTTGGTTTTGGTTGCCGTGTGCATTGTCGTAAGCTCGGTTGCAAGCGTTTCCTCATCGTTGTTCATCAAAACGCTGATTGACGACAACATTATGCCGATTGTCGAAGCAACCGCAGGCGGTGCCGATGCCGACTTTTCGGGGCTTATCCGCACGCTTATTTTAATGGGAAGCTTGTTTTTGCTGGGAGCTTTGTGTTCGCTTATTCAGTCGAGGGTTATGGCAACTGTTTCGCAGGGGATCCTGAAAACAGTGCGCGATGATATGTTCTCGCATATGCAGACCTTGCCGATAAAATACTTCGACACCCACACCCACGGCGATGTTATGAGCTTCTACACCAACGACGCGGACGCTATGCAACAGATGCTCTCGCAGTCGCTCCCGTCCTTCCTCTCGTCAGGAATAACCGTAATCGCGGTTTTCTGCTCGATGTTGAGCCTGTCGCTTTGGCTAACGCTTGCGGTTATCGTTATGCTGGTGCTGATTATGTTCATCACGGCAAAGGTTGCGGGCAAATCGGGTACTTTCTTTGTTCGTCAGCAAAAGTCGATGGCTAACCTCAACGGCTACATCGAGGAAATGATTAACGGACAGCGCGTTATCAAGCTGTTCTGCCGCGAGGAAAAGGCAAAGGAGCAGTTTGACGAGCGCAATTTCGACCTTTCCGAAAACGTCTGCAAGGCGAACGCTTTCGCGAACGTGCTGATGCCGATAAACAACTGTATGGGCTACCTGCTGTACGTTATTCTCGCGATAATCGGCGGCTTGCTCGCAATAAACGGCGTGACGAATGTGGCGTGTTTCTCGGTGAACATACTCACTCTCGGCACAATCGCGTCTTTCCTCCAGCTCTCTCGAAGCTTTATCGGACCTATCGGACAGGTTTCTCAGCAACTCAATGCTGTTGTTATGGCAATGGCAGGCGCGGGGAGAATTTTCAACCTGCTCGATGAAAAGAGTGAAACCGATGACGGTTACGTTACGCTGGTCAACGCGAAGTACGATGAAAACGGCAACCTCACCGAAACCAACGAGCGCACGCACCTCTGGGCGTGGAAGCACCCGCACTCGGACGGCACGCTCACCTATACCGAGTTAAAGGGAAATGTTGTGCTCGATGACGTGGATTTTGGTTATGTGCCGGAGAAAATGGTTTTGCACAATATCGATATCTACGCCGAGCCCGGACAGAAAATCGCCTTTGTTGGTGCAACGGGCGCGGGTAAAACCACGATTACCAACCTCATCAACCGTTTCTACGACATCGATGACGGAAAAATCCGTTATGACGGTATAAACATCAACAAAATCAAGAAAGCGGATTTGCGGCGGTCGCTGGGTGTGGTTTTGCAGGACGTGAATTTGTTCACGGGAACGGTTATGGACAATCTGCGCTACGGCAAGCCGGACGCTACCGATGAGGAGTGCATTGCGGCGGCGAAGCTCGCGAACGCGGACGGATTTATCAGAATGTTGTCCGACGGATACAACACGGTGCTGAAAGGTGACGGAAGCGGTCTTTCGCAGGGACAGCGGCAGTTGATTTCGATTGCGAGAGCGGCTGTTGCCGACCCGCCCGTAATGATTTTGGATGAGGCAACGAGTTCGATTGATACGCGAACCGAGGCGATTGTTCAAAAGGGAATGGACGCTCTGATGAAGGGGAGAACGGTGTTTGTTATCGCGCACAGACTGTCAACGGTCAAGAATTCGGACGTGATTATGGTGCTTGACCACGGTAGGATTATCGAGCGTGGTTCACACGAGAAGCTGATTGCCGAGAAGGGGCAGTACTATCGCCTCTACACCGGAGCATTTGAGCTGGAATAAGCGATAAACGCTCATATGTGGCGTACAAAGTTGTTTTGGAAACAAACCAAAAATAATATTTACACCAAAAGCAGTGCCTGACCGCACTGCTTTTTTGTTTGTAGCAATTGCCGAGCCGCCTTATGAAAAAGAGGAAAATTTTTTCAGCACTAGAGAAAAGTTCCATTTTTCTATTGATTTGTATATTATTTGATGATATAATATAACAAAGAAAAGTTCTTGCAAAACACGTTAACTGAAAGCGCACAAAGGAGGCACTATGTACCATTGCATTAAATCTTTCAAAGAAAATGACAGAGAAAACGGCTTGTTGCTTTTGAATATGCCGACAGGTTTTGGTAAAACTTATTCGGTTATAAAGTACATTGTTGATTTTATGACGGATGAAAGCAATTCCGATAAAAAGGTTTTCTTCATCACAACGCAGAAAAAGAATTTGCCTGATGATGAACTTGAACAGCGTCTTGACAAATTGGGACTTTCACAGCTTTTTAAAGAACGGGTTATAAATTTGAAGCCAAACTCCGAAACCGCTTTAAACAATTACAATTCCGCAATGCTCAAAGATATACCCGATGAAATTAAATATAGCGATGAATTTAAGAATTTCAAGGCAGACGTAGAGTTTCTGCAAAATGCCGAAAAGGGACAAAACGCCGACTTTATCAAAAGTGTTAGTGACAATTTTTCTCGCAATACCGAGCGCATTTTTAGAAACTACCTGCAAATGATATTGTACAAAAAATTTAAAACCGTTAATGATAGATTGCTTGCGATAAAGACGGATAGTGCTTGGCAGTGGGTTGGCAAGCTCTATCCCGCGGTGTTCACTCGCGAAAAACAGGTTTTGTTTATGAGTATGGACAAGTTCATTTGCCCTCATTCTACCATTGTAGAGAAAAGCTATACTTTCTACAATTCCTCGATAATAAACGGAGCTTTGGTTTTTATCGATGAATTTGACGCTACAAAAGAAACCATACTCAAACATATAATCGAGGAAGGACTGCAAGAAAAATTAGATTACATTGAGCTGTTTAATCATATCTACGCCGTTCTTCAAAACAAAACTTTTCCCGAAAAATTCTTCGTTCCGTCCGAAAAAAGGAAGAGCGGGGAATATAGCAAGCAATCGTTGAAAGATGTTTTGAAAGATTTGAAGGAAAAGGCTGACAATATTTTTAATACATACTCGCTTCAGTTCAATCACAAAACCGACAACGCCGAGCAGGAAACAAGCAACTTCCTGTTTAACGACCATAGGTATATCTCTATCCTGAATGGTCAAAACCGCTTTGTTTCGACTTATACCGACAAAAAAGATAAGATTAACAAAATAACTTTTTCTGCTGACAAACCTGCCGACAAGAACAGTATTCAAATCCTCTTGGGCAAGCTGAGGTGGTTTGTATCTTGTTTTCAAAGCATTGTCCGTATTTTTGCCGCTAACTATTATCAAGTTCGCCGCGAACAAATGAAAGACGGCGAGGAGGAATATTCATTTGAATCTGCGATACGAAGCGTGTTGACGGAGTTCAATCTTGGCAGTGTTTACGAGAACTATTTGGTTACGCAAATATTGATGATGAATAGTAAGTCAAAAAACAGCAATGCCGATTCAAAATATGATTTATCGTTATATAAGAATGGATTTAGATATTTTGCCTTTGAAAACTCCCCCAACTATGAGTTCAAGACAATAATATCAATGATTTCGTTCTCTCAAACGCCTGAGCGGATTTTAACAAGACTTTGCGAGAAATCAAAAGTAATCGGAGTTTCGGCGACAGCTACTTTGCCGTCGGTGTTGTGCAATTACGACTTGTACTACTTTTCACTTAAAATGGGAGATGACTATACTACTATTTCAGACAACGATTATAACAGGCTTAAAATCGAGTTTGACAAATCTCAAAACGGATACAAAGACATTTCTATCCACGCTGAATTATTCGAGAGTTCAGATTATTCTGTCAAACTTTGGAATAGATTATTTGATAATTATGAGTTATCAGAAACCGCCAACACATTAGTTGAACGCGCCTTGTCCGGCGAACAAAACAACAATACTTTTTTTCATGAAAGGTATTTCAAAATCGCTCTTGCTTTCAAGCAATTTATATCTCACACGGATATACGTTCATTCCTCTGTGTTTTGAACAAGCACCCGAAATCGGGCGACAAACACCTTGATATTGATGTTTTGTATAATCTTTTCGCATTGATAGCGGGAGCAAAGGCTGATGCTGTTAAGCAAATGGTTTTCCGGCTTGACGGAAACGGTTATGATGAAAAGAAAGCTCTGTTGACCGCAAGGCTTGCGAGAGGCGAAAAGCTCTTTGTGATATCCGCTTATCAGACTAGCGGTGCGGGACAAAATCTGCAATATGACATTCCCGCCGATTTAGTCGGCACTCTGATTAAGACTAACAACCGACCGAGTTCAGCGCAAAAGGATTTTGACGCAATATATCTTGATAAACCAACACATCTTACTGTTAATATGAACTCTGATTCCGCTATTGAGGATAAGGATTTCGTCAAGTATATCTTTGAAACAGAGTATCTTCAGGAAAATGGTGAGATTTCGCAAGATACTGCTAGTCAGAATATAAAGAAAGCCTTCGGTAAGTATTTTTACGGGAAAAAGTTCCATGACGCAAGCTATAAAACGCCCAGCGTTTGTTTTTATGCAACAAAGCAGATTGTACAGGCTATCGGGCGTATGTGCCGTACAAATATGAAACAGCCGAATATTTACATCTATGCTGATTCAAATATATGCGATTATTTCCAAGTTGGAATTGCTGACAATCGTTTGCTCAATCCCGAGGTGTTGGCGCTTATTGACGAGATTAAGAAACACGGCACGGCTGAAATAACAAACCCCGATTTAATAGCGAAAGGCGAATTGTGTTCCGACCGTGTAAACCGATTTATCAACGGTATGCTCCGCGAAGAATGGGACGAGCATAAAATGAAGCAATGGGAGGATTTGCGACGTTTGGTGCTTGAAAAGCCTACTGCAACAGAGGAAGAAGTATATTCTGATTTCAGATTAAGTCAATTCTATATACAAATGGGAGAGATATCGAATAAATACTATTATTCGCAAGACGAGGATTACAGCAGGACAAAAATCAGCTTTATTCGCACAAGCGGTTTCCCTTGTGAGGTATCAGCAACAGCCGCAAAGCTGGATAGAATTCTTCTGTTCAGCGGAATGAAGGAGTATTTCAACAACAACGGCTGGGCAACAACGTTTGCTCCTAACAAATTCAATATGTCGGCGGCTTTATTCAACAACATTTACAAAGGCGCTTTGGGTGAAGTTGCGGGCTGGTTTTGGTTTAAGAGCGTATTGAACATTGCATTGGAAGCAATCAAAGAGCCTGCGCTGTTTGAGTTGTTCGATTATAAAGTGCCGAGCTTGCCGGTGTATGTTGATTTCAAGAACTGGCACGAAGCAACTCATTTTGACGAGGAAGAAACCTTGAAAAAGGTAATCGGAAAAGCAAAAGAGTGTAAAGCCGAGTGTGTAATAGTGGCTAATATCTTAGCGGACGATGTGTATTCAACAAAGGTTAAGCATATTGACGGGATAACTCTTGTTTGTTGTCCCTCGCTGATGACAGACAACAATTCATCGGTTGATGTAAATAAAGATGCGGCAACAAAAATAAGAAGGTGTTTAGATGAAATCTGTAATTCGCACGAATAAGGTTATACCTAAATTTAACCACCAAAAGATTGACGAAGAATTTGATATATTCTGTCTGGAAACGTCAATGAAATATATCAATAGCGGCGCAAAAATCATCGACGCACCGTTGTTAGACAAAGACGTAAAGGCTGTTCTGTTTGAAAAGGGAAGGCGTTTTTACGTCCTGCTAAAGCATAGTTCGGAAAATCTTTCTCGCTTGAAAAACGTGCTGAATGATACCGAATACGGCAGTTCCATTTCTATATCGCAAAAAAAGAGCGCAGAAATTGCTGATTATCAGCTCCTTCAGCTGTTGCTCAATGGACTTGCCGCCAAAAATCACCCACTGCTGAAATTCAACAACCTTACCGGTCATCTCTATGTGTTTATGCCCGAATGGATACACAAGAGTAAGGACAATATCGTTTGGAGCATTATGACGCTTGAGATAAAGGTGCCGGAAGAATGTTTCATCAAGCTCGGCGTTCACACTTTCACATCGACAAAACTGCGTAATAAAATAACCTTTACCAAAAGGAAATTTGAGGACTATCCAAAGTATGTCTTATCATCGGATAACTCTATGAGAAGAAAGACTGCTGACGATGACGCGCCCGATTTTATTATGAGGCAAGTCGATAACCACAAGAACGAGATTGCGTTCCTTGATATAAGCAGCGCTAAAGCTTATGCATCATCAAAGGTTGGCGTGCTGTCACAAATCGTGGAGGGCTTTAATTCTCGCTATTTCGGAATGGCGGAAATTGAGTTTCAGAGCGTCCGCGATTACGCAACAATTGACACAAAGTCTACCGCAAAAGAAAACGAGTTGGCGGTAAAAGCGTTTCTTTCCGACAAAACCGTCAAGCTGATTGACTGCGTGAAAAATCAGCAATCCGAAGAGCTATGCGAAAATATCATCAATATAATCCGTGAGAAATACGGTTGTTCTGTTGAGAGCGGCTCGCGGTTGAGCAAGAAAGCTCTGAATTTGCGGCTTATACATAACAAGGATTATTATCAAACCGAAAAGGACGACCCACACCAAGATGATTTGAGAGGATTTACTGTTCAGCATATTACATTCGAGGACTTTGCCCACAACAGCAGGTTTGCGGTAAGCACGGTTATCCACGAACTAATTATAAAGGACGATATCAGTAAGGGCAGAATATCGCTTTTCGATTGGAATGGACTCGGTTTTGATAAGGATATTGCATTCGGCTTATCAACAGGCGGTGAAGCTCCACGCTATTTCTTTATGACAATTAAGCCCGACGGAACTTTTGCTTTTTCGGAGCAACATTTGAATCTGTTTGAAATGAACGAGTATTCAACTTGCGTGCAGATTTTCGATGATGATAAACAAGTTGTCGGTGTTGTAAAGTATTCAGACGATGATATACTTGTTATTCGTAACACGGAGCTGTTTACGTTGCCCGAATTTGAAGCGCTTGACAACGAGCTTGAAAGCGGAAATACTTTTTTGAGAAACAAGGAGAGCCGAGAGGATTATCTCACGTCTGTCACCGAGATACGCAATTTCCGTATTGATGACAAGGAGTATTACTTTGTTGGCATTTGTGGCAGCGGTATGAAACCGTCGATACAGACTTCCGCATTGATAAGGTGTGTCACTCAAGCGAAATCGGGCAACGGAGAGTTCAGCAGGCTTCTGCCGTTGATGAATGTATCGTTTGTTCGCAATGGGCAACTGACGGTTGTGCCTTTTCCGTTCAAGTATATCAGGGAGTTTATTATTTCTCAAAAAACAAACAAAGAAAAATAAATGAACAAGTTGCTAAAAAGGTTAAATTCACATAAGCAAAATCGCATCAAGGGCGGTGCAACACCTCTCGCTAAGTGCGTTGTACAAAAACACCCCCCGCTTTCAAGGCGGGGGCAATTTTCAGTTCCCGATAAACTCCTTAATCAGAGAATTATCCGGCACAAATTCTCGTTCAACCGGTTCGAGCAACTTCAAAAAGTACTCGATATCCTCGTAGTCACCGTAATCCGCATAGTGCGGCGATGCCGCCGCCAAATCCGGCAACAGAATATCGCGGTAAACGAGCGGCTCGTATTCTATAAAGGTATCGATATCGAAATCCGCGCGGTTCTTGTACGGCATTATGTACAAATTTTCGCCGCGTTCAACCGACTTGAAAAACTCAAACGTTTCGGTAATGCTACGCCCGCGGAACAGTTTGTCGCGCATAAGTCTACGCATCAAGCGGATTTTGGACGGGTGCAGGAGCTTGTCACCATCGGAAATTCGGGTTCTCACACTGACGTAAACGCAGGTCGTGAAATCGTCGGAATTGCCCGTCACAAGCGGGTTCAGAGCGTGAATTCCCTCGAGGATAACCAGCTCACCTTTGCTACGCTTAAGCGGCATTCCGGGAAGGCGTTCCTGTTTCGCGAAATCAAACGCGGGAATGTCAATTTTTTCGCCCTTGAAGAGCATTTCAAGGTGCTGTTTGAACAGCGGTATATCAAGCCGCAACGGGCTTTCAAAGTCGATGTTGCCGTTTTCATCGCGTGCGGCTTCGTTTTCGTGCATCGGCAGAAAATAGTTGTCCATCGAAATCGTGTGCGCCTTGCAACCGTAGCTTTCGAGCAACGCGGCAATTCGATGCGCGGAGGTTGTTTTTCCCGAACCAGACGGTCCCGACAGAAGAACCACGGGACGCTCATTGCGGCGCTCAAAAATACTGCGCGCGGCGTGTTCAATCTGCTGGGCATACACCTTTTCGCCGTCCGCGACAAGCTGTGTAGGCGTTTTCGCGGCGTTGTTGAGCTGTTCGATTGGGATACATTTCATAAAAATGCCGCCTTTCAAAAATAATTGATGCGCCGTAAATGCGCTGAATTTGTGGTTGTTTTGTTCGTTTTAACGTGAAATTACCGCGGAAAATCGCTGAATTTCGTGTTTTTGGAGCAATTCTCGCCGAAAAACAACAAATCTCGACAAAAGCGCCAATTTTGGCAATTTGCACAAAAATTCGCGCCGTTTATGTCGTTTTTCACTGCCAAAAACGTGTGCAAAACACCGCGAAAAATCGCTGAATTTCGCGTTATCTCGGGCAATTCTCGCCGAAAATCATCAAATTTCGATAAACCGTCGATTTTGGCAATTTACACAAAAATTCGTGCCGTTTAATCCGTTTTCACCACCGAGAATTGCGTTAAAACACCGCGGAAAAATCCCCGAAATCTGTTCATTTATCGAGCGTTGCCAAATTACTGTTCCAGAAAAACGCGCCGAAACTCGTCAAAATTGCCCGAATAGGCAAGCGCGAACATTGCCCGCATCGCTGCGTATTCTGCGGTCATTTTTCCTGCGTCAATTATCGGGTACTTATCGGAGAGCCGACTCCCGACCTCGTACAGCCGAAGGTCGCTCCCGCCGCGCAGAACCTGCGTTGACATTATGATGTAAACGCCGCGGTTAATCAGCGTTTCCAGCCACTTTTCCCAGCCGCCGTGCCCCGGCAGTCCACCAGTGCCGAAACCAAGTATCAACACCGCCCGCGTGTTATCCGAAACAATCGGCGGCTCAACGCCCGGAACAAGCCGAATTACCGCAATTCTCGCGTCCAGCTTGTCGAAAAAGCGCGTTTTCCCAATGGGCATTTCGCGCTCGTTTACGCTCTCGAACGCCGAAACGCTCTGCGTGTCAATCTTGACCGCGCACCGCCCGTCAATGATTTTCCCGTCAAACGCGACAACAACTCCCCGCGATTGTTCATCTGCGGCAAAAGCCAGCGCGTCCGCGAGATTTCTCGGCGCATCGGATTTTTCCGCTTCCATCGGGAGCATACTCCCCGTGAGTACAACCGGCTTCTCGCTGTTTTGGATAAGGCAGGAGAGCGCCGCGGCGGCGTAGCCGAGCGTGTCTGTGCCGTGCGTTATCACAAAGCCGTTAAATTGCGCGTACCTATCGCGGATAAACCGCGCGATATCCGTCCATTCCGTGGGAGACATATCCGTGCTGTCGCGGCAATACATCGCAGTGCTCGTGATTTCCACGTTCTCGGGGAACACGTCAATCCGCTCGAGAAGCCGTTTCGCGCCGTTTTCGGGAGAACGGCTTTCATCGGTATCGGGGCAAGCGATTGTGCCGCCCGTTGTTATCAGCAGAATTTTTCTCAACTTATCTCGGTTCAACGATAAACTTCATCGCCGTGCGTTCCTCGTCATCGATAACGACAGTCGTGAACGCGGGAATGCAAATCAAATCCACGCCGACCAGCGCCATATAGCTTCTTGCAATCGCGATTGACTTAACCGCCTGATTTGCCGCGCCTGCGCCGACCGCCTGAACCTCAACCTCGCGGTTTTCGCGGATAACCGCCGCGATTGCTCCCGCAACCGATTTTGGAACCGAGTGTGCCGAAACCTTTACTACTTCCATTTTAATCACCATTTGAAACTTTTATGTTTCACCTTTCCATTTTAATATTTATATAGTATTATGCTGAAGCGTTTATTCTTCTGCAAAAACGTTCGATTGAAACGCATTTCCCGCTCTTCACATCAACGTCAAGGCAAACTCCGCTCACAAGGCACTCGCCGCCTGCGAAAACGTGTTTTTTGTGACGATAGGTGAGGAATTTTTCTATAATTATATTTTTGTCAACACCGAGAACCGAGTCCGCCGGTCCAGTCATACCAACGTCCGTGATATAGCCCGTGCCGTCGATAATCTGCTCGTCGGCAGTCTGGACGTGGGTGTGCGTGCCGAGAACCGCCGTTACCTTTCCCGCGAGGAAAAAGCCCATCGCGCGCTTTTCGGAGGTTGCCTCGGCGTGAAAATCCACGATAATCACACGCGCGTCAATGTCCTTCAACAGCTGTTCCGCGCACTTGAACGGGTTGTCGCAGGGTTGCATAAAAGCTGTTCCGATGAGGTTCAAAACGCAAACCTTGAAGCTCCCGAAATCCAGCTCGCAAACGCCCTTTCCCGCAAGCTCCGTGCCGAAATTCGCGGGGCGAATGAGCCTGTCGCAACGCTCAAATTCCTCGAAAATCTCGTACTTGTTGAACGCGTGATTGCCCGTTGTGATAACGTCCGCGCCCGCGTCAAAAATCGCCTGCTCGGAGCGCTTGTCGATGCCGTTTCCCTCGGCGCTGTTTTCGCCGTTCACGATAACAAGCTCGGCTTGATAATCATTCTTTATCTTGAACAACTCCGCAGACAGCGCCTCGCAACCGTTTTTCCCGACAACATCGCCGATAAAAACAATCCTCATCAGCGGAAGATAACCTGGTCGTTGCTTGCGCCTACGCCGATTATCGTTATCGGGCAACCGCAAAGCTCCTCAAGACGGGTTATATACGCACGGCACTTTTCGGGCAATTCCTCAAACGTGCGGCAGTCGGACAAATCTCCGTCATAGCCCTCGATTTCCTCGTAAATCGGCGTGCAGTCGGCAAGCTCCTCGAGGGTAACGGGGAAGTCCTTGAGCACGGTTCCGTCGGACTTTTTGTAGGCAACGCAAACCTTGAGCGTGCCGATTCCGCTTAACGTGTCGAACTTGTTGATAGCAAGCGCGGTCAAGCCGTTTACACGAACAGCGTGGCGCATAATTACCGCGTCAAACCAGCCTGTTCTTCTAGGTCTGCCGGTTGTTGTGCCGTACTCGCCGCCGCGGTCTCTGATATGCTTGCCGAGTTTATCGTGAAGCTCGGTCGGGAAAGGCCCGTTTCCAACGCGCGTGGTGTAGCTCTTTCCAACGCCGATTACCTCGTCAATCAGCTTCGGTCCAACGCCCGTTCCAATGCACGCGCCGCCCGCAATAGGGTGCGAGGACGTTACAAACGGATAAGTTCCGAAATCGATGTCGAGCAGAGTTGCCTGCGCGCCCTCAAAAAGCACGGTTTTTCCCTCGTTGTAAGCCTCAAATGCGATAACCGAGCCGTCTGCCTCGTATTTGGCGAGCTGTTCGCCGTAAGCCTTGTACTCCTCAAAAATTGCATCAAGGTCAAGCGGAGTTCCGCCGTAAACCTTTTCAATCATCAGGTTGTTCATCTCGCCGGTGTTCTTAACCAGCTTTTTAAGACACTCGGGACGGCACAAATCGTACATTCTGATGCCGACGCGTCTTGCCTTGTCGGTGTAGCACGGTCCGATACCGCGACCGGTTGTGCCGACGTTAACGCCCGACTGCTTCTTCTTGAACGCTTCTTCGAGCTTATCAAGCTCACGGTGCCACGGCATAATAATGTCCGCGCGCGCGTCAATTTTGAGATTGTCGCAGGTTACGCCGCGCCTGTTCATCTCGGATATTTCCTCAAGCAACACCTTCGGGTCAACAACAACGCCGCTTCCGATAAGACAGGTTGTTTTCGGGTACAAAATGCCCGACGGCAGAAGGTGAAGCTTGTACACCTCGTCACCGTGAACGACAGTGTGACCTGCGTTGTTTCCGCCGCTCGAACGGACAACCAAGTCCGCTTTCTTCGCCATGATATCGATGATTTTGCCCTTGCCCTCGTCGCCCCACTGGGTTCCGACAATAACGCTAGAAGCCATAACTAAAACCCTTCCTTAGTATGTTAATTTCAGTTTGTCGATAAAGGCACACCTGCTTTGTCGCCTGTTTTTGACTTTTTCGACAAGCTGTATTAT
The DNA here is from genome assembly GCA_945829235.1 of uncultured Clostridia bacterium. Lineage (GTDB taxonomy): Bacteria > Bacillota > Clostridia > Oscillospirales > Ruminococcaceae > CAG-115. Next base: position 61,815 of record CALZUA010000006.1, on the reverse strand, counting down.
AGTTTTACTTGATAATCCTGCCGCGCTGTTTTCCACCCTTGTCCCTGTCCTTCAGGCTGAGCGGTTCTTCTTTGCCGCCTGCGTCCGAGAACACAGCGTCCTCTTCATAATCGGGAATTTCGGGATTTTTCTCGCCTGTTTTCTCGTAGTAAGGATTGATGAGCACCTTCTGAATTGTCGGGTAACAGCAGAAAAACGAGATGAAGCACAGCCACGCAAACGGTATAAACGGCGTGAGGAACAGCACGACATACCAGAAGAACCAGATAAGCGTTCCATAACCGAAGAAGAAAACAAATGTGATGATATCGCCGAGCGGGTTCAGAAACATCAGCAAAAGCGAGTTCCTCAGGATTTGTCCGAGCTTCAGGTCAAGCGCAACAATCTGCGGGTAGACGTAAAAGCTGACCATAATCACAAGATTTACTCCCACCAGACAAAGTATGGCGAAAATCCGAGTTGTTGAGTCCAAGCCGGGGTCTTGAACGTAAAAGATTGCAAAAAATCCCAACACAATTGCCGCCGCGTCAATAATTCCAATCGGAAGCGCCTGCTTGAAATTCTTCTTGAATTCACGCTTGAAATCGTGGAAAATGAACTGCGGTCGTTCGAGGTAAAAATTCCTCATAATCGCTGTCATTGCCGCAGTTGCGGGACCGATGGTGACGATGGGAATACAAAACAGGAAGTAAATCAGGTTAACCTGAAAGAAAGTCCAGAATTTCCTGAGAAACAGCTCCCAAAACCGAAAGAACGGCTTTTTCTTTCTCGGGGTTTTGGAAACGCCGCTTCCTGCGACTTCATTATTATAAAATAAACCCATTAAATCATTCCTTAATCTTTTTCAATCCGAGAGTTATGTCAAATACGGCTGAACGAAAATTCCCGCAATCATTCCCAGAGCGAGAATTATTGCTCCGATACGGCAGATTTTCATAAGCCTTTCGCGTTTCTTGTCATTCACTGAAATCACTCCCGCATACAAAAGTATTATACACCAAACAGCCTCATTCTGTCAAGGGGCTTTTTCCCGTCACGCAGTCAAACCCGTTTGAGCTTACCGCATAAATTTTCCCGCCCGAGGCGAATGCTCGTGTAAAACCTGTCCTGTCATCGTAGAGCGTTTTCAAGCCCTCGTTTTTGCCAAAGACAACGTACTGCGAAACCACGGAAACTCCGTCAAAATACTCGAACGCCGCGCCGCATGAATCATCGGCAAAGGCTGTTGTTTCCGCGCCCTTCAGCACAAGCGTTTTCAGCTCGTCATCGGAAAACGCCTTCCGATATGTCCCGAGAACCTTCGCCGCGCCGTTTTCCTTTTTATAATAGGTAATCGTCAGCCCGCCGTCAACGCTGAACAGCGCCGCGTTGTCGCCCGACACAATGCCGTTTGTTTTCATGAACTTAACGGCAACAGGCTCCGCAAGGTTCGTGCAGTCAAATGCCGAGAAAAAGCCGTCCTTGTTGCCGACAAGCAGATTTTTGTCTATAATCTTCAGCTGTTGTGCATCTTCGGCAAAGTTTGAAAGCGCGCATTTTGCGGTGAAATCGGCGTTTCTGAGGTTTGCGTTCTCGCCCTCAAGCGTTACCGAGAAATCCTTGCCGAAAGCCGCCGCAGTGATTTTCTCGCACTTTTTTGCGGAAAGAGTATCCTTGAAGTCAATCAGCAAGCCGTATTCCTTGTCCTCGGTTTTGCCGTTAAGAGCGGCTCTGAAATCGGCACTCGCCGAAACCGGGTTGCCGAGAACAGCCTTTGCCGCGGAATTTTCGCCGCTCGCAAGCGTGTACTCCGCGCAAACCGCGAAAGAACAGCCGTCCGTGCCGCTTATGACAACGTTTTCGGCAGTGAGCGGAGTTTTCTCGTTCTTGCCAAGGCGCGGGAGATAAACATCGGTATCAGCGGCAGAGAAGCTCCGCGAGTAGCTCGGAACGTACACCGAGCCAAGCGAGATTTTCCCGTCCTCAAGCGAAAAATCGCTGAGTACTCCGTCCTGCCGCACGGTGAACAGCGTTGTGCCGTTCTGGATTTTCATATACCCGCACTCTTTCTCGCTCTTATTATCATTTTCGCCCGAGAACACGCAGTAAAGCGCGCCGTCCTCCCAGAAAGCCGTGACAAACTCGGTTTTGTTCGGGGGCGTGATGTATTTTGCGGAGTCGAGCATTGTGCCGTTAAAGCTCTCTGCGGAAACCTTTTCGCTTGTTACCGTGTACACGTTTTTGTCATCGGAGAAGCTTGCTCCGCCGTTCTTGTTTATCAGCAAATTGCCGAAAATCTCGCAGTTGTCCGAGTACTCGCTGATGTTATCGCCGCCCATAATTTTCGCATCATAGGACTTGTAAATCTGCGAGAAAATATCATCGTTTTGCTCGGCGAAAAAGATTTCGGGAGCTTTTTGCGTGAAACGTTCCGCCGAAACGGAAAGCACGGTGAGCGCCGCCGCGCCGATTGCTCCCGCAACAAGCGCTTTTATATGGTATTTTTTGGGAGTACGGCGGATTCTTCTCGAACGCTCGTTCTCATCGTAATCCTCGTATTCTTCGTCCTCGTCGTAATCTTCCTCGTCAACCGGCTCGTCTTCATCATCGGGCAACTCTCTCACGGGAACCGGCTTTGCGTTTTTCCTGAAAAGCGTCTGGTCGATTTGAACCAGCGATGAGGTATCGTCAAAGCTCTCGTCCTCGTAATCCTCGTCCGCGTTGATTTCAGCTTCCTCGGCGCTTATCTCGTCAATATCTTCCTCGTCCTCATAGCTGTCCTCATCACCGATTTCCTCGTTTTGGGGAGCGGTTTTCTGCATACCCGCGAGAATTTTCGTTACCGAAAGCGTTCCCGTGGGCAAAGCGCCAACGCTCTTTGCAACAGGTTCTTCCGATTCCTCATAATATTCATCAGCTTCGGGCGCGTAGCTTTGAGCTTCATCGCGCTCGGCTTGCTTGTTTTCCTTGATAATATCAAAAATCTTGGAGAAATCCGAGGTTAAGCCGCCGACATTCCGCGCGGACTGCTCGGGTTCTTCGTCATAAGCGATTTCCGCGTTGTCGTAGGAAGACGCTTCGGGCTCTTCGGGAGCGATTTCGGGGAGCTTTTCGGGTTCTTCCTCATCGTCACCGTGATAGGACATCTCACGTTCAAGCAACCGAACCTGTTCAAGCACCTCGGCAAGCGACGGCTCGTCAAAATCCTCGTCATCATCGGCTTGCGCGTTCTCCTCGACAGCATTTTCCTCGGGAACAGGCTCGATTTCTTCGACAGGAATTTGCTCGGGATTATCCTCGGCTTCCTCGTCAACCTCGTCAGCCGCTTCAGATGTTTTCTCAAGACGGATTGTGAGGGTTTGCTCCCAGATTTGGCGCGCGGTGTAGAGCATTATCGTGTAGTCCTGCGCGGTAAGTCCGGAGCTTTCGAGGGTGAGAATGAGGTTCTGGAGGTTCATCGCGGGGTTTCGCTTCACCTTTTCAACGCACTGAGCGGGCGCGTCGCACGCCTCCAGCAGATACTGAAAATCCGCCGAGCCTATTCCGAGCGCTCTCAGACGGTTGAGGAACGTGAACGCGTCAAGCTCGGGCAATTCCGCCGAATCGTCCATAAGATATTCGATTATATTCTGCGGAATGACGTTCTCCGGCACAACCTTTCGCCGCATTTCCGCTCGCATTTCCTCACTAGTCATTTTTTCACCCCTGATTTTCCCCGTTAATCCTCGATACCAAGCGTTTCCTTCGCTTTGTTAATTCTTTTTCTAACACCGCCGACGGTCATTCCCGTAAACGCGGCGGTTTCCTCGAGAGAAAATCTCCCGCCAACGTGAATCACAACAAGCAGTCTTTCGATATCCGACAGCCTGAAAAGCGCTTTTTTGAGCGCAGGCTGTTTGCCTTTCAGCTCGCTGTCCGTGTACTCCTTGAAGAACATCTTAATTCTCGCGCAAAGTGTTCTCATCATAAACACGCGAAACTGCGCTTCTGTTCTCAATCTTGCCGCGGAGTTAAAGCCGTCCCGCGCCGCGCCAGTAACCGCTTCGATTGCGTCATCGTCGTTTTTGAGCGAGTAGAACGCGGTGTAGTACATATCGCGGTAAACGCTTTCGTACAGCTTTGAAAAAGCCTTTGCGTCACCGTTCGCGGACATTGAAATAAGCTGCTTGTACTCTTTTTTATCCATAAAATCCTCGGTTAATCTTCAGTGTTGACAATCGAAATTCCAAGCTCGGCGAGCTGCTCCTCGGAAACCGTTCCGGGCGCTTCGCTCATAAGCTCGGACGCGTTCTGAACCTTCGGGAATGCGATTACATCACGCAAGCTGTCGCACCCGCACATCAGCATTGCCAGACGGTCAAGACCGATTCCCGCACCGCCGTGAGGAGGAGCCGCGTACTTGTAAGCGTCAACGAGGAAGCCGAATTTCAGCTGAATTTCCTCGTCCGTCATTCCGAGCATCTCGAACATTTTCTGCTGAAGCTCGGGGTCGTTTATTCTGATTGAACCGGAGAGCAACTCCACGCCGTTCAGCACAAGGTCGTAGCACTTTGCGCGAACGCGTCCCTTGTCGTTGTCGAGGTAGGGAATATGCTCCTCAAGCGGCATTGTAAACGGGTGGTGCATAGCCGCCCATTCGCCCTTTTCCTCGTCAAATTCAAAGAACGGGAACTCGGTTATCCACACGAAATTCCACTTCTCGGGGATAATGTCGAGCTGTTTTGCAACTTTCAGACGAAGCGCGCCAAGCGTCGGGAGAACAACCTTGTCCTTGTCCGCGACAATAAGCGCCGCGTCACCCTTTTCACAACCGAGCGCCGCGAGAATTTTCTCAAGCTCGCCCTCTTTCATAAATTTGCCGAACGAGCAAGCGGGCGCGTCCTCAACCCAACGAACGTAAGCAAGACCTTTCGCACCGATACCCTTGACGAACTCGGTGAGCTTGTCTATCTCCTTGCGCGAGAGCTTTTCCGCGCCGTTTTTCGCCACGATACCGCGAACCGAGCCGCCGTTTTCAAGCGCGCTCTTGAACACAACAAAATCGCTGTCCTTAACGGTTTCCGAGAGGTCGGTTATCTCCATTTCAAAGCGCGTGTCGGGCTTGTCCGAGCCGTATCTGCTCATTGCTTCGTCATAGGTGAGGCGGGGGAGCGGAGTCGCAATATCAACGTTGAGAATTTCCTTGTAAAGCCGCTTTATAAAGCCCTCGAGGCACTCGATAATATCATCGGTATCCACAAAAGACATCTCAAGGTCAATCTGCGTAAACTCGGGCTGTCTGTCGGCACGCAAATCCTCGTCACGGAAGCAGCGCGCAAGCTGGATATAACGGTCAAAGCCCGATATCATCAGCAACTGCTTGTACATCTGCGGCGACTGCGGGAGAGCGTAGAATTTGCCGTTGTGGATACGCGAAGGCACGATATAGTCGCGCGCACCCTCGGGCGTTGACTTAATCATCATCGGCGTTTCGATTTCAAGAAATCCGTTCTCGTAGAAATAGTCGCGCGCACACTTTGCGATTTTGTGGCGCATTATAAGATTATCCTGAAGCGGCTTTCTTCTGAGGTCAAGATAGCGATATTTCAGACGAAGCTCCTCGTTTGTCTTTGAGTTGCTGACAATCTCAAAAGGCGGCGTCTGCGCTTTGGAGAGAACGCGCAAATCTGTCGGCAAAATCTCAACATTTCCCGTCTTAATCTCGCTGTTCACGCTTTCACGCGCGCGAACAACGCCCTTAACCATAAGCACGTCCTCGGAGCGCACGGATTCTGCTTTCTCAAAAATGCTTTTTTCGGTTGTTTCATCGAAGGTGAGCTGAACTATACCGGTTCTGTCGCGCAGGTCGATGAAGATAATTCCGCCCTTGTCGCGGACGCGCGCAACCCAACCGCCGACGGTAACCTCGCCCGCCTCCAGCGTAACCTCATTGCAGTAACAGGTTCTCTTTAAACCTTTCATTGTATCCATAAATATACCTCTTTTAATATCCCTTGTGGGTTTATTTTTTTACATATCAAGTTATTATAACATTTTTTCACGGATTTTTCAAGGGGATAAAGTAAAAAAATAGGTGAAAATGACGATTGCCCCATTGACAAAATAAAAATCGTGTGCTATAATCAAAATAGGATTTATCCTAACTTAAAAACAATTCATTCAGGAGGATTTATTATGAAATCACTTTGGAGAAAAATAAGCTTTATTTTGGCGTGGGTTGTTCTTGTTCTTGGAACTGTCGGAGCTATCGTAGGCGCAGCGCTTGCGAAGAATTTCGTGACATTCTGCAGCATTTTTATGCCCGCGTTGTTCTATTTCACAATTCTTATGGTTTATCTTGAGCACACCAACAACGTTGAAATGCGTATGGACCAGACCTATCGCAAGCAGAATAATATGCCGCAGCTTTCTGAGAACGCTTACACAAATCTTCCCATTTCTTCCACACCCACAAACCCCTATCAGCAGCCCGTTCAGCCGCAGTATCAGCAGCCCGTTCAGCCGCAGTATCAGCAGCCTGTTCAGTACCAGCAGCCTGCTCCCGCTCCCATTCAGCAACCCGCTCCCGTGCCCCAGCCTGCTCCTGCAACCGAAGCTCCGTGGACTTGCTCGAACTGCGGTGCCGTAAACAACCCGACTGCAAATTTCTGCAAGGGCTGCGGCAACAAGAAGGGCTAATCTACATATTATAATAAAAATCCCTCGAGCTTCGGGGGATTTTTTTGCTGTTTAACGAGAGTTGTTCTCGGGCAAACGGGCGAATGCAAAGTAAGATAGTACAACAAACCGCGTTTTTGACGTTCTCCTCACTGCGAAAAGAGCGCGGCAAAGTCGCTTGCAGGAACAAAAATACCCCGAGCAGAAACTAGGGGCGAAAAACGTTGCCGGTCGCACCGGCTGTTATATCGTGACAAAAAGATTTGTCAGTTTCGGGTGAAAAATCGCCCCTAGCACAAACTAAGGGCGAAAAACGTTGCCGGTCGCACCGGCTGTTATATCGTGACAAAAAGATTTGTCAGTTTCGGGTGAAAAATCGCCCCTAGCAGAAACTAGGGGCGAAATACGTTGCCGGTCGCACCGGCTGGCGTCGCAGAGAGGATTCGAACCTCCGGCCTGCCGCTTAGGAGGCGGCCGCTCTATCCTGCTGAGCTACAGCGACATTTAACTCATATATTATATCAAATCCCGCCCGAAAAATCAAGGCAAAACAGCAAATTTGTACAAAAGCAACAAAAATTCCCGCCAAAATTTGTTGAATAAAAATCCCCACAAACCCGCTTAAAACAAACACACTTGTGCAAAAGTTATAAAAACGCGAGAAAAACGTAGTAAGTTTATACAAATTGCATATTGACGAAAGGTATCAAAACGTGTTATATTATTAAATGTAAAACAAAAAATTTCAAAAGCTGAAACTTTTTTGTTTCTCTCCGCGACTACGGTTATGCAAGCGGAAAAAATTCCGAGAAAATTTTGAAACAGGTGAAACTTTTCCCGGAAACCCCGCGACTACCATAACAAGCGGAGGAAAATCCGTTTAATACATCCGAGTGCCCGATAACTCAGAGATGTTTTAAAAAAACAAATTATTTAGGAGGACAAATATGTTGAAGAAAAGAATTTTGGCATCTTCTCTCGCATCTGTAATGGCTCTCAGCTCTGTTTCTGTTGTAGCTTTTGCAGATGAAACCGCTACCAGCGGCATCAAGACCGAGGCTGTTGACAAGGCTCAGCTCAAGGAGTATGTTGCAAGCTTTGATAATTTCCTCAAGGCTGACATTTACGAATATGGCACCAACCAGGCTGACCAGTTCCAGAATGCAATTGACTATGCTGAGAACGTAATCGCTGACGGCGATTCTACCGAAGTTGAATGGACTGCTGCTTACCAGATGCTCAAGGCTGTTTATGACTCTCTCGAGATTCACACTGCTGAAGAGCTTCAGGCACTTCTTGATGATTACAAGGATATCGTTGATTCCGAGAATATCCTCAACGAAGACCTCAACGACAACATCTACAAGCAGTCTACTTATGATGATTTCACCGCTGCTTACTCTGTTGCTGAGAATTATGTAAATTCTGAGGACGGCAGACTTATCACCGATGCGTACATCGACCTCGAAAAGGCAAAGAAAGACCTCGAGACTCTTGATTCCGTTACAAAGAGCGAATTCAGAGCAGCTCTTAGAGACTTTGAGGCTATTGCAACCAAGCTTGCAAACTATGAGAGCTGGAGACGCGGAACTGTTTCCGTTAATCCTACAACCGGTACAAATAACGACGGCGATAAGAAAAAGCTTGCTGACGCTTATTTTGTAACTTTCGATGAGCTCCTTGACATCGTTTATTACGAGAGCAAAACAATAGTTGTTAAGAACAACAAGCTTCAAGCTCTCAACACCGGCTCTGAGACTTGGATCGCAACCGATGGCACAGGCGTTAAGAGCTATGTTGAAGATCAGTATGAGACTTTCGACAAGATTCAGTCTTCTAACAAGACAACTGATGTTGACATCGTTAAGGCTTGCAAGGCTGCTAAGGAAGCAGTTGCAGTATTCAACAGCTGGAAGGCTGACGATACCACTCGCGCAGCTAAGGCAAACATCAACACTCTCATCAACAAGTACAGAGCAAAGCTTGTTGACGACTACTGCGGAACAATGACCACTGCCGTTTACACTGCATACGGCGCTTCCGGTACTGATCTCGATACTTATGTTGCTGGTGATGAATCTTGGAAGACCAAGAAAGAAATCACTGTTGCTCTTGATAAGAAGACCGACTTGCTTGCTCTTAACGGTTCTACTATTATCAAGCCCGGCGATTCTAATTTTGATGAGACCAAGCACTATACCAAGAAGATTGCTAAGGATCAGGATATCATGAAGTATATTCCTATTCTGAGCTCTGAAGTTGGTGGCAACACTGCTATTTCCAATGCGTTTGCTTATGTAAATGCAGAGGCTGCGTGGATTCTCGCTAACCTTAATTATCAAGCATCGCTCGCTACGTTGGAAGAAGCGAAGGCAGCTTATGATGCTGCACTTGCAAATAAGCCTGCTGACTATACCGGCGGTACACCTGTTACAATATCTGCTATCGCTAAGATTGGAGACACCGGTAACGATTTCGAAGCGGTTGCTAGTGTTGAGAAGGGTGGTTCAAGTGTAACCGATAGTACTAACGCCACTGCATACAATAACGCTGCTGTAGCACTCGAAACTGCATACAATGCAGTAGCAACAGCAGCTACTGGTACGCATGCCGTTGCTGCCGATAAGTATTCTACTTTCTCTTCTTTGACTGTACCCACTGCAACTGATTACTTGGGCGCACAGCTTTACAACATGCTCGCAATCGTTGAGAAGTACAATGATGCTGACGAAGAGACCGATAAGGATGACAGAGCTGAAGCATTCAGAAAAGCATACACTTCTACCACAACTCCTTCTACATATGTAGGTCTTGATGTATATGATGAGAATAATATCGTTGCTGTTCCCGCAGGCTCCAGAAACGAGTACACTCTCATCAACAGAAAGCTCACCTATATTCTCAACGACCTCTATCCCGAGAAGAAGGTTGATAAGTACACCAAGAAGGATGTTGCTAACCTCATCGAAAAGGCTTATGACCTCTGCGATGATACCGGTGACTCCGAGGTATTCGCTCTCTATCACCTTGATGTTGTTGACGCTCGTAAGGACGCGATTGACTGGCTGACCGCTGCTAACGCAACCAAGGGCTACAAGGAAGGCGACACTGTTGACGGTAAGACCGCAACAAAAGCATACACTGATTTGAACGACGAGATCAAAGATCTTGAGAAGATGTACAAGGCATATCCGATGAGCTACGGCGATATCGCTCAGTTTATTGCTGACGTTGCTAATGATATTGATGACGGCGTTTACGGTGCTGCAACTGCTAAGGTTAAGGAAGCACTCGCTAAGGTTGCTGTTGGTCTGTCTACTCTCGAAGCTAAGCAGGCTGAGAACCAGCCCTTCACCTATGACCGTGAGTTTGTTGCTTACAACCGTCTGCTCGAAGGCGAGACCGCAGGTGTATATGAAGTTAAGGTTAAGCCCAACGATGCTGAAAAGGCTCTCAAGAAGAACATTGATGAACTCAAAAAGGCAATCGAAGAAGCTTCCAAGACACCCGAAGAGCCCGAGTTCGTTAAGGGCGACCTCAACAACGACGGCAAGGCTGACCCGAACGATGCTGTTATGGTAATCAGCCTCTTCCTTGAAGGCGCTGAGTACAACAAGGCTGCTGACTACAACGAGGACGGCAAGGTTGATCCTAACGATGCTGTTGCAATCGTAGAAGCTTTCCTTAATGCTTAATTCGGCTAAAAATGGTCAATAATAATTCTGCGCGGAGTTTCGCGCTCCGCGCATGAGTTATTCAAAAAATAAAATTATGGAGGAAAATAATATGAAGAAGATTATTTCTATGGGCATTGCTTCTGCAGTGCTGGCTCTTACAGCAATTGCTGCTTCCGCTGATATCGTTGCTGTTACCGACAAGGTTGTCGAGGGCAACACCGTTAAGGTTACTATTACTACTGATGCTGAACTCAGTTCTTTTGGTTTCGTTGTATCTGCTACCGGCCTTGAGCTCGTTGGCGATCCTGCTGATGTTGGTCTTGCTTCTTTCAAGGTTATGGAAGACGGTTCTGTTAGATTCGCAGGCGGCTATCCTAAGGGCTGGAAGGCTGGCGACACCATCGCTACCCTCACCTACACCGTAACTGCTAAGGCTGGCGAGAAGGTTGCTGTTGCACTTTCTGACTTCGGCGATATGGGTAACGTTCTTAAGGGCACCGGTGAGATCGAAGTTGTTGCTGAGGGCGCTGGCGAGTCCAGCTCTTCTGAGTCCAGCTCTGAGTCCACCTCTGAGTCCAGCTCTGAGTCTACCTCTGAGTCCACTCCTGAGTCCGGTGAAAGCGATCCCGGTACTGATCCCGGCGCTAACCCCGGCACTGGTATTGCTCTCGCAGTAGTTCCCGCAGTTCTCGCAGGCGCTGCTGTTGTAGTTGCTAAGAAGAGAAAGTAATTTCTTTTCAGAACACAAGTTCTAAAACAAATCGCTCCGAGTAAAATCGGGGCGATTTTTTCTTGACAAAACGCGCGAGCTGTTGTACAATATACTTATACAGATAAAATACGGAGGGTAAGATGAAATTTGTTGAGATTTTCACGGACGGCGCTTGTAGCGGTAACCCGGGTGCGGGCGGTTTTGGGGCAATTTTGCGCTGCGAGGGCAGGGAAAAGGAGCTGAGCGGCGGCGATGCTCACACAACAAACAATCGTATGGAACTACTCGGCGTGATAACCGCGCTTGAAGCGCTGAAATTTCCGTGCAAGGTTCGTATAACAACCGACAGCAAGTACGTTTCCGACGGGATTTCAAAAGGCTGGGCGAAGGGCTGGCGGAGCCGCGGTTGGAAGAAGAGCGACGGCAAGCCCGCGCTGAACCCCGATTTGTGGGAGCGCTTGCTGGATTTGCTTGAAATCCACGATGCAGAGTTTTGTTGGATTAAGGGACACGCCGGTCACCCCGAGAACGAACGTTGTGACAAGCTCGCTGTTATGCAACGTGACAAATTTGCAGGTAAATAGGTGAATTATGCAACAGAATGTGAATTATCAGCGCAAACTTGACGAGTTGCTCAAATCAATCGCAAAGCCGCAGCGGTTGCTTTTGCACTGCTGTTGCGCACCTTGTTCAAGCTATGTTCTCGAATACCTGTCGGAATTTTTCGAGATAACCTGTTTTTTCTACAACCCGAACATTTCTCCGCAAGAGGAGTACAACAAGCGCGCTCTCGAGCTGGAACGACTTATTTCGGCGCAACCTCATAAATATCCAGTGAGTTTATTTGTCGAAAAATATAACTCAGAGAAATTTTTTGCCGCTGTCAAAGGTCTTGAAAAAATCAAGGAGGGCGGGGAGCGATGCTTTAAGTGCTACCGTTTGCGGTTGGAAGCGGCGGCAAAATATGCCAAAGAGTATAATTTCGACTATTTTTGCTCTACGTTATCAATAAGCCCGCTGAAAAATGCACAAAAATTGAATGAAATCGGCGAGGAGTTGTCGGAAAAGTATAAAATCCCGCACTTGCCAAATGATTTCAAAAAAAAGGGCGGCTACAAACGCTCGGTTGAACTGTCCGCGGAGTACGATTTGTATCGTCAAAAATATTGCGGGTGTGTGTTTTCCAAGCAGGAACGCGATTTGTAACAATGTAATGGTATATACAAAATATTATATTATCACAAGATATTACAAATTGTAGCATAAATTGACACAACAATTCAATAACGGTGTTTAGATTTGCGTGTTTTCAGCAGAACCGCTTTTGGTATAGCGCGCTGAATGTTGTACAAAAAAGCCAAAAAGAGGACTTTTGCAAGCCCTCTATTTTACTAACTGTAATATAATGCCATAATATTACACGGGGACAGGCGTTTCGACAAGTATTTTCTCTATAATCTGCTCTGAGTTGAGGTACGCGCTCTGTCCCGCCGCGAGAATTATTCTGTGCGACAGAACCGCCGATGCGAGATATTTCACGTCATCGGGTGTCGCGAACGACCTGTTGTTCATAAACGCCAACGCTTGAACCGCCTTGTAGAGCGCGATTGACGCTCTCGGGGACGCGCCGAGCTTGATTTCCTGCTTGTTTCGCGTTGCCGACACAATCATCAGGATATAAGCCTTGACCTGCTCGGAAACCGTGATTTTGCTTATCATACCGCGAAGCTGCGTGATTTCCTCCAGCGTCATCACGGGCGAAACATCGATGCTGTGCGGCATTTTATCCAACATCGCAAGCTCTGCGGTGCGGTCGGGGTAGCCGAGCGACAGCCGCATCAGAAAGCGGTCGAGCTGTGCCTCGGGCAAGTGATAGGTGCCGTAGGTTTCGATGGGGTTTTGCGTTGCCAACGTCATAAACGGCTCGGGCAGAGCGTGCGTTTTGCCGTCAACCGAGATTTGAAGTTCCTCCATTGCCTCCAGCAGCGCTGACTGCACCTTCGGCGAGGTTCGGTTAATCTCATCGGCAAGCAGGAAATTGCACATAACAGCACCCGCTCGATACTCCTCGACACCGGTTTTTTGGTCGATAACCGTGTACCCGACAACGTCCGACGGCATCAGGTCGGGGGTGAACTGAATTCTCCCGAAGGTGCCCGACACAGACTTCGCGAGCGTTTGCGCAAGGAGCGTCTTTCCAACGCCCGGCACGTCCTCAATCAAAACGTGCCCGCCGCACAGCATCGCGCACACAACCTTCTCGATTACCGCGCGTTTTCCGAGAATTACGTTCTCGATGTTGTTGATTAGCTTTTCAATTTTTGGGTTCATTTGCAAAATCCTTTCGTTGTAAAGATTTTTCACGGTTGTGAAGAATTATTCGGTATCGGTGGGACGTTTTCGATATCAGCAGAACTGTCTTCGGTATCGGGGAAAGTGGGTTCAGGAGCACCGAAAAAGTGGTTAAAGGAGTAAGTTGAGATACCGCTCACGATTATCACAGGTAAAATTGCTATCGAATTAAAAAACATAGAAAGTCCAACGCTAAAACTTATTTTAATTTCAAGCAACGGCAATATCAAACCTAAATCTGCAATTCCCGCCGGAATGAAAAATACGGCGAGAGCATAGCAGAACGTCTTTTTGCCGAGCTTTTTTCTTATTATGTTCATCAATTGAACGTGTAAAAATCCCGCGGCGGCGCAGATAAAAAACCCGATTATATAGGGGATAAACTTGTAAGGGTTGCCGACAAAAACTTCAAATATCAGATACAGACAAAGTGCCTCGCAAGCTACGTTTAGCACAATTCCCGCCGCGCAAAGTCCCGCGTATTTCAGTTTTGACATAAATTTCCTCCGTTGAAACAATATTCACCAACTCTTTAAGACTGGTGAAATACAATTCCAAAACCGCCGCTTACGAGCGATTCCACGGCAATGCTAACTGGTATCAGGAACCAAATCAAATTATCTAAGCTCCTTAAATAACCGCAAATTGCAAGTATAAACGAAATCACACCAAGAGCAATCGGGGAAAATAATTGTTATCAGCGAATAGATTGTGGTTTTCTTTTGGAGATTTTGGGAAATTGCCTTACGAAACAACGCGTGAAGCACGCCTGCTGCCACGCAGCATAAAATCCCTGCCAAAATGTAAAGAACAACAATTATTTCGCAAAATTTTACTATAACTGAACAAACGCCTATGAAAGCGGCGATAAAGACAAAATTTTTCAAAATTCCCGCCACGCAAATTCCCGCGTATTTCAGTTTTTCCATATTTTGCCTCCGCGTTTAGTTAGATGTTATCGAGAAATATTGCAAAACGGCGCGGCAAGATTTCTGCCGCGCCGTAATCAGCGTAAAATTTATCAGTTGAGGAGTGCGTGCTCATCGGCAGCGTCGAACAGGTGAATCTTGTTCGGGTCGATTGCGAGCTTAACGGTATCGCCGGGACGAGCGGTGCATCTGGGCGATACACGCGCAGTGAGCTGAATTCCGTCGCAGTTGAGGTAGAGGTAGGTTTCAGCACCGAGGATTTCGGTTACTTCAACGTTAGCCTCGATAATACCGGTCTTAGCTGCGGAGAGGAACATTTCCTCATCGTGAATGTTCTCGGGACGTACGCCGAGTACAACTTCCTTATCAACGTAGTACTTGAGAGCGTCGCCGTCAGCCTTTGCGGTCGGGATTTCGATGTAGAACTTTCTGCCTCTGCCGGTCTTGTCATCGGAACCGAACTCAACAGTATACTTGCCGTCCTGCAAAATGAGCTTTGCGTTGATGAAGTTCATCTGCGGAGAGCCGATGAAGCCTGCAACGAACTTGTTAACAGGGAAATCGTAAAGGTTGATAGGCGAGTCAATCTGCTGAATGTAACCGTCCTTCATAACAACGATTCTGTCGCCCATCGTCATAGCCTCTGTCTGGTCGTGTGTAACGTAGATAAAGGTTGTGCCGAGCTTCTTGTGGAGCTTGGAAATCTCGGTTCTCATCTGAGCACGGAGCTTTGCATCGAGGTTTGACAGCGGCTCGTCGAGAAGGAATACCTGCGGCTCACGAACAATTGCACGTCCGAGCGCAACACGCTGACGCTGACCACCGGAGAGAGCCTTCGGCTTTCTGTCGAGCAGGTGAGCGATATCGAGAATCTTAGCAGCTTCTTCAACAAGCTTCTTGATTTCCTCCTTGGGAACCTTGCGGAGCTTGAGTCCGAAAGCCATGTTATCGAAAACGGTCATGTGAGGATACAGAGCGTAGTTCTGGAAAACCATCGCGATATCTCTGTCCTTAGGAGCTACATCGTTAACCAGACGGTCGCCGATGAACAGCTCGCCCTCGGAGATTTCCTCAAGACCTGCGATCATACGCAGAGTAGTAGATTTTCCGCATCCGGAAGGGCCTACCAGAACGATAAACTCCTTATCCTTGATGTTCATATTGAAGTCGGATACCGCGACAACGCCGCCGGCATAACGCTTATAGATGCCTCTGAGTGATAAACTTGCCATTATATAACCTCCTGAAAAAATTAGTTAAATTTTTCGCTACTAATATAATACCAAACTTATCAAAAAAATAAAAGAGCCTAAACTAACAAATATTTCAAAGGTCGTTTATATATTTTCACTAACGACTACAAAATTCACCTAAAAAAAGCACCGTTTGACTGTCATTTTGCACAAAAAATCACATATTTCAAGCCTAAATTCAATGATAGAGCGAGGTTTGGCACATTTAACAAAGTTTTTTCGATATTTTTAGTTATTTTATCACAACATATTGTATCGATAAAAACGGAACGCACAATTTTTTGTTTCTAAACCGCACTTTTTGCACATATAAATAGTTTGACAAACTTGACGGGAGTGAAACTTATGGCAAAAAGACGGGCGCGTTCGGGAAAAACGGCGGTTATCGGGATAATTCTGCTGATAGCGGCGGGGATTTGGATTTTGACGCGGTTTATTTCAACCGCGGCGGGTGGGATTTCCGGTAAAAATGACTACGAGCGCATTGCTTTCATCGAGAGCTTCGGCTGGGACGCGGGAAATGTGCCCGTGGAAATCGAGGAAATCCGTATTCCCGTGGAATTTGACGAGGCTTACGAGCAGTATAACGACCTCCAGCGCGAGCAGGGCTTTGATTTGCGAAAATACCGCGCGCATATTGCCAAAAAGTACACCTACGAACTCAAGAATTTCGACGGCTCAACGCCCGCCGTGCCTATCTTTGCGAACCTTATCGTTATCGACGGGAACATCGTCGGCGCGGATATTTCTTCGGCGCAGGCTGACGGGCTGGTTACCGTGCTTGCGAAGAAGTGAGTGTTGAAAATCGGTTGAAAGGCACCGTGTTTTGTTGAAAACTTTTTGTCAAAACCGCGTTGTTTCTGCGCGAACCTTATAGTTATTGACGGGAACATTGTAGGCGCGGATATTTCTTCGGCGCAGGCTGACGGGCTTGTTACCGTGCTGGCGAAGAAGTGAAGATGAAAAAAGCGTGAAATCGGTTGACAAACACCGCGTTATGTTGTAAAATGATGTAGCGAGGTGTTATAATAATGTATAAAAAATTCGGATTTGCCGCGCTTGTTTTGGCGACAGTCATCCTGACGGGTTGCAAGAACGTGTCGGACGGCGCTTCGACCGTTCCCGTTTACTCTTCAACCGACCAAAGCTCGTCCGTTTCAACTAATTTAACAAATTCAACAAGCTCATCAAGTTCCACAAATTCAACCGCTTCAACCGACTCTTATGTTGAAAACAGCTCGGATAATTCAACAAATTCAACAGCTTCGACAGGTTCATCTGTTGAAAACAACTCCGAAAATTCAACAAATTCAACAACAGAAGAAAAGCCCGCTGAAAAAACGGGCGTGTTTGCTGTAACTCACGACCCGCAAAGCGACATAAAAATTTCGTTTGAGGGACTTCGGGTGACGGTGACGGGGAAAATCCCGCCCGAAGGTATCGACCGCGTTACAACCGACCGCGACGCTGTTATTAAGCTTTCGACAAGCGGCGGTGAGTTCACGGTGACCATTGACTATCGCTCGGGCGCGGACGGTTTCACCACGTTCAGAATTTACGAGAAAAGCGGAAGCAGGAGTAATTATCGAGTAAAATTTACGAACGGCAAGGTTTGTCTGCCCGACTGCTCGGACGTTTCCGAGAAGAACACAAAGGTTACCCAAAAGGCTGTTGAACAGCCGCTTGAGCAGGTTTCCGAGTATGTTGTGATAGGCTCGGACAAGCAAGCAGTGCGGGAGATTTTGTTGAAGGTGAAAACGCTGAGCAATGAAATCTGCGCGGGGCTTTCGAGCGATTATGACAAGCTTCGGGCTATCGAAAATTGGGTTGCCAACAACATCTACTATGATTATCCCGCATTCGACAGGGGCGTGCCCGAGGAAACGCTCACGCTCAAGTATATTTTGGAGAACAAATCCACGGTTTGCGGCGGTTACTCGAACATCACGGCGGCTCTTGCGGCAGCTCAGGGAATTGAAATCTACAACGTCCACGGCACGGGTGCGGAGGGCGGATATTGCTTCGAGGAGAAGCCGTCCGAGTCAACGCACGAGTTTAATTTCGCGGTAATTGGCGGGCGGGTTATCTGGCTTGACGCGGACTTTGATTCTCGCAATTATTATCAACGGAGCGGAAAATATGATTCCGGCAAGGCAATCCGCAAGTTCTTCGACATTGATGTTGAGCAACTCTCGTTAACTCACCGCGCAAAATACGCCGAGCACCGCGATTATTTTGCATTGCTTGACGAGGGTTGACTTGCAAGCTGTTTGCCGCGTTCTGATTGTTGACAACGAAAGCAAACTAGCTTGCCGAACGCCCGCAAAACCGCGCTGTTAAAGCGTTTTAGGGATATCGAGCGCGTTGATAATCGAGTTGCGCGAGCCGAAATAGTCCCTTGAGAGTCCGCAGACCGGACACCGCCAGTCATCGGGCAATTCCGAAAATTTTGTTCCCGGTGCAATCCCGCGCGATGGGCTTCCAAGCTCCTCGCTGTAAATATACCCGCACGGGCAGAGATAGTTATCCATACAAAACACTTCCTTTCGGGAGTATTATTTGAAAAAATTCCGAGTTTATAACTTTTGACAATTTTAGGTTTGGAAAAATAAGGAAGGTAATCTATGATTTTATCCGATTTTCATACACATTCAACATTTTCAACAGACGGCACGGACAAGCTTGTTGAAATGGCGCGTTCGGCTGTTGAAAAGGGGTTGAAAACTATCTGTTTTACCGAGCACAACGACTTCGATTACCCCGACGGCGAGTTTCTCTTGGACACGGACGCGTACAAAAACGAGCTTTTTCGCGTTAAGGACGAGCTTTCGGGTAAAATCGAGGTGCTGTTCGGCGTGGAACTTGGTTTGATGAAGCACCTCGGGGAGCGGCTTCGCGAGTACCTTGATGGGCGGGAGTTTGATTTCGTGATAGGCTCGTCGCACCTGATTGACGGGAAGGACCCGTATTTTCCCGAGTATTTCGCGGAGCTTGGTCAGCAAAACGGGATTTTGCGCTACTTTGAGAGCATTGTTGAAAACATCGGCGCGTTTTCGGATTTTGACGTGTACGGTCACTTGGATTATGCGGTGCGCTATTCGCCGGAGAAATGCTATAATCCCGTGGATTACCGCGAGATTATTGATGAAATTCTGCGGAAAATCGTGGGCCTGGGCAAGGGTATCGAAATCAACACCGCGGGGCTTCGCAAAGGGCTTTCCCACGCAAACCCGCACCCGTTTATCCTCAAACGATACCGCGAGCTTGGCGGCGAAATCATTACGGTCGGCTCCGATTCCCACAACACCGCCGATATCGCCGCGGATTTTGACCTCGCCGAGAACTTTTTAAAGGACGCGGGCTTCGAGTTTTACACCGTTTTCCGTCAAAGAAAACCGCATTTCGTGAAGCTATGAATTTTTCGCATTTTGTGTATTTGCACAAAGTGTGAATGAACGGAAATTTCGTTAGTGTAATTGCAGAAAAATTTGGCAAATTATTGTGAAAAATGTCTAAAATTAAGCGCAAACTCTTGCAAAATTTGCAAAGATATGTTAAAATAAAGTAAGGCGAAAAGCCGAATTTCAAAACGGAAGGAACTGGTTTTATGAAGGTTACAATAGCCGCGAAAAAACTGAATATTTCACAATCGTTCACCGATTACGCCGAGCAGAAGCTGAGCGCAAAGCTGGACAGATTTTTCCCTGAGGACGCTGAGGCGAAGATTACTCTCGCGGAGCGCAGGGATTTGATTATACTTGAGTTGACCGTGAAGTACAACGGCATCATCTACCGCGCCGAGCAGACCGCGCGCGACAAAAACGACGCTCTCGATGTGACTATCGACAGAATTATCCGTCAAATCAGAAAGCACAAGACCAAGATTGAGAAGAACCTTCGCGAAAACGCGTTCAGCGGGCTTGCTCCCGAGCCGGAGGAAACCGACTACGAGGTTATCAGGTACAAGAATTTCCGTATGAAGCCGATGACCGTGGAGGAGGCTATTCTCCAGATGAACCTGCTCGACCACACGTTCTTTATGTTCAAAAACGCGCAGACGGGCGTTGTAAACGTTGTGTACAAGCGCGACGAGGGAAACTACGCCGTGCTCGTTCCCGAAGATGAGTAATTAAATGAACTTGGGCGGCGGGTTTTCTGCCGCTCAAATTTTGCCCGTTTACCGTTTAACGTTTACCGGAATTTTCAAAGGAGAAGCTATGCCGATGACCGAAAAAAACGCGCTCGGACGCGCGCTGATGATATTAAAGGAAGCGTATTCCGCTATCGGCGAGAACGCGCTCACGCTCAACACCTGCGCCCTTTTGGACGCGCTTTCGGCGGCGCTTTCTCACGCGGGAAACGAAAAAGAGCCGATTTCAAAGCTGATGAAAAACCTCAAGCGCGAAATCAAGGCGAAAAACAAGTTCTTCTATCCAAAGGTGAGCCTTTATTTCAAGCGGGTTTACGCTGCGCCCGAGTTTGATTACGAGAAGGCTATCAAGCACATTCCCGCGATTGTTTTCGGCAACGACAAAATCTGCGAAAAGCTCACGCTCGGCGATTTCGGCAAGGCAAAATCAATGTGCGACGCGATGAAAAGCTACCCCGGTTTTCTTATGGGGGAGTTTTCCGCGCTCACCGACAGGCAGTTCTACGAGCTGGTTTTCGGCTATTACCCGAAGCTCTATGACGAGAATTTTATGGAAGAAATGGAAAATTTGTTCGGGTGATGATACCTTTTCGGTTTTCGGTCGTATAAATATACAGAAAGCAAATTTGGATTTCGGGAGGAACTGTTATGTTAAACAAAGACGAGATTATGAAGAAAAATGAAAACGGCGAGGAGCTGTCCGAGGAGGAGCTTTCGGCGGTTACGGGCGGAGAAGTTTATGTCAATAGGCAGTACATTATCGCATGCCGGGACAGTGCCCAAGGCCTACCATACGTCGTTATTGATGCGTGCAGCTGTATGCCTGTCGATTCGGGAGAAAATCTCCGGGAATTGATGCAGAAATACGGATTTTCAGACGATGATATCAGATAATTTTGTTTGATGACGAGGAGGAAAAACTATGTTGAAAGATGAGATTTTGAAGAAGATTGAAAACGGCGCGGAGCTGTCCGACGATGACCTTTCGGCGGTTTCGGGCGGCGCGTCCGCGTGCTCGAGCGATGAGATTTATTTTGTCGCGGAATATGTCCACCATTACGACACGTCAAGCAACTATGCGGCTTTCCAAATAATAAACGGGAATGCTGTTGTGGTTGAGCTTTCAAGCGACCGCGAATATCTGATGAACAAGTACAACGCGCCGTTTATTGAGCGGTAAAATCATCGTGTTCGCTCGTTTCATTACAAACAAAAAACAGGCTGTCGAAATCTCGGCAGCCTGTTGCTATGTATTGTGGATTATTCCTCGTCGTTGTCCTCTGCGGGAGCCGGCTCCTCAACCTTCTTCTCGGGGAGCTTCGCGCCGCATTTCGGGCAGTACGCATTGTCATTCTTGGTCTTTGCACCGCACTTGGGGCAGGTTACAACATTCTTCAGCTCGTCAAGCTGTGCCGCAACCTCAGCAAGCTTCGCATAATCCTCGTCAATCTGCGCGAGCAGAGCGTCAAACTCTTCGCTTTCCTTTACACCTGTCTTCGACATATCGTAAATAACAGCGCCGAGCTTTTCGTTCTTCGCCTTGATATCAGCGTTCAACTGCGACTCTTTAACCTTCAGCTTGGAAAAACGAACCGCCGTGTCGGTTTTTTTGCTTGCGCTTGAAACAACGGTCTTGCCCTTGTCAAGAATATCGTCCAGAAAACTCATAGTAAAAATCTCCTTTCAATCGTTGGGTGTTTTATTCGGATTTCATCGGGCAAAATTTACCCTTATAAGGATTATACCACATTTGTTTAAATTTTGCAAGTGTAGCTTGCAATTTTTTGTTGTGAAATTACACAAAATAGTTTGTGTAAAATTGTAGAAATATGTCGGAAACGAAGAAAATGGTTACAAATTAGATACAATATTATATTAAATAATTACAATCTTGTCATAATTCTTGACTTTTTGGCAAAATTGGAGTATGATATAAGATGTAGAACTATTGATTTACATTATGGTCACCTCTTAAAACCTTGTTTGAGCAAAAAAGTGCAGTGCACATCATCTTCGTCGTCAAACCTCCTCGTAAGGCATCAAGCCTTACTTCGTCGGTTTTCCTAGAATCTGATGCACCCTGCCCATTTTTGCTTTTCAAACCGGTCTTTAGAGGCTCCCTAAATTTAACATAGGACGGTGGACTGATGCAGAAGGAAACCTCGCTTTGTATGGGCTGTATGAACGATAAAACTTATGAAGGTCCGTGCAAGCTCTGCGGTTACAGCGATTCTGACCCTTGTATTCCAACCTATCTTGTGCCGAAAACGTTCCTCAACGAGCGTTATATTGTCGGAAAACTCCTTTCCTACAACGGCGAGGGCGCGGTTTACATCGGTTACGATACCGTGACGAACACCCGCGTAACCATAAAGGAATTTATGCCCGACACGCTTTGTTCGCGTATGAAGGGCGAAACCGAAATCTCCGTGAACGCCGATAACAGCGCGCTTTACAAGACTTATATGTCCGAGTTTGCGGACTTGCACCGCTCTTTGATGAAGCTTCGCGGTATGGCTCATATTCAGGCTGTTTTGGATATTTTTTACGAAAACGGCACTTGCTATGCCGTGCTGGAGTTCATAAGCGGAATTTCGCTCAAAACATTCCTCGAGAACTCCGCGGGTGAGTTGTCGTGGGAGCAGGTCAAGGAGCTTTTCCCGCCTATCCTCACCACGCTTTCGCTCATTCACGCGGCGGGTATCATTCACCGCGGAATTTCCCCGCAGACGATTTTTGTTACCGATAAAATGGAGCTGAAGCTCGCGGGATTTTGCATTTCCGCAGAGCGCACCACGAACACCGAGATTGCCTGCGAGATGTTCAGCGGCTACGCTGCGCCCGAGCAGTACACAAACGAAATCAACGGCACTTGGACGGACGTTTACGGCATTTCTGCGGTTCTTTATCGCGTGCTCACGGGAACAGCTCCCGCGGAGGCTATTGCGCGCTCCGGCAACCCGATGCTCGAACCGATGTTGATTAACCGAAACGTTCCGCAAAACGTTTCCAAGGTTATTATGCACGGAATGAAGCTTTCCACCGAAACCCGTATCCGTAGTGTCACGGAATTTGTGGATAAGCTGTTCGCGCCGCCGCGCTACATCGGCAACGACGCAAACCGCGCATCTGACGGCACGCCGCTTTCGGGACGCGAGAAACGTATGCTCGAGAAGAAGAAAAAGGAGCGCCGCAAAACGCTTGCCGTGCTTATCGGCGTGGGAGTTGTGCTGATAATCTTTGCGATTGCCTTTGCGCTTGCGATGTCGGGAGTTTTTGGGAAAAATTCACCCGAGCCTGTATCCGAGAGCAGTTCTTCTTCGTCTTCAACAACATCAAGTTCATCAACGCAGAGTTCCTCGACAACGGAAAGCTCCGAGAGCACGACCGAAAGTACCTCGGAACAGCCCGCGGCAACCATTCAGATTTCCGATTTCAAGGACTGCAGTTACGAGAAAACCGCCGCGCGTTATGAGGGCAAGCTCGTGTTTGTTCCCACTTATGATTATTCCGACGAGTACGGCGCGGGTATGATTTTCGACCAGTCGATTGAGCCGGGCGAGTCTGTCCCGTTGGGTACGCAGATTAAGGTCAAGGTGAGCAAGGGCAAGCGGATTGTTTCGCTTCCCGATTACTCCGGCAAGGACGAGAAAACTTATACGGAAGAACTCGAAAAACTGAACATCAAATATTCCGTGGAAAAGAAGAAGAGCAACGATGTTCCGAACGGATTTGTTGTGGAGTGCAGCAAGAAGGTCGGGGATATCGTCAAGGTGAGTGAGCTGGAAATGGTTGTTGTGTATATTGCCGAAAATTTTGAGGAAAGCTCTTCGCAGGAAACGAGTTCTCGGGAAACCGAAAGTTCACGGGATTAACGGGGGATTTTGAAATGGATTTAACCGAAATTCGCGGGAAAATTGACGCGATAGATGATGAAATTCTGGAATTGTTTATCGATAGAATGAATTTAACTCTGGACGTTGCCAAATACAAGGCGGCGAACAATATGGTTGTCTTTCAGGGCGACCGCGAGAAGTTCATCATCGACAATGTTTGCGAGAACACGCCCGAGCCGCTTCGGAAAAGCGCGGCGTTCCTCTTTATGAACATTATGGATATCTCGAAATGCTCGCAGATAAACGAGATTTCTCCCGATATTGAGATAAAGTACACCGATAAAATCAAGGAAAAAGCGTCGGTTGCCGTTCAGGGCATCGAGGGCGCTTACGGTCACGCGGCTTGCAAAAAGCTCTTTGACAGCGGCTCTATCAGCTTTTTCGCGTCGTTCAAGGAGGTTTTCGAGGCAGTCGAGAACGGCGACGTGGATTACGGAATTTTGCCTGTTGAGAACAGCACGGCGGGCGAGGTTACCGCAAATATGGAGCTTCTTGAGCGGCATAATGTGTATATTTGCCGAACGGTTGACGTGGAGTGCGCGCACGTTCTTGCCGCGAAAAAGGGCGTTCGCGAGGAGGACGTGAGGATACTATTCGGGCACGAGCAGGCAATTCGGCAGTGCGCGAGATATATTGACGGTCGTGCGAACCTCACGGTTATCCCGTACCACAACAACGCCGCCGCCGCGAAAATGGTTTCGGAGAACGAAAGCGGCGAGCTTGGTTGCATCTGCTCGGCGGAGTGCGCGGAAATGCACGGGCTAGATATCGTCCGCGACTCAATCGCCTCCGACCCCGACAACCGCACGCGCTTTATCTGCATTTCCAAAAGTGTCGAGGTTTATGACGGCGCAGACACAGTTGCGGTTTCGCTGTCGATACCGAATATTTCGGGCGCGCTTTACCGTTTGCTCACGAAATTCGCGGTTAACGGGCTGTCGATGTCGAAAATTCAGTCAAAGCCGCTCCCCACGGACGTGAAGATGAAATTCCCCGACGACTATATGTTCTACATCGAGTTTGACGGGAATGTGAAAGAACCCGTTGTGCGAAAGCTTCTCGGCAACTTTGAGAGCGAGCTCAACTATTTCAAATTCCACGGGAATTTCCGGCGGGGAAAGTGAGCTTTCGGCGACTGAAAAGTGTTGACGAAAATTGCGGTTTTGCGGCGGTTGACAAGCCACCGCGCAAGTTTTCTCGGGATTTTTTCGCGGAACAGGTGGGCTTTGGGCAACTGTCGGCGTTGGTGCAAATCTGCGAAAGTCCGCAGAATCTCGTCCTAAACAGAGGTTAAAATGTTTTCTGTAATCATACTTGCCGCGGGCGCTTCGCTGAGAATGAGCGGCATCAACAAACAGCTTTCCGAAATCGGCGGCGTGCCAGTGTTTATTATGAGCGCGTTGAAATTTGACCGCTATGAAAAAACCGCCGAGATTATAATCGCGGCACCCGAGGAGTTTTGCGAAAAATATCGGGAGCTTGCCGAGAGGTTTGGCGTGAAGAAGCTGTCGCGCGTGGTTTGCGGCGGGAGAACGCGCTTTGAGTCCGTGAAAAACGCGCTTTCGGCGGCGGACAAAAGTTGCGATTTTATCGCGGTTCACGATGGTGCCCGACCGCTGATTGACGAGAAAGATATCGAGCGGGTTTTCGCGGACGCGGAGAAATTTGGCGCGGCAATCGCGGCTTGCAAAGCTGTCGATACAGTGAAAGTTGTTGACGAGAGCGGCTTTATCGTGAATACTCCGCCTCGCGAGAACCTTTTTTACGCGCAGACTCCGCAGGCTTTTCGGCGGGATTTGTTCGAGAAATGCGCTAGGGAAATCGGTGAACGCGAGGTCACGGACGATGCGTCTGTGCTGGAGCTGTGCGGCGAGCTCGTGAGAATAACTGAGATTTCCTCGTGCAATCTGAAAATCACGCACCCCGATGATTTGGCGGCGGCGCGGGCGGTTTTTGGTGAACGACAGTCGCGGCTTGATTGAAATTCCTGCGCGTGAACGCAGGCTTTTCGGCGGGATTTGTACGAGAAATGCGCTAGGGAAATCGGTGGGCGAGAGGTAACGGGCGGTTTTTGAAATTCGGAAAATTGACGGGCGGTGAAGCAATGAAAATCGGTTTTGGATATGATGTACACCGGCTGGTACCGGAGCGCAGGCTGGTTTTATGCGGCGTGGAGATACCGAGCGAAATGGGCTTGCTCGGGCACTCGGACGCAGATGTTGCCGTACACGCGGTTATGGACGCAGTGCTCGGGGCGCTTGCGCTCGGCGATATCGGAAAGCTGTTTCCCGACAGCGACAGCCGTTTCAAGGACGCGGACAGTATGAAGCTACTCGAAGTTGTTGTTGGGCTGATGCGGGAGAAGGGTTTCGCGCTCGGCAATCTTGACGTGACAATTGTTGCCGAAAAGCCGAAGCTTGCCGCTTATATCCAAAAAATGCGCGAAAACCTCGCGGGAGCGTTCGCCGCGGATATCGAGAACATTTCCGTCAAGGCGACAACCGAGGAGGGGCTTGGTCTTGCGGGCGCGGGAATCGGCGCGTATGCCGTGTTGATTTTGGAGAACTCACGGATTGTGAAGATGCTGTAAATACACAAGTGTACCGACTGTTTCGGGTGAACGACAATGAAAAAGAGAGCGTTAGCATTATTCTTGTTTCTTATAACAATAACAGGTTGCAAAAACGCGCCGGAAATCCGTGACCTTTCGCAACAGACAGAAGCGGAGAATTCTATGTATATTTTCAAGCCGTGCAGTCCCGATTCGCTTCCCCAAAGGAGAGCACTTATCCGCAACTTGTATGATGATAAGTTGGCGGAATATCATAGCCTTTTTATAGGACAGGTTTTAAGCCGCTTTGGAGAGCCGGATTACACAACCGAAGATAACGAGAATTTGTTCAGCAAAGCGGTTTCCGCTGAGGACAAGGACGACAATATGATTTATCTTGAGGTTTATTACGGTCCGTCCGATCCGGCTATCGGAGGAGATGTTTTTGACCGCGAGGAGGAAAGCCGAAAAGCGGCAGACGCGCTCGCCGAATATATTATGGCGGCTGAACCAAAGGATTTTGAATATAAAAGCGTTTGCGAGGATTTTGGTGTAACAATAAGAATGGGCGTAGAAAACGGCAAGCCTTATTATATATCGGATATCCCCGAGGACATTTTTTAGTGATACAGAAAGCGGAGAATGAAAAGTTCTCTGCTTTTTAATAAACGCTTGAAAATCAACTTATTTCGTGGTATAATAAACATAGATTATTGATGATGAATTAACTGTTGAGAGGAGAGCCTTATGGGACGAGATGTTGTATCGGCAAAACTTGATGTAATATTCAAGAAGTTGTTTACCGAAAACAGCGATTTGCTTCATTCGTTTGTGGCGAGTATGCTGGATATTCCGCCCGAGAGCATTAAGGAGATAAAAATCTCCAACCCCGAGCTTGCTCCCGAAACGGTTGCAAGCAAGTTCAGCAGACTGGATTTAAGCCTTAATGTTGATGATAAACTTGTAAATGTTGAGATACAAGTAAAGACCGATACCGATTATCGTGACAGAACGCTGTTTTATTGGGCAAAGCTGTACACCTCCGAGCTGAAAAGCGGCGAAGTTTACAGTTCTCTCAAGCAGACGATAACGATAAATATCATCAATTTCAATATGTTCGAGGGCGATGATTATCATACCGAGGTTGCGGCAATGATAAAGGACAGGAACGAGGTGTTCTCGGATAAATTCAGTATGCACTTCTTTGAGCTGAAAAAGATTAGCAAAAACCCGAAAACAAGCCGTGAGCAATGGTTACAGTTCATTAACGCTGATAGTGAGGAGGATTTTGAAATGGTTGAAGCAACAAGTATGCCGATTATTCAGAAAGCCGTAAAGGTTATCTATGATATGAGCGAGGATACCAAAATCCGTGAGCTTGCTCGTCTGCGTGAAAAGACTCTCCACGATGAAGCCTCTGCGTTAAAGGATGCAACGGATAAGGGTATTGCAATAGGCGAGGAAAGAGGTATTGAAAAGGGCAAAGCCGAGGCACGAAATGAAATGATTGAGAAAATGAGAGCTAAGGGGTACTCCGAGGAGCAGATTAAAGACATCATATCTTAACCCATTTTGAGGAGTTGTTATGGCAAAAATAATCTATGATACAAGTGAAGAAACACGCGCTCGCGAGCTTGCCCGTATGCGTGAAAAGGCTCTCCACGATGAAGCCGGTTCCGAATATCATTGAGCCATAGAACCGGATTGTTTGTTTCAAAGCAAATATTGTCCGAATATAACCCAAAGCGACTGTTATTGATAAATATGGTGTGTTGGATTTCAATTTGACAAATTCCCATTTACCGCGCAAATTACAAATTTCTCATACGACCGGAGAAGAATTTCTTCTTTGGTCGTTTTTTATTAAGCTCAGCTATTTTATCCACACAAAATTTGTCTAAGCTAACAAAAATAATTGTAATAATATTGTCTATTGTTGTAAACATTGTACATTGTATTACATAGAACATTGTGCTATAATTAAATCATTGCCGAGAGATTGTGGAGGATTTTATGAAAAAAACTATTTCAACGCTTTTCGCGCTTTCCTTTTCGCAGTATTTTGCGCGTTCGGAGTAACCGTTCGGATAAACGAAGAAACCTACTCGTTCTTTGAGGTAGTGCTTAACTCGGAGCTTTTTTCCAAAGCAAAAGATTTGCCCGAGTGCTCATCATATATTATGGCACGGAGCTTTGATTTCTCGGAATGACAATAACTCTTGCCGGAATTTTGATGTATTTTGCCGCCGCATATCTGATTTTTCCGAGCTTCGAGTCATTTGCTGACTCTCAATATGAGTTGATGTACGGAGCGGCTTCGGACAGGCTGTTTGATTTGCTGAAAAAGTTGTTCAACCATGCTTTTGTCGGTGGCATCATACCCGTGTTCGCGATAACTCTTTACCGCTTTATCCGAAGCGATTTTCTTGCCGCGACAATTCCGATGATGCTGATGTATATCTCGGTGAAAATTTTCCCGAATTACCGAGAGTGGCTTTCAACGGGATGTATACACGAAGCGTAAACATTATCTTAATCCCGCTGATTTTCATCGTTCTGATAAGCGGCTTCCCGAATTGCAAAACGGATTATTTCAGAATGATTAGGATTAGCAAGCGGAGCTGGCTGATTGGCGAAATCGCGTTTTTGTTTTTGATGTCGTTTGCGATGATGATTGTGTTGCTTATCGGAACGATTTTGCCGATTTTGGATATCGCTAACTTCTCAAACGAGTGGAGCGGCTTTATGACGGGCTTGCGCGACGGCTTCCCGCAGGTTTATCTTCACAATATCAGGTTTACACTTGACGCGTCTGTTATCATACATTTCGTGCCGATTTCCGCGATTGTGTATTCGTTTTTGATAATGTGGCTGAATTTGATGATTTACGGCTTGCTGATACTGTTGGGAACGGTAACCTCAAAGCGCATTACGTTCCTTGCGTCAACGCTTTCGCTTGCTTTTATCGGAGGCTGTTCAACATTTTTCGGCGGCGGGGTGAAATGGCTGTTTCCCATTGCTCACACTCAGCTGGGAATGCACTGCAACTCGATTTTTTCAAAAACAAATTTCCCCGTTTTTATGTCGTATATTTATCTCGCGGCGGCGGTTGCCGTGATTATTGTTCTTTGCGGACAGATTATCAAGAAAACAAATTTTGTTGGAGAAAATCAGTAATTGCCCTTGCAGAAGCACGAGCTTTGGATTTTTCGGGCGGTTTGAGCGCGTGAAAATCCACTGCTAAAGCGGCTTAACGCAGGCGGCTCGGCAAAGCGCCGGTGTTGTCGGCAACCGAAATTGCGGTGAACCTCGCGGCAGTTCCCATCGTAAACGCAAAATCTCCCCCGACTTCTCATCGGGGGAGCGTTCATATTCAATTGTATGTAATTCAGTATTACATCGGACTATACCTCTCAATAAAATTTGTTCTTAGAGCAAACCTTATCGGACATCGGAATCAATCCTTTCAGCCGTATTTTCCTTTCCGTTTCATCAAAGCGCACATCGTAATCACCCATTTCTGATGGAATAATCTATGTAAACGCTCCAAGCGGCTAAACCTGCCGCCATCGCGGTAGAAATGTCTGCGGACTGCTTCACGCGAGGATTTTTCAATAGGCTAAGTGCCCTCACCGCAACGGATTTTGCGTTTTTCACCGCAAATCATCGCCGTAAAATTAAATCTCAGCGTTCAGCGGATTGCGATTCCGCAGACGTTTTAGAAAATGGCTCATTCAATTCCATCGGACTCGCTTCCTTTCTGCTTTCGCAAGATTTTTCGACTGTCAAGCCATCGGAGTAACTCCCTTCAAAAATCGCGGAATTATGTGGACTTCCGTTCTCTTCAAATTCAGCAACCCATCGGACTGACCTTCCTTTCGGTGAATTAGGTTCGAGAGCCTTTAACCGAGCCTGTCGGTTAAGTTGTATTTCTCTCTTTCCTTGATTATATATTACCATATTTTTTGTTAAAAGTCAATAGAAATTTTTAATTTTTTCTTTGTCATTTTGTATATAATTTTAGCTTGCTTTTTAGCAATTCTTAATGATTGTTGTGAAAAACGTGTGAATATCAGAAATTTCCTATTGACATCGAGTGATTTTTGGTGTAAAATAATAATGTTGAGGGCATAATTTTAATGCAAACGATTGAATTTGAAGAAACGAGGTGCGGTTGATATGAATGAAAATGAGAACGCATTTGTTGACGGCGAGGAAGGTATTCTCGAGCTTGAGGACGAGGACGGAAACGTTGAGCGCTTCGAGTTTGTGGACCGCGCCGAGCTTAACGGCATTGTTTACTACGCGCTTATTCCCGCCGATTTTGACGAGGAGGACGGCAACGCGGAGTTTGTGGTGCTGAAAGAGGAAATTGTTGACGGGGAAGCTGTTCTGGCAACGGTTGACGATGACGATGAGTACAACGCGGCGGGCGAGATGTTCCTGAAAAGATTTTCGGAAATGCCCGAGCTTGATATGGACGAAATCGAAGAGCTTGAGAAGCTCGACGGTGCAAAATAAATAGAACTCTAAAGGCTGGTGACAAACCGCCTGAATGAGCAACAGAATGTTGTTAAGTCATTGTTGGAAAGCGATGACACACAACAGGATGTTGCAAGGTTATCGCCAAAAAGCGATGACACACTTACTGCCTTGTTAGCGAATGTGTGCTGTTATAATCCGAACATTTTTTAAAAGGGATTTCGACTCCGGCGGCGGATTGCAGACCTCCTTTTCCCTCGGGAATTGTTGGCGGGAGCGTGAAAACGTTGGGCGATCTTACCCACCCTGCTTTAGGCGGGTTTTATATTGCATCCTACTGCAAGGCGGTGCAATTTGATAATTTTTGCGGGAGCTTTTGGCGAAGCTCCCGCATTTGTCTTGCTATTTGGCAACGTGTGAATTGAGCGTCACGGAGTTTTTTCAAAGTAGTAATTGAACGTCGCAAAGCGCACAAAATGCTTGTGGGGTGTGGGCAAAGTCCCACGACTCCGCGCGAAACTTGGTGCTTGCGGCGAAGTACCTCGCTGAATCAAATTGCTTCCTAACTAATTGTTCCTAACTAATCTCGGAAAAACTCCTCTAACCTCGAAAAAACTCCCAGCGTTTGCGTGAAACGAAGTTTCACGCAAACGCGCGATTTCGGCGGTTCGATGCCGCCGAAATCGCCCGCACCTCTCTCAGAGCAAGCTTAACGGTAAAATTCGGCAGAAGAGCGGGTGAATCCACGCGTTACAATCTCGTTAATTGCTCTTGCTTTGGGCGTGGATTCACCCGCGCATTTTCGGCGGTTCGATGCCGCCGAAAATGCTGGGGTTTCGCAGAAACCCTAAAACAACTCGCAATAGAGGACTAAAAGTTTTCGCAAAGCCGTTACTGTTCGCCGAAGCAAAGTGTGGCTATCAGCAAAGCCGTTACTGTTCGCCAAAGCAAAGCGTGCTTATCAATAAAGTCGGTACTGTTCGCCGAAACAAAGCGTGCTTATCAGCAAAGCCGTTACTGTTCGCCGAAGCAAAGTGTGGCTATCAGCAAAGCCGTTACTGTTCGCCGAAGCAAAGCGTGCTTATCAACAAAGCCGGTACTGTTCGCTGAAAAAGCGTTTCAGCTCGGCAAAAGTTGCCAAAATTACCCAAGCAGAAAATCTCCCCATAATTCTGCACAAAAATTTTCAAAAACCTCTTTATTTTTCCGGCAGAATATGTTATAATAAATAATGAATATGAAAATATAGGCAGGGAGGCATCTAAAATGGCGTTCAGCGACTTGAAACCCGTGTCGGCGGGCGACGACAAGGCGGGCTTTACATATATCATCGGAAGCGTTTTTGCCATCTATAAAATGGGGGTGCAGACGCCCGTTGTTTACAGCTGGGATATGATAAAATCCGTGTCCGTCACCCGAAGGGAAATTGTCCTCACAGCCGAAAAGGAGAGCTTCCGCATCTCGTATAAAATGTTCAGCACCGTTGAGGACGAGCTGAGAGCAATCGCTATTATCGAGTGTCGGCAGAAAGATTTCGGCTTTCCTTATCAGCACGAGAAGCGCCTGTTCCCGCTTAAATCAATGTACCGCGAGTGTTCTCCCGGAAAGGACACCTACACGGGTGAGGGACTTCTCGATGAAGCGGAAACCGCCGCCGCGTTTATTATGCTGTTGAATTTCAGGCTGATGAAATTTTTGTGGCTGGTTGCGCTGTTGATTGCGCTTGTAACCTTTGGTATCCTCAACCTCACCGTTGGAATAACCCGTGACAATATCCTGTACTTTATCCCGATTTCGGTCGCCGCGGGAGCTATCGCCGCGCTGATTATCAACATTGTTGCTCACGCTATCGCAAGAGGTCGGTTCAAGAGCCTTGCCGACGGCGACCTTGCTTCCCGTCAGCCGATAACCTTTGTTGTCAGCAAGCTTGGCTTTGCCGCGTGTGAAAGTTGCGTTTATGAGAGCAGGGATTTGGTGCCGTGGGACGAGGTTGACTATTTTATCGAGTCCGACAAAATGTTCATTATTTATAAGAACAACACGCCCGCGGCTTATATACCGAAACGAGCGTTTGACAAAAAATTCATCGGCGGGATTGCCGACATCATCGCGCTGAATTTAGAGCAAAAGTAACAGTCCCGCGTTTTCCTTGCGTGGAACTAATTATCAGCCGACGCGTTGTAACCCGAAGCGAGCGTTTGATTGATGCGTGAATCCAAAAAAGAGTGTTCGGTTGCGGTGTGAAATCAAAATCGCGCGTTTGACAAAAATTCATCGGCGGGATTGCCGATATCATCGCGCTGAATTTGGAGCAAAAGTAACAGCGCCGCGTTTTCCTTGCGTGGAACTGATTATCAGCCGCCGCGTGTAATCAAAATCGCTCGTTCGACAAAAAAATTCATCGGCGGAATTGCCGATATAATTGCATTAAATCTGGAACAAAAATAATTGTTTGGGAGTGAAACCTAGTGCCTGCGGATATTAAAACAGAAACCATTGATTTAAACGGAAAAAGCGTGCTCCTCGTTTCAGTCAAAAACGGCGAGGGTATCATCGGTACTTGCACCGCAGGTCACGCCGACCGTAGCGGAAACCTCAGCAACGATACCCGACTTTTTTACATAGGCTCCGAGCCGATTATCGATTTTATCTGCCCGAGTTACAGCAACAAAAATGCCGATAAGCTGATATCGTTCTGCCCGGGTTATCAGGGCTATGACAGAAAGGTGTACGAGGTAATCACCGGTTGTCTTAACCGACTGAACAACGGCGACTCGCTTGCCGTGGGACTTCACGATATCTTCAGTATGCTTCAGGACGGCGTTTATAAGCTGTATGTATCCGACTACTACCCTACCGATGGGAACGGCGTTTTCTTTTGGGGTGCATACAATATTTCCCACGAGGTTCGCGGTACTGCCGAGCATAACCGTACTATCGGCGTTGACAAGGTTTACAAGCCTTGCTTTTTAATTCCTACTCAATCGCTGGACTTTTACAACAATAAGGTTATGGTTCACACGCAAGAGCAGGTTCAGGGCCGCAGAATTGAGGGGATTGTCTATCATCTGTCGGGATTTCACTCGGTGCTGCTTAAAGGTCATCACGGCGCGGTGTGTTGTGTTGAAAAGGACGTTCCGTTCAAGTGTGCGGTTATCGAGAAAATCACCGACCCGTACACCGAAGCACCTGTTCCCGTGGTAAAAGCGGCTTCGGAAAACGCCTCCGAGGAGGAAAAGCCCGCAGAGCCTGTTGCTGTTGCCGTATCGCACGACGGAATAACGGGTTTCAGAAGCCCGTCCGTGAAGATACCGCTTGAAGCGTTCCCGAAGGATATGCTAAGGCAACTCATCAGCGGCAGAGCCGAGTATAAGCCCGAGCATTTCCCGACGCTTACAGCAAAGCTCGGCACGGTTCGCAGAAAATCCATCTCCAACAACATTCTGCCGTTGCCGGTTCTCGAAAAAGCCGAGCAGATGCCCGACTGCAGTATGGTCGAGTCGGCGTACGCGATAAAATCGCTCTCGGACGAGGAATTGAATTGCCTACTCGCGGGCGATGTTGAGTGCAACGGCGAGGTTATCGTTTCACCGAATTTCTACGCGAGCATTGTCACGGCGTGCAATTTCCTGCAGTTCACCGACACCGGACGTTTCGTGGATTTTGCTATTGCGATTATGGAGAACCCCGAGCTTGGCGCAACGCATGACTATGTTTCACGCCGCGTCTGCGCTCTCGAAACCAACAAAAAGCTGTACAATTTCTTCAAGTCGGTTGTTGACAGCGGCGATGTGAAATACGAAAAAATTATTGCGGCGGCGCGGACGTTTGTTGAACGGTTTGAGAAGTCGTTATAAAAAGATTTGTCGCTTGCGGGTGAAAAGTAACCTTTAGATGAAACCAAAGGCGAAATACGTTGCCGGTCGCACCGGCGAGAAGTCGTTATAAAAAGATTTGTCGCTTGCGGGTGAAAAAGTTGCACCTTGATGAAACCGGAGGCGAAATACGTTGCCGGTCGCACCGGCGAGAAGTCGTTATAAAAAGATTTGTCGCTTGCGGGTGAAAAAGTTGCACCTTGATGAAACCGGAGGCGAAATACGTTGCCGGTCGCACCGGCGAGAAGTCGTTATAAAAAGATTTGTCGCTTGCGGGTGAAAAAGTTGCACCTTGATGAAACCGGAGGCGAAATACGTTGTCGGTCGCACCGGCTGGCTGTTTTAGACTAACGGGAGGTTTTTATGAGATTTGGAAAAAGAGCTCTTGCGGCAGTTTTGGCGGCGGCAGTGCTGATTTCGGGTTGCTCCGCGAATGAGAACGTGAGTATGGACGCTATCGGCGGAAATTCCTCCGAGAGCACCACGGGCGGCGTGAATTATCCGGATAGTTCGTCAAGCGAAAATTCTTCCGATAATATTTGGAGCAGTATTGTTGACAACTTGCCCGAAAGTTCCTCGAGCAACGAGAGTTCCTCGGGAACACAAAGCTCGTCCGATAACTCAATCGGTGACAATAACTCGAACAGTTCTTCCGATAACTCAAATTCGGGCAATATCGGAAACTCGGGCAATTCCTCGGATAACTCAAAGCCAACCGGCGGCGGTACCTCTTCAACGGGAAACGTGACCGAGGGTACCAAGTCAACGGGGAAATTCAACTACGGAGAGGCGCTTCAGAAATCGATTTTGTTCTATGAGTTGCAGAGAAGTGGCGATATCGATGAGAAAACTGCGCGTTGCAACTGGCGCGGTGACAGCGGAATGAACGACGGCGCAGATGTCGGGCTTGATCTCACGGGCGGGCTTTATGACGCGGGCGATAACGTGAAGTTCAACCTCCCGATGGCGTACACCGCGACAATGCTCGCGTGGAGTATTTACGAGGACAGGGGCGCTTACACGAAAAGCGGTCAGCTTGATTACGCGCTTGGGAATGTCAAGTGGATTTGCGACTATCTTATTAAATGTCATCCGTCCGCGGACGTGTATTATTATCAGGTTGGCGACGGAAACGCAGACCACGCTTGGTGGGGACCCGCTGAGGTTATGCAGATGAAACGCCCAGCTTATAAGGTTGACAAAAACAGCCCCGGTTCAACTGTTGTCGGAGAAGCCGCGGCGGCGCTGGCGGCGGCTTCGGTTGTGTTCAAGGACACCGACAAGAGTTACTCGGAAAAGTGCCTTACCCACGCGAAACAGCTCTTTAGCTTTGCCGATTCTACGAAAAGCGACGCGGGTTACACCGCGGCAAACGGCTTTTACAGCTCGTTCAGCGGATTTTACGATGAACTGATTTGGAGTGCAACTTGGCTCTACATCGCGACAGGCGACAAGTCCTACCTCACGAAAGCCGACAAGTATTTTGACGGCTTTAAGCCGGATTACAAGTGGACGCTCGGCTGGGACAACAAGTTTTACGGCGCGGCTTGCCTTCTCGCAAACCTCACGGGCGGCGCGAAGTACAAGTCTGCTCTTGAGAAAAACCTTGACTGGTGGTGCGGAATAGGCGGCGAGAGCATTACATATTCCCCGAAAGGTCTGGCGTGGCTGGACAGCTGGGGAAGTCTGCGCTATGCGGCAAATGCGGCGTTTCTCGCGGGTTCTTACGTTGACGGAGGACAGTGCCCCGCATCAAAGAAAGCGGCTTACACAAAGCTCCTCGAAACGCAGATTGACTACGCTCTCGGAAGCAGCGGCAGAAGCTATGTTGTGGGTTACGGCGTAAATCCGCCCGAGCACCCGCATCACCGTACCGCGCAAGGCTCTTGGGCGAACAATATGAGTGAGCCGAATTATCACAGACACGTTCTTTACGGAGCACTTGTCGGCGGTCCCGATGCTTCGGACAGCTATTCGGACACGGTCAACGATTACTGCAAGAACGAGGTTGCCTGCGACTATAACGCGGGCTTCACGGGTGCGCTTGCCAAAATGTACAAGAAGTACGGCGGGCAGACGCTCAAGAATTTCGGCGCGGTGGAGCAGGTTGGCGAGGAGCTGTACGTTGAGTACAGAATAAACGCTACCGGCAACGATTTCACCGAGATAAAAGCGATGATTTACAACAAATCGGGCTGGCCCGCGAGAGTTACCGATAATCTTGAACTGCGCTATTTCGTGGACTTGTCGGAGGTTGACCCGTCATCGGTAAAGGTTTCGATGAACTACAACGATGGCGCGAAATTCGGCGGCATCTACGAGTGGAACAAGGCGAAAAATATCTACTACGTTTCGATTGATTTTTCGGGCGTGAAGATTTACCCCGGCGGGCAGAGCGAGCATAAGAAGGAAGTTCAGTTCAGAATGAGCGCGCCCGGCTGGAATCCCGCCAACGACCCGTCTTACAAGGAGTTGAACGGCACAAACGGCTCGGAGCTTGTAAAGGCTGTTTCCGTGGGACTTTACGAGGGCAAAACGCTGGTGTTCGGCACTGAGCCGGACGGTAAAGCGGTGAACACAAAGCCGATTTCGGGCGGCTCGTCAAGCAGTTCATCAAGCTCCTCCTCGTCAAATCAGGGTACGCAAAGTTCTCAGAGTTCTCAGCCGACAAAACCGTCCGGCGAGAACAACGGCATCCGCGTGAACCTGTCGCAACAGCAGACGAGCGGAAATGCGAACACAATTCAGCTCGCGATTGATTTGACCAACAACACGGGCGCGGCGATTGACCTCTCGGGGCTGGAAATCGATTATTTCTTCACAAACGATGGTGATAATGAGCTTGCGTTTTTCTGCGATTACGCGGCGCTCACGGGCGGGAGCTATTCCGCGCTCACGAGCAATGTTTCGGGCAATTTCTCGGCGGCGAGCGGCAACAATTGCGATACAAAATGCGCGCTGAAATTCAGCGGCGGGACTTTGCAAAACGGTGACAGTATGACGCTTCAGGGCAGAATTTGCCGCAAAAATTGGACGAATTTTAACCTCTCGAACGACTTTTCTTCGGGCAACGCCGAGCATTTGTACATTATCAGCGGCGGCAAGCCGATTTTCGGGTCAAAGCCTTAAAGGTGGAGTTCTTGCAAAGCTGTAATCGAGCACGCGAAGCCTAAAAGTCTTTTTGGAAACAAAGCGTACCCTCTAGAAAAAGAAAATAATTCTCAAAAGCAGTGCCTAATCGCGCTGCTTTTTCTTTCTTCCTGAAACGGTCTCCGAGCCGACCGCGACGTTAAACCGATAGAAAATCTCAATCCGTTGAGTCCGCTTTCCGTCAACCTTTTCGGGCTCATGAACCACGATTTTTTCGATAAATTCGTGCATAATCTCGGGGGTAAGTTCCGAAATTTCGGTGTACTTTCTCACGATTTTGACGAATTGCTCGGCGTTTGCGGTTCTTTGCTCGGTTTGCTGAATTACCGAATTGAGTTCCTCGGACAACTTTTTGAGTTCCCTCTGCTCATTCTCGTAACTTTCGGACAAAATTTTGAACCGCTCGTCCGAGATTTTCCCCGAAACGTTGTCCTCATATAGCCGCATAAACAGCTTGTCCAGTTCGACAATTCGATTGTCCGTTTGGGCAAGCTTCTTCTTTGCAACTTTCAGTTCCTCGCCGTGTTTCTGCTCGTTATTTTCGGCAGCGATTTTCAGAAAATCGTCCTCGCGCTTACGAACTGTATTGCAGATTTTCCGCAACTCATTCAACACAATTTCTTTCAGCACGGAAACCCTTATGTAGTGCGTCGAACAGCCGCCCTCGCACGCGTACGTCGAGCATTTTAAATGCTCGTAATCGCGGTTGTCGGCGGTTGTTCGCGCTAAATACAACCGTTTTCCACAATCCGCGCAGTAAACCATACCCGAAAACGGGCTGATTTCATCGTACTTGGTACGCTTTCGGCGCTTGTTTTTGCGGATTTCTTGCACGAGGTCGAAATCCTCTTGCGAAACGATAGCCTCGTGCGTGTTTTCAAAAATCTGCCAGTCATCTCGGTCGTTGAAGACGCGCTTTTTGCACTTGTAACTTTTCGTGAAAGAACGAAAATTAACGGTGTGACCCGCATATTCAGGTCTTGACAAAATCGCGGCAACCGTTCTTTGACTCCATTTTTCAGGATTTTTCTCGGAACTCCAGCGGCTTGTTCCGCGCACGGCAACCGAATACGACCGCGGCGTTGTGACTTTTTCTTGCGTGAGCAATTTTGCGATTTGAGTTGGACCAAGTCCTTCGATACACAACTGAAAAATTCTGCGTACCACGGGCGCGGCGTTCTCGTCAACCTCCCACACATTTTTGTCGGTTGCCGATTTTCGATAACCGAACGGCGGATTTACTGTCAACGGCTTGCCCGATTGACCTTTCGCGTTGATAACAGCCTTGATTTTTTTGCTAGTGTCGCGGGCGTACCAGTCGTTAAAAACGTTCTTGAAAACCATCATTTCGTTGTCGGTGCGGCTTGTGTCCACGCCGTCATTTACAGCGATATAGCGAACATTGTAGTCGGGCAAAATCATTTCAATATACTGCCCCGTCATCAGATAGTCACGACCAAACCGCGACAAATCCTTTGTGATAACAACGCCGATTTTACCCTCTTTAACATCGTCAATCATACGGACGAAATCCGGACGATTAAAATTTGTGCCAGAATAACCGTCATCAACATAAAACCGAATATTCCCGAAACCGTTGCTCTCCGCGTAACTTTGAAGCATAGCCTTCTGATTGATTATGCTGTTGCTCTCGCCTTGTAAATCGTCATCGCTGCTCAATCTACAATATAACGCTGTGATTAAGTCTTTCTCTACCATAATAACCTCACTTTCCGACCACACAGCGGGATATGACACTTAAATTATAGCGCGAATCCCGCTGTTTGTCCAGACATTTTTGTACAATCAGATACTTTTTTCGATTAACCGAGCGATAAGCTCCGCAAGGCTTTCGCCGCCCGTGTTAAAAGTAGTCACCACAATGTACGTTGTGCCGCCTATTTTGTACTCACTTTGTTCCATAATATTCTCTCCTTTCAGGTGTTTGAGAGAATATAGATGTAAATCCAAGAAATTTCGATAAACACTTGAATTTTTCGGAAATAACTTGAAAATTATCGCGCCACTAAACCGCGTTTTCAAACTCCGATAGAAAAAGCAGAAGTGTGAAATCTCCGATTTGAAAGTCATTCAAATGTCCCATTGTCAGAATTCTCGGAAAAATTTCGAGAAAAAGCGCTGTTTTTCGGCTTGAAATAGCCAGAAAAATATGCGGACAAAATCTTTAGGGAGGATTTTGTCCATTTTTTATGTCCTGTATTGTTATTTTCTAAAAAGATTTTGTAAATTTATAGGAATTTTATATCGTTTGGTCTAAGACTGCTATAGCACTTGTTCCTCGCTTTCAAATCTGGTAACCGCTTGGGAAATGGATTATAACCATGTTGACAATGGCGATGATAACCGCCTCTCGTCTTAAAGCCGCCTTAAAAATCAGGCGGCTTTGCTTTTTTATATTGAAATTTTTGGTTGGTTGTGGTATAATGAGCAAAATGGGCTGATAATCTGCCCGACAAATCGGAATTTAGAGGTGGTTGTTTATATGTATCTTATAAATTACGATTGCTATGATTTACACGCTTTAATTACCTTTTTTCGATGTAAGCCAGAACGATTCATTATTTACAAATCAGCTTTGCAAGAAATCGTTGCTTATTTAAAAACACCTATTCAAAATGAATTAAATAATAATTCTATCAGAAACATATTGAAACCATATTTTGATGAGAGAGATGAAACAATTTCGTGGGTTTTAGTTGACAATGAATATACTGCTAATGTATTCATAATAAAAAATGAATCTGCATATGAAATACTTTCGTCAATCTTTTGTGAAATGATGAATTATTACAATGACTCAAATCGGTTTTATTTATTGTGTGATGCTACGCATAACATACCTTTATTATTAGCTGATGAAAAAAAGCCAAAAAAAGCGATTAATACCATGATAAAGGATTACAAAAAAAAGTATAATAATCTTTTTCTAAAAAACGAATTGAAAAGATTATAAATTCCCATTTGTCGAGCAGTATACTAATAGAGCAGACGACCAGAGAGATGATTTCTTCTTTGGTCGTTTTTTATCAGACTTACAACCGACAATCAAATAAACCGAGTGAGCAAGGAATTTTACCTTGCCTGTGTTCCCACTTAAAAAAGAGGTGCGGAAGATTTTATCTTCCCAACGCTGTGCAAATCCATTTTGGAGTTTCGGAGTTTAAGTCACTGACCGTGGGGTCAAGCGAAAGGGGTTTACCCCCTGACTCAATGCCTTATTGTGAAGCTGGGCGTAACAATATGGCTATTGAGTATAACCTTATTGATTGAAGATGAAAAAATAGCCCGAAATCAAACACCAAAAATAGCCGCACCGCAGATGAGTGAGGTAAATGGCAAGACGCTCTCCATTTCCTTTAGGATAAACGAGGGGGTAATCGAACACAACAACAGAATTATTATCGCCAAGAATGTGGACGGTGAACGTCTGCATTTTGTAAATCAAGTCAATTATCAGAAAATCCTCTTTACTTTTTTTCAAAAAAACTGTATAATTAAATAGTATAAAATTGCGTACAAAATGTACATTTTATTTGCATTGAACACATATATGTTTACGAATTGTCCTTTAATGTTGCGTTAGTGTAAGGAGAGATTATGAAAGTTGCAGTTTGTGATGATAACAAGGTTATGCTGGAATTTCTTTCCGGATACATTTCCGAGACCTTTACGTTATATAATGTTCCTCACGATATGAGTTGCTTCACTAATGGAAAAGAGTTTATTGAACAACACAAGATTACCCCGTTTGACGTGGCGTTTTTAGATATAAAGATGCCCGACATCGACGGCTTTGAGGTTGCAAAACAAGTAAGGGGAATATCCGAGAAAACATACATTATTTTCGTCACCACGGAAAGCGGTTTAGTCTAT
The DNA here is from genome assembly GCA_945829235.1 of uncultured Clostridia bacterium. Classification (GTDB taxonomy): domain Bacteria; phylum Bacillota; class Clostridia; order Oscillospirales; family Ruminococcaceae; genus CAG-115. The sequence goes on along the minus strand of CALZUA010000006.1, from coordinate 20,258 downwards.
GACAGCTTTGACTACCATCCGTTCTATTTCATCCCAAAGGGTAAAACGGAAATATTGAAATCAAAACTCAACAGTGTGATTGGAAAGCTTATCGAACAGCTTAAAGAGAACTATACTGTTTGCTTTGATATGCCGCACGGTGAGAAAAAATATGTGAAAACGAGTGATGTCATATATGCAACAAGCAGTTCTAATTATGTTGACATAGTATGCAAATCGGAAACGATACATATTCGCCGCAAGCTGGACAAATTACTTGACGAACTGCCGCCAAAATCATTCGCTCGAATAAATAACAGGTTTATCGTAAATATGGGATTTGTGGTCAGGGTAGATAATACAAGAATGAAAGTAACTCTGTATAACGGAACGGAACTTAATATCAGTAGAACATACAAAGCGGAGTTTTCGGAGAAGTTCAATATCTATCTGAGAAATCATTCTTGAATGGGGTGAAGAGTATGGAAAATTTGGGTTGGAAAGCTTTTGAAATTTCGGTCACACTTTGCGAACAGTTTATCATATTATATTTTATATGTACCTTTTTGAAATGCGACCTTAAAACGCCAAAAGGAAAGATTGTTTATGTCTTGGGAGCAGTTGTTGGCGCGATCTTGGTAACATTTTTGAATCATTTTACGTTATATGATTGGTGGTTGAGCGCAATTTTTATTGCATATTGGTTCGTTTATGCTTTGCTGTTTTTGAATGGTAAGGTTATGAGTAAATTGTTTGCGGTAATTATTTCCGACCTCGTTATAATTGGTTCGAGCAACTTAACATCGGGGCTTTCTTCCATTGTTATGAAATCAAGTCTTGATGAAGTGTATGCCGGTCAAGATATGTATAGGATTATAGGAGCGATATTGTGTCAAGCCTTGAATTTATATTTATTCAGTCTGATATTAAGGGTTGCTGATAAAACTATCTTGTTAATGAAAAAGAAAGAATGGTTTCTGATTATTTCAGTTTTCTTAATTTCAATTTTTTCTTTTGCAATGATACATATAGCTTTAAATGAAACTGCTTTGAGTGATACGACATCAATGATGTTGCTGTTTTCCGAAATTGGACTGTTTGCGCTAAACATAATATGTCTGTATATTACAATATCATTGAATAAAAGCAACCGCGCAGCCGAGGAACTTAAACTAAAGGAGCAGCAGCTTAGGCACGATATCCAATATGCCGAAACAGTGCGAAATCAATATCAAGAGATACGTCAAATACGGCACGATATTAAACAGCACCTTGACGCAATAAGCGGACTGCAGCTTGAGGGGAAAATTGACGCTGCTCAAAAATACATTTCCGATATTTCAAGCGGTTTAGAACGTATAGAAATGTTTATGGATGTAGGAAACGACTTTGTGAACGCCATTCTGAACTCCAAATTGAGTATTGCAAAGTCAAAGGGCATAGAGGTTTTATGTAACTCATCGAGTGAAGTCGAAGGAATAAATGAATACGATTTGTGCAATCTTATCGGGAATATGCTTGACAACGCCATCGAAGCGGCGGAGAAAGCGGGCGATAATGCCGTTGTAGAGGTTTCAATCCATTCCGATAGGTATAAACTGATGATAACAGTTGCAAACTCGATATTACAATCCGTCCTGAACGGAAACTCTAAATTGAAAACAACAAAAAGCAAAACAGAGCTGCACGGTTTTGGAGTGAAGTCCATTAAAACGATAGCGGAAAAGTACAGCGGCAGCGCAGATTTCTATGAAGAAGGCAGGACATTTTTCTGCCGTGTGATATTGTGTAAAGAGATTGAAAAAGACTTCGCCGACGTTTAAAGTCGGCGATTTTTTTGTCATACTTCACTTTTTCTCGTCATACTTCACAGAAGTGTTGACAAGCTCCGAGGAATGTGCTATACTTCAACCACAAGGTTAACTTTGGTGTGCTGAATAAAATCACTCAGAAATCAAACAAAAAAATTGTGCGTTGTTGCCTTAATTTATCTTGGAGGAGTTCAAAATGAAAAAAGCATTATCTTCGACTGCCATAATTGTCCTGCTTACAATGCTGTTCACCGGTTGTTACCCGACAGGTCAAGCTCCTATTGATAATTCGAGTCAGAGCACCGAACTCGATAATTCGGCTCAGAGTACCGATTTCCAATCATCACCCATACAAATTTCGGACAAATTTATACTCGATTTAAGTATGCCCGATAATATTCCCGATGAATTTCCAACGATAAAGCTCACCTTGAAAACGTGGGATAAGGAAGAAATAGAACGGCTTTTTCTTGCGGACAAGGAAATCGCCGAGTTAAATGAAAGAGATGAACCGTTTTATCCCGATGAAAAAATGTATTTTTGGAAAACGGAAGACGGGTTGGATATCATCATACAGCCCGGACGATTTAGCTATGAAGATACAGCCGAAACGGGCGGTGAATATCAATACGGCAGCGTTTATGGCTTCGTAGCGAACGATTGTGCTTTGATTGACGATTGCTATGCCACAAACGGCGAGCTTGCGGCATTTTCGTCAGCGGACGCCGACAAACGCGCAAGAGAGATGATAAATAAACTCGGGATTACAAATTTAGGAAAGCCGCGCGTAATTTCCGTCCGCGCAGAATTCGCGAATTTGGTACTGCCATATGTGAAAGATACCTTGGACAAGCAAGGGACGGAATTTGAGGCAACCCCTTGGACAGAAAACGAGGAAATATACATCTTACGATATCCGCAGGTTTTTGAAAACACCGAGCTTGCAATGGCTGGCACAGCATATTATTATACGGACGCTGAAGCTAGCAGCGGATTTGCAATAAAAGACCCCGGCGCTATTGCCGTTGTTTCAAAAGACAAAATAATATCGCTGAATATATCAACTATTTTTTCGGAGAGTTATGAGGTCGTGGAAAATGTCACAGTAAATTGCAATACGAATAAATCGGTCGATAAATTTAAGGAATATCTCTCCAATCTGGTACCAACTTCAACAACAAAATATTACAGGTGTCAACCCGTTTATATCGCCTACAGCGGCACGTCCGACAACATGACTGTAAATTTTAAGCCCGCGTGGGAATTCGCAGGATATTCGTCACTTGAGTTAGACAATGAGACTTCGGAACTCAGTAGTTTTCTTTACCGTTCTCAAAAATACGAATATATCTGGGCTGATACGGGACACAGATATATTGCAGCAAGAGATTAAGGTGAGAAAATGCTTAATGCCTATTTTTATAAATTATTTCGTTCGCCGCTGTTTTACATAGGAATTGCGGGCGTAATCGGTATTTGCAGTTTGCGGCTTTTGCCGAGCGCGTTTAAGGGCAGCGACGTTTTGATGGAAATGGAGATTATCCGTTCTCTTGACGGTTACCGTAAAATATTCGTAATATTGGGCGCGCTGCCGTTTGCGGCAAATTTTTCCGATGAATGGAATTGTATGGTGACAACGAATTGCGTAACACGGAAAAGCGCGAAAAAATACTCTGTCGCAAACGCTGCGGTGTGCTATATTTCCTCGCTTGCAACAGTTTTTTTCGGTATGATGATATTCGCAGGAATATATTCATTGTCTTATCCGTTTTACTCTGTCGGAGGAGGGTCGGAATCGGGTCCTTACGGAATATTTTCCTTAAACGGATTTCCCCTGTTTGATTTGGCGGCGACTACATTTGTTTTCGCGGCAAGCTCCGCGATGTGGGCGGTTATGGGGCTTATGCTGACGGCATTTTTTCCGAGCAAATATATCGCAGTTTGTGCGCCGTTTGTTTTCAGCTATGCGGTTGAGCGCGTCACAATGAACTTCCCCGATGATTTCAATTTGTGGAGCATTTCGCTCTCGCATACCGAAATGAGCGCGCTTCCGGCGTTTTTATGGACGAACGGGATTTTCGCGGCAATTGCAGTGATTTGCGGGATTGTATTTACGAAGGTTGTGGAAAGGAAAGTGCAAAATGGGTTCAATTAAAGCAGTTTGGGCAATCTGCGCGCAAAATCTTCGCAAATGGGCAGCCGATTATCGAATGTGGACAATCGCGGCGCTGCTGATAATAATGGTTCAAATTTACGTTGACGATATGCAAAAAGTCGCCGGATTTTTGGGGACGAAAATTTCAATGTGGATTTTCCCGTTTTTGTACATTCAATATCACACAAAGGTCATTTTTACTCTGCCCGTTTTGCTGATGTTCTGCAACGCGCCGTTTACCGATAAAAATCAGCTTTTCGTTTACACGAGAATAAGCCGTGCAAAGTGGCTGTTAGGACAGATTTTGTATATTTTTACCGCGAGCGCTTTATATTATTTTTTCATTTTCTTTCTTACAATAATTTCGACAGTCTTTATCGCGGAACCATCGCTTGATTGGGGAAAAACGCTTTATATGATAGCAAATTCAAATGTTGCGTCAACAGCAGAAGCTTATTTCCTTAACGTTCCGAACATTATTCTTGAGTATTTCACACCCGTTCAGGCGGTGTTTTTCACATTTCTGACTTCGTGGCTGTCGGCGGTTTTGCTCGGAATGATTGTATTTTTCTGCAATCTGGTTTCAAATACTCGTTTTATAGGGATTATTATTTCGTCGCTGCTTGTGGTGTGGACGGTTTTAGTAGCAATGGGCGGATGGATTGATTACGTTCGATTTTCTCCGATTTCGTGGAACACCTTAAACAATATCGACGTTGGCAATATGACCGCCAAACCCTCGTTTGCGTATTGTATGTGCGTTTACGGCGGGCTTATCGTAATGCTGATTGCGGGGATATTTATATTCGGTCGGAAGAAAAGCCTTGATACAAAGGAGGGAGTGTAATTGGATAACGTAATAACCATTGAAAACGTTGTCAAAAGATTTAAGGACGCAACTGTCTTAAATCAAGTAAGCGTGGATTTTGAGCAAGGAAAAGTTCACGGTTTAATCGGCAGAAACGGCAGCGGAAAAACAATGCTGATGAAGTGTATCTGCGGTATCGTGCCTGTTACTTCGGGAAGGATTTCCGTAAACGGCAAAGTTATCGGAAAGGACGTTGACATTCCGGAAAACGTTGGCGTGATTATCGAAACTCCCGGATTTCTACCGAATTATTCCGCGTATAACAATTTGAAATTTCTTGCGAAAATCAACAACAAAATCGGCAAGGAAGAAATAAAAGCCGCGATAAAAAGCGTAGGATTAAACCCCGACGACAAGAAGCACGTTGGAAAATATTCGCTCGGTATGCGGCAACGTTTGGGACTTGCTCAGGCGATTATGGAAAATCCCGATTTGCTGATTTTAGACGAGCCGATGAACGGGCTTGATAAGGACGGAGTTGCTGATATGCGACAATATTTGCTTGACCTGAAATCGCAGGGGAAAACAATTTTGATTGCTTCGCATTCGGCTGAAGATATTGATGTGCTTTGCGATACGGTCTGCGAGATGGACAAAGGCAGGCTTGAAAAAGTGAGATAAATGGAGAACACCCCGATATCTGCGGGGTGTTTATCTGTATAGTCACATTTGTAAGAAAGTGGCACTGTGTATCTCACAATGCCACTTTGTCATATCCCGTTGCTTTACCTTGTCAACTTTTTTCTGTAGTAGCGCTCATCAAAGTCTTGAAACCTTTTTCTTCAGAAAAAGGTTTCTGGCCGCCGGAGGCACTGGAGCGAAGCGACAAAATCAAAATTCAACACAAACAACCTCCACGAGCATTTTTCGGTTTAATACCGAAAAATGCAGGGGAAAAGTTTTCTCAAAGAAAGTTAGTGGCAGAAGCCTGTTCTGTTCGTCAAAAGGAAGCGTTGTTCACGGATAAACCGGCGTTATTTGCCAAAGAGTTCCCCGAAAATCCGTACTGTAAAAGTTACCAAAACACAATGTTCCCACTGAACAGTAATTTTTTGAAAAAAATTGCGAAAAGTGCTTGACAAACAGGAAAAAAAGTGATATAATAATAAAGCGTTGAAATGCGGGTGTAGTTCAATGGTAGAATCCCAGCCTTCCAAGCTGGTCGCGTGGGTTCGATTCCCATCACCCGCTCCATTTTATAGAAACGGGTAGCGGGTTCAAAATCGCTCTCGTTTAATTTTTAGCTGATGTGCGCCATTAGCTCAGCTGGATAGAGCAACCGCCTTCTAAGCGGTAGGTCGAAGGTTCGAATCCTTCATGGCGTGCCATTTGAACCGAAAATGCAAGTGTTTTCGGCTTCTTTTATGGTGGGTATAGCTTAGTCGGTTAAAGCGTCGGATTGTGGTCCCGAAGACCGTGGGTTCGATTCCCACTCCCCACCCCACAAATATCAGAGGTTAGAAGTGAGAGCGCTTTCTTCTAACCTCTTTTGTTAAAATTCTGGGATATCGCCAAGCGGTAAGGCAAGGGACTTTGACTCCCTCACCCGCAGGTTCAAATCCTGCTATCCCAACCACAAACTCCCGATAATTAGTCGGGAGTTTTCGCTTTATAAAGCCATTTGAGCGACTTGTGTCCGCTGCAAACCGGTTTGTTAATCAGATTTGGACTTTACAATATTTGGTATTTAAATTGCTCTTTTATGTATGATATTCTGAAAATAGACTCACTATTGACTCACCAAATTCTTCGCAAAAACGTACCTTCTATTTTTTGCAAATTTGGACAAAATTGGCATAATTCTTCTGCGAGAATTTAATACTTTGCTTCATAAAACCACTTTCTGTTGCCGGAGAGTATGTTGGTTGATATTCCATTGTGATACGCAACAATAAAAAGTATATTTAGAATAAATCGTAAAATTATTTCAAGTATATTTAGAATAATTCTTGACTTTTTGCAAATTATAGTTTATAATAATAACAAGGAGGGGTGCAAATGGCTATTACATCAAAGGAAAAGATTTTCAAGGTACTTTCAGCATTCAACCCTTGGTGGTCAACCGGAACATCAAACCCACTGCTTACAAAGGAATATAAGCGTTTTGCATACTATGAAGCTATGAAAATGCTGGACCTGAAAGATATTCGACGTATAGTGGTTCTTACCGGAACTCGTCGAGTCGGAAAGACTACGATACAGTATCAGATGATTGACACGCTGATTAAACGAGGAATATCTCCAAAGGATATCGTGTTTATATCGTTGGACCATCCAATGCTTAAGTTAAGCGACCTGAATGATATTCTGGAGTGCTACCACGAGAACGTCAGCCCGACGCAGAATGTATATTATTTCTTCGATGAAATCCGATATGCTCAAAACTGGGATCAATGGCTCAAAACAATATATGATACCCAGCCCGAAACCAAGATGGTTGCAACCGGTTCGGCAAGTCCGGCTCTTGTAAATGGAAAGATTGAAAGCGGTGCCGGAAGGTGGTCTGTGATAAGTGTTCCCACACTGTCATTTTATGAGTATTGCGAGCTTATGAAGGTTGAAAAGCCAGACCTTTTGAAAGACATTAAGCCTAGCAGCTTCAGAATAATTTCCAGACAGGCACAGACAGAAATAATGCTAAAGCTTGGAAATATACAGAAGCATTTCGCAAGATATTTGCAGGTTGGCGGGTTTCCGGAGCTTGCGCTGGCAAACAATGACTTGCTTGCTCAGCAGATTATGCGAGATGATGTTGTGGATAAGGTCCTGAAAAGAGACCTGCCATCTTTATACAGCATAAGAAGTCCTATTGAGCTTGAGCGGATATTCCTCTATTTGTGCAGTGTTTCTTCTGAAGTGGTTAATATTGAAACGCTTACTAAGGAACTTCAGGGAGTAAGCCGTCCAACTGTAGAAAACTATATTCACTACCTTGAGAGCGCAAATCTGATTTATCAGAGCTGGCCGATTGATATGACCGGAAAGAAGATTCTCAAATCCAGTCCAAAAATCTATATTGCTGACGCTGCCATAAGGAATGCAGTACTCATGGACAATGATTTGCTGACAAATCCTACGGAAATGGGGAAGGTGGTTGAAACTGCCGTATATAAGCACGTTTCGACCTTCTACTACCAGAAAGCAACCTCGGTTGGTTACAACCGTGGAGGAAGCGGTGACAAGGAAATTGATATCGTTGTTGAGTACCCAAGCATCAAGAATATGATAATAGAAGTTAAGTATCGGGAGGAAGCACCGATACCTGACAACAGCATGATATGCCAGCTTGCAGATAAGGCTTCTGTTGCATTTGTGGTTACAAAGCGCTCTGATGATTATGGAATTCACAATACTCCAAGCGGGGTGAAGATGATACGCATTCCTGCATTCGCGTTTCTATATCTGCTGGGTCATGCTGAAAAAAATGGGTATAAAGGCTGCGATAGTGAATGATAGTATCTGCTTGACTTGCTGCCGTTGTGAAAAGCCGGTTTTCTGACAAAAAGGAAGAAATTGTCTGGTCCAAAACTAAAAAAATCACCTCCGGCATTTCCCGTTTTGGGTGTGCCGGAGGTATTTTTGTTATTCATCCTCTTCATCAAGAAGTTCAACAGCTGCCTGTGCCTGTTCTTCTATAAGATGAATATAGGTGTTATAGGTGAAACCGGTGTCGCTGTGACCGAGAATAGAGGATACCACCTTAACATCTACACCCTTACGGAACAACCTCGATGCAAATGTGTGCCGAAGTGTGTGAAAGCCGTGGGGCTCCTTTATTCCTGCGATTTCACATGCCCTTTTGTAGTTCTTTATCATCGTGTTGATATTGCCGGGCTTTGGACCACCTGCAATATAACCCGATTTATCCTCAGCTTCTTCATACATCTCTCTGAGGAGTGAAAAAGCCGTCCTGTTGAGAGGAACTACCCTGTCACGGGATTTCGTGCTGTTCTGAACCAGATGGACTTTCTTTCGTTGCTTTGTGGCATTGGTGTAGTTGTATGTATCGGTAACATTTCGACAGACTGTCATACTCTTTTTGCTAAAATCAATATCAGTCCATTTCAGAGCGCAAAGCTCACCTACACGAAGCCCTGTATTAAGGGCTAGAATCAGCAACTTTCTGACCTTGATTTTAGGCACCCCGTTTGCAAAGCGTGAATTCGCTGCTTCAATAAAAGCCTTTATCTCGTTATCATCAAGGAAACGGGTTTGCTTTGGAGAATGCTGTTTTGATTCCAGCTTGATAAGTCTGCAAGGGTTTCGGTTTAGTTTCCCCGAGTCCACGGCATAGTTGAGAGAAGCGCTGAGGTAATCAAACGCCTTTTTTATCGAGGAGTAGGAGAGACCTTTATTATATAGGGCATCAATAAGTTCAACCTGAATTATTTTCGCGGTCAGGTCGGTAACATAATAGTGACCTATGAACGGAATGATATGCTTTCTGATGGTCGTCATGGCTCGGTCATAGGAGCCCGGTTTCAGATTTGGTCTCTTGATATGCTCAAGCCAGCCGCGAAGATAGTCGTCAAGATAATATCCGTCAAGAGCAATAGTTCCGTCTTTCACGCATGTGATATAACGGTCTATCTTTTCTTTGACCTCCGCTTTGGTTTTGCCTTTGAAGCGTTTGTAAAGACGTACTCCATTGTCGGTTACGCCCTTATCAACCTGACCTATCCAGTTGCCGTCCTTGTCTCGATATAAACTACCGAGACCTTTTTCACGTCTTCTTGCCATTATGCCATACCTCCCCAGAAATTAAACAAAACCGATGCCTTTTCCTTCTCTCTGCTCTTCTGGATTATCCATTTTCGGAGCATATCCTCGTCAACATAGTATCGGCCGCCGATTTTTACAGAGGGGAATGAGCGGGATTTCATTAGACCATAGAGCTTGTTTTTGGAGATTCTGAGGTATTGTCCGACTTCCTTTGCTGTAAGCATTTTAGGAAGTTTTCTTGTTGTTTGTTCTGCCATATTATATTACATCCTTTCCACCGCTACTAAGGCGGTTAATCACATTATTTATAGTAGCCGTTATATCCCGGTCTACTGCATAGAGAATATATAGTTGCAAATAAGCCTGATACCAAACTCAACATATTACGGAGGTTTGTATTCCGGAAGGATATCAGACATATCGACTTTGACTTCTTTGGCAAAGTATCTCATAGTAAGTCGCTTCCTTTCTTTAGAACATTCTTTCGAAATTACGCATACGTTCTTGCTTTTTTTCCTTCTCGAGTTTGCGCTGTTCCAGATGCTCACGGTAAACATCGATTCTTTCGCCATTTCGGTTCAGCCTTTCCCATTCATCTCTGGTGAGGCGTTTCCTGGGTTTGACATCTGTTCTTCCCTGAACTTTATAGCTTTTTGAGGAAACGCGTTCAGGCATATTGTTTCGTTCATATGCACGATTTATTTCTCTTTCAAGAGACTCTCGCCATTGGTTCAAGGAATCCTTCCGGTTGTGTTCTCGGTCCTTGGTTTTACAGAAGCCATTGTCGTCAACCTTACGCATAGTTACCAGAATATGCGCATGTGGATTATTCCTGCTTGTGTCTTTCTTGTTTTTGCCCATATGAATTGCAGCAACTGCGATAAGCCCGCTATTAGCAAAGTTTTTAATAGCAAAATTATCAACTATTCTCTCAAGCTCATCAAAAGTAAGTTCTTTAGGGAGTGCGAAGATAATCGACCTTGCAACTTGCGAGTTTTTTCTGTTTTCTGCCAGCTCTACCGTATCACTAAGTCCCTGAAGAGTCCGCATTCTTTCGGGCGTGTTTTCGGGACAGTAAATTTTACAGTTCCATACATCATTACGCTCATAATAGCGGCTCTTTCCTGAACGAATGTCCTTGATATTATTCCCGCTGATATAGGAAAGAGCTCCTGCAAAGCTCTTTCCCTTCGAACGTTGAACAATACTTACATTGCAATTATAATAACTCATTGTAAATTCTCCTTTTCGCTGTTTTTCCAGATAGCGTCGCTTGAAATCATCTTTGCGCAGTAATTTATTAGGAACAAGATTTCCTTAAACCGTTCAAGCTTTTTCCTGTATTCCTCATTGGTTTCATCCGTAAGAGAAGGAAGTTCGTGAAAATAGTGAAGCATAATCTTTCCAACAAGATATCTTCTCCTCTTGAGAATGTGGCATTTGTCGGTGTATTTGCTTACACGGTCTTCTTCCGGTACAACCCCGATTCGTGTATTTACTGACTTCGTATTCGTAGTACTGTTCTTAAACAGTTCACACAATTCGTTCGCGAGCGAATTGACATCGAAATTAGTTATGGGAGATGCAGACGAAAGTAATCTGTGGATGGTGGCTTTTTCAGACAGCGTCTTTACACACTTTTCGAATCGAGAAAGGTAAATAACCTTTGTTCCATCAGGTTTTTGAACATAGTCGGGGATATTATCAAGAGAATCTATAACCATCTGACCGATAGTATATGTACGGCGGTGTTCAAACGTTGCCTTTTTCTTGATTTTGTCTTGATAATGCTGGCGCTTTTCAATACTAAGACGCAGCATTCTTTCACTTGTTGTTTCCATAATAATTCCTCCCGGCAATAGCCATAATTTGTGGGTTTTGTCTCATCATTTGGATGATCTTGTATTCTCGATACAATTTTGGTGATAATTCAAATTTTTCAAGCCGATAAGGATGCCCCTCTGAAATTACAATGATATCCTCAAGCGCTCCTAATTCATGCGGCTCAATGGTAACAACTTTTTCTTTCATGACAGTTCTTGATAAGCATTTACTGCCATTGCTGAAAGTTGTATTAAGGGAAAACTTAAGCTCATCGTGAGTACCTATCAGTTCAGAAAAGTACTTCCTGGTATCGTTGTCATTACAGCCAAGAATAAGGTTATGACAACAGTTGTCCATTATCTCCTTGCGTATGTCTTCACCGTATATTCTATCAAGCTGTGCAAGGCTTTGAAGAATAATGAATATATTTACGCTCTTACTGCGTAAAGTTGAGATGTCCTTCTCGAATCCTGGTATTTTTCCGAAACTAGCGAACTCGTCCATCAGAAGAAGTGTCTGCATATTGTTTTCACCTCCATAAGAGTATTTCTCCTTGCGCTTATTCAATGTGAAGATAAGCTGTGAATACATAATGTTGAAAACAGGCTTCCAGTGTATTATTTTTTCGGAAGGAAGTTTCAGGAAGATGTTGTATGTATTTACCATATCCCATGTCAGAATCTTGTTGTTCGGGGCTGAGTCTCTGTCAATGGCTTTGGAAATATACGGGTCACAGAACACTTCAAGAGCATTATGTATGTCAATATCAATGCTTGAGAGGAGATAAACGTTTTTCTCAATGCTATCACCGATAATTTCACTGGCCTCCGCATCATATTTCTTAATCTCATGCAACAATTCTGTTATGCTGGTAGTCTGAATATACTTAATTGCGTCAATAAAACTATCGTTACAGTTATACCGATACAGAAGCGCGGCCTTCAAAAAAGTCTGTGCGCTTTTTGTCCAGAAATTGTATTCAAGGAATGCTCCATCTTTAGTAGGAATAAGTATTAGTACGATTGAGGAAATGATCGCAATTTTATCATTGGGATATTTGTCAATCAGTACAAAGGGGTCATACCTTGGGCATTTTTCGTCTTCCGGGTCAAATACAATCATTTTGCGTTTCACCATTTTTTTACATCGGAAAAACCTATACCAGTCAGACATCTCGCCCTTAATATCCGTACAGACCATTGCGCCTTTCCAGGTTAAAAGTGTTGGAACAGCAAATTTTGAGGTTTTTCCCTTTCCACTACCTCCAAAAACTGCTCCGTGACCATCAAGACCCGCTTTATGCCCGACCGGAGAACCATCTTTTTTGCCAAAACAGATAAAGTTATCACCGGTATCTCTGATTTTATCGGGAACATCTCCAAGCGGACAATACTTTTCGTTGAGCTTTGAAAAATACCTGTCGATTTTGGTGTAGACTTTTTGGCTATCGTTGAGTTCAGCCTTAATTGCCTTTTTTAGTTTCTTTTTCATTTTTTACCTCCATAGAAATTTTTTTGAGCCGGTTGGCTCTTGTAATATTATGCCATATTACTCTGGCGAAAAATTGGACGATTTGACGTTAAAAAAATTTTTTTCTTTATTTGAATATTTTCCGTATTACAGCGGATTAACAAATTTTTCTCCTCGTTCCAAAAATCTAATTTGAAATATTGACTGCATGATTATGCAATCACTCGGAATAAAAATTTGTTAATCCGCCTGATTGTGAAATTCAAATCGATGATAACACTTTTCAAATTCAGCGTTGGATTTAGGCATCGATAAGGCAAATTTTTGAAGTTTGTATAAATGGGCTACTTGTCAGTTTTGCTGAAATCTACAGCAGCCCGTTTGATTCCTTGAATAGACTCTCGTTTATTATGTTTGAAGATTTATATATTATATCTATGGGAATAATAAATGCAAGCTGCTCCCATAAACTATTCATAATTACTCTAATTGACCACTCTGCTCCAAGTTCGGAGCGGAGTGGCTTTTTCCAGTTTGTAGGGTAAGCGGATAGAAATTTATATGAAAGGAATTAAGAACACTGGCAGAAATTTTAACATTGACAGTGGGGTTGAGTTATTAAGACCGGCTTGAATTTCGCAGAAAAGGCATCGGTCATTCTGATGCTACTATCATAAACGTTCGTTTATGCGACATATTTTCTATGCTCCATAATCCAATGATTTTTGGGTATTTCTTGTCGCAAAACTCATAGCAAAATCAAAATCTCAAATCCATACGTTTTTGCGAAACGATTTGAAATGATATACTCCTACCGATGTGGGCAGGGTTTTTGTTACAATAGAAAGGTTCAATAACAACACGCAAGGAAAAGGGCTATTAAATCGAAAGTAAGTCAGATTATGAGCAAACAATCGTTCGAAAAAAGAGGAAAGAAAGTGACTTTCGGTATTTACAAATGTTCAAATTTGGTATATAATAGAAATATCAATTGTTCATATAATACGAGGAGTGAAAATATGCCTTTCAATATCATTCGTGCCGATATCACAAAGGTTCGCGCAGATGTTGTGGTAAAAGCGGAAAACAACGGCGGTGAAACAGGTTCGGCAAAATTCACAAAAGGACGCAGAAATACCATACATACGGTGTGCCCGATATGGAACGGCGGGAAAAACGGCGAGGAGGACTTGCTCTATTCCTGCTACAAGAATTCGTTTGAGCTTGCCGCCGAGAATAAATGCAAATCAATAGCCTTTCCGCTGATTTCTTCGGGAGCCGGCTGCCCGAAAGAAACGGATTTGGCTGTTGCACAAAAAGCAATCTCGGATTTCCTTAAATCGAGCGAGAGTGAACTGTTTGTAATGCTTGTGGTTTTAGACAAGGGAGCGGCAAAGCTGAATGTTGATTTGGCTGATAAGATTCAGCGTTATATTGCCGAAAATTATTCGGAAGAACGCCCCGAGTACGATAATATGCACACGGGCAAACCGTTTGATTTTCATGGCTCAAACCCACATTCCTTTGCTCCGGGAATAAATATGGGCAAGCTGAAAGAGCGGCTGAAAAATCAAGATATTTCATTTTCACAAAAGCTGATGAAGATGATTGATGAGCGTGGTTTGACCGATTCGGAGGTTTATAAGGCGGCAAATTTCAGCAAGCAGGTTTTCTCAAAAATCCGCTCCGATAAAAACTATCATCCGAAAAAGAGCACTGCTCTTGCGTTTGCGGTTGCTCTTAAATTGACGCTTGCGGAAACAGATGAGCTGCTGGAGTGCGCGGGTTACACCCTTACGAGAAGCGACAAGACCGATATTATCGTTTCATATTTCATCGAATCGGGGAATTATAACATTTTTGAAATAAATACGGTACTGTTTGATTACAACCTTCCTCTTTTGGGCAGCGTATAAGTCAACCGGTGGTTTACCTAATTCACGGTTCATTCTGTTATAATATAATTAAAGCAGTCAGACATATTTCAGAAAGGGTGATGTATATGTTAAATCTGTTTTCTCCTTGTTCGACCTGTCCATATAGGCTTGGAACCGTAAAAACTCTCGTAAATCCCTGCTTGCAGTGTAAGTACGAAAAGCTCTCACAATATAGCAAAATAAAGGATAATTTGCGTAAAGGCAAGTAACCTCCCGAGTATTCATCATAAGCACAATCGCTGTCCTCTGCATTTGCAGAAGATAGCGATTGTACTTTGGGATATATTTACAATAAAAGGAGAATAAAACGGTGCTTAATTTCTTCCGTTTTAGGAATTGAATCGTTGGCTTTATATATGCTATAATCAGTTAAAAGGAGGATTTTGTCGAAATGAATAAAAATGAAGACATCAATTTGAACTTGCTCGATGAAAAAGGCGTATATGAGGCATTTAACGTTGAGGGCAACGAAGCCGAGGCGTTGACGGACAGCTATTTTGAGCTGTATCAGCTTTTGGGTGCAGAGAATATGCTGAAGCTGTACAAGCACTTTCACGGCGATAAAATCGACTGTCCGATGAAGCTCTATCGTGCCGAGTACATAGCCGACCTTGCCAAGCAAACCACCGAAAGACGTCAGCGTGCCAATATCGCTCGCGCTGCGGGTTATTCGCTGAAGTTTATCGAGAGCGTCCTCCAGAAGCGTAAGAAGGAGGACGAGGAGGATAAGGATGAGGAATGAATCCTCTTACAAATTTTATCAAAAATTATCCCAAAAAACCGGAATGTTGAATACTTGTATTCGGCGTAATAACTAATTTATATGTTAAGGAGTTTATCAAAATGAAAGAAAAAATTGTTACGGTTCTGAGTATAATGGCTTTGGCTGTTTGCTTGTTTATTTTTAGCGGATGCGGTTCGAATGAAAGTCATCTTTCGGCAGAGGATATTGAAGCCATTAGTAATATCGTTAAGTTGGAATCTCATAGCGACTGTTTATCTTGTATAGGTTGTGATTACAGATATAATCACGACTCATGTGGAGCCGGTGGCACATATTATGGTTGTATTGATTGCTTTGGAGCAACCGCAAGTGATGAAAAGGGGCTTGACGAATACTTTTCTTCAACCAAAATATGTGGTGGCTGTTTTGGAACATCGTGTTTTAGTTGTTATTGTGTGAATTACCCCATTGTTGATTCAGACAATAAAGTGAAACCTGTTTACGGCTGTTTAGCTTGTTCGTGATATATGTATCCTTTTATTAAAATAGTTTTGCCGCTTTACGGCGTTTGTGCGGCAATAGGGTTTGTACTTGCATTTATATTATTTATCTATAGAAGCCGTAAATTATCGCTTGGCATATTAAAAAAATTGCAATTAGTATCTGCTCTGGGAATTGGTTTGTTGATTGGCAGCCGTTTGCTTTTTATGATTACCATGATTCCTAAGTTGGATGAAGAATTTTCTGCTGATAAACTAAGTAAAGTTGTATTTAATGGCGGATTTGTGTTCTATGGCGGTCTTCTGGGTGCTATTGCAGGCGTTTGGATATTTGGCAAGGTTAATAAAATAAGCCTGTCTGAATTATTTGAATGTATTACTCCGTGCTTTCCGCTTTTTCATGCTTTGGGCAGAATCGGATGCTTTATGGGAGGATGTTGCTATGGCATACCTTGCGGGTTTGGGTTTGCTATGGCATCAGAGCCCGATGTAACGAGATTTCCTGTGCAATTAGTTGAAGCATTCTGCTGTTTCATCATTTTTATTCTGTTGCTTATGGTTGAAAAGAAACAGTTTAAGGCTCCCTTGCTGTTAGTGTATTTATCCAGCTATTCTGTGATAAGGTTCATATTAGAATTCTTCCGTGGTGATAGTATTAGGGGCGTGTGGGGCTGCTTTTCAACGTCACAATGGATATCATTGGCTATTTTGATTTCGTGCATGACTTTTGTTTTCGTTAGGCACAAGCGAAAATAATTAAATCTGCTTTAATGGGGGTATGTATATGTGGTATATTATCGGAATTATTGTTGTATGTGGCGTTATTTACTCAATTTTTTCATGGTGTCATTCAAAATTAGTTCTTTCAAATATTCGCTCGAAAATCAAGTCAAATCCTGAAAAGGCTTTGAAATTGGCAAAAAAGAAATACGACAAAGATGTTATTTTAACACAAGAGTACAGAGAGATTCTGATAAGGCTTGTTGAAGATTTCAACAATAAAGAAGCAATTCTGGAACTGTTGAAAATTACCAAAAAAGAAAATAACGAATATTCTAAATGTCTGGAACTTGCTGCAAAAGCAGGAGATTTTAATAGTATTACCGAAGTATACGGTTTTACGGATTATAATGTGTCGTCAAATAAGTACGATGATATTTTGAAATCACTGGAAAAGGTTGAAACATCGGATGACGAAATGAATTGCGTTATTGATTATTTAAAGGGCGTTGTTTATTTTCGTCAAGGTGAAATAGGTAAAGCTGCTTCGTTGTTTGAGCATGTGAACAATAGCGGTTATGATACCGAAAAGAACGAAAGTGCATATATGCTTATGCTTTGCTATTGCAAGAAAGCCAAACTGTCAAGTGCAGAGGAGATTTGTTTAGCTCTTGAGAAAAACCAGAGTTTTCAAATATCATGCGAGGGGTACCTTGAATTATACAAAAGTCACATCTTGGGTGAAAAGAACAAACGCAGCAATTCACATGATTTGTCGGTAATGTATGCCCAGAAATACATTAATTGTTCAGATGTTGACGATACTTCGGAAGACTACTATGAGGCATTGTGCTTCTTGGGAAAGGAGTATTGGTTTGGCTCGGATACCCGCATGTATTATACAGCAAATAAATACTTGTATTTTGCTTCTTCAAATGGCGTAAAAGAAGCAAAACAAATTCTTGACCAATATGGCGTTATGGGTGCTTTGGTGATGCCTACTAAATCCAAGGAAACCAAGTATCGCTTTTTGTATAATTATGAATTGAAAGCACCTAGTCAATTCTTTCAATGGAATCAAGTTTGCCGTGGAATTGAATTTGAAATACACCAACTCTCATTTGTTTTTTCGGGTGAGTGTAATCGCACTTCATACGATTTGGAGAAATTTGTAAATTCTGTTGGAAATAATTATGCTAATCATTTGGCGGAAATGATTGATTGGAGCATAAAGCTGCTTATGCACTTTGGCGTTGATTCTTATTGCAGTGAAGATATTTTGTCTATGTGTGATGATTTGTCGTTGCTGCCTCGCGTTCCTGAATTTCAGAAACGACTCGATGCTATAGACAGACGGGCTGCGGAACTTCATCTGAAGACCGCTTATTCAAAAGCAACAAGAGGATATTGGACGGGAGCAGGATTTGGAACAACTATTAGAGGAACAATTGATGCTTCAATAAAATCTTCTATAGCTGCCGGAGTTATGAACGCAGGTAGCGGCATTCTACACGGTATTGGTGACTGTATTGTTGAGTCCATAAATAATTCTGAAATAAAGAAAATGGGACAATCTGCATTAAACACTCCCGAGAAACTTGCTGAATTCACAAATGCATTCAAAAGCGCTTGTGTGGATATCAGCCAGGTGATTTTGAATATACTTTCTACGAAAAATATTGCATTTACTCCGTTGGTGGGTGAGGTTATTTATAATGGGGAGAACATTTCTGACCTTAGTGACAAGGTGTTGAATTCAAAATTACAAAATCACACATCTGCGCAGAATTATAGCTACTTGTATCCCCTTATGGTTGAAAAGCTGCGTAGAACCCCTGTTGATGAGGGAATATATAAGTCGTTTGTGCTCCTTAACATACGACTGTCTTCCGGAGATAAATCGTCTCAGGAGGCATTGCAGAACTTATCTGACTATGCTAAAGATTTTGGAATTGATACGGCTGAATTGCAACAAGATTTGGAACGTATTACATCTATAAAGAAGTAATCTCATTTATCAATGAACAGTATTACTTGTATCACGATAAGTATGGATACTTCCTTCGCGAGTATGGGAAGGGTGAGGAAGGTGAAATAACGGTATATATGTTTTGAGTGAATACTGATTATAACCCCCGAACGGTTACTCGGGGGTTATTTTTTCGCAAAAAAATTCACGAGGCTCCCCCTGTGCATTATTTCAATCAAAAATGATATTTTCAAAGAAACCTATAAGCGCGTCTATAACTCCGCTTGTCTTCAGAATAATTCCTTTCATTAGCAGGTCGGAATTATTGAATGAGCGGATATAGTGAAAACGGTTGCAGTTTTTTAATTTTCAAATCATTTGTTTTAAACCAAAGGCTTATTTATCAATGTTGAATTATATTCAGTATTAACCCTTGCGAATAGTACCTAATATCACATCAATTATATATTATTCTTTTGATATGTTCGGAGCAATACAGATTTTCCCCGAAGCAGCCATTGCTTCGGGGATTTTTGTGTTTCCGGGAAAGGAGAAATTATGTTCACAAGTCCACGCTACGCCACGCGAGGCGTAAACACCACAGTGCCGCTCGAGCTCCAAATCATCCTCTGGGACTGCATCGACAGTATGGAGGTCACGGAGAAAGACTACCTGCAAGTTTTCAAGCTCACGACCGACGGCACAATCCAGCACATTACCCACATTCAGGAACAGCCGCCCTACGAGCGCACGCTCGAATTTCGCACGGACAACCCCATCACCGTAAAAATCTTCGTCATCGACGACGAAACCCACACCACAATGCTTTTGGCAGAAGAATATTGAATCAGGAGGAATACTATGGACAACAAAGAAAACGACCGTCTCGTTTGCGGCTGCTGCGGCGCCGAGCTCAACGCGGAGGATTACTACGAATTTCAGGGCGAATTGTTTTGCCCCGACTGCTATCACAGCGAAACCGTCACTTGCGAAAACTGCGGCGAGCGTATCTGGACTGAAGACAACGCGGGCTCGGACAGCCTGACGCTCTGCCAGCGCTGCTATGATGACTACTACACCACCTGCGAGTGCTGCGGCAGAATTATTCACCGTGACTACGCCAACTACGATGATGACGATTACGCCTACTGCGACCGCTGTTATGACGAGCGCTGCCAAAGCTCAATTCACGAGTACAACTACAAGCCCGAACCCATATTTTATGGTGACTCGAAACGATATTTCGGCGTGGAACTCGAAATCGATGAAGGCGGCAAGGACAGCGACCACGCCGATACTCTTTTGTATATCGGAAACCGGCTTGCGGAGCATATTTACATAAAGTCGGACGGCTCGCTCAACGACGGAATGGAAATCGTGACGCACCCGATGACGCTGCGTTATCACAAGACAAAAATGCCGTGGGAAGAACTTATGGAATCGGCAATCCACATGTATTACCGCAGTCACAAAACCTCAACGTGCGGCTTGCACGTCCACGTCAACAGAACCGCCTTCGGCAATACCCGGGAAGCACAGGACGAGTGCATTTCCCGGGTGCTTTATTTTGTGGAACACC
>CALZUA010000005.1 GCA_945829235.1 uncultured Clostridia bacterium | reverse complement strand
ACCTGAAATGCGGCATATCAACGCCCCTGTAATGCTTTGTCCAAGCGTCCGTTTTCACCATTCCGTTTCGCTCGGCAACCCTTTGCGAGGGGAGATTTGTATCTCTGATTATCGAGCAAACCTCGTCTGCTTTCAGCACCTCAAAAGCGTATTTTTTGCAGGCAACCGCCGCTTCCGTCGCAAAACCGTTGTGCCAAAACTGCCTTTGAAAAAGGTAACCGATTTCGAGAACCTCTTCGTTTTTCCACGGCTGCATAGTAAGCCCGCACTGCCCTATCACCTCGCCCGTTTTCTTGAGCACAACTGCCCACAAGCCAAAACCGTATTCCCGATAACGGGAAAGCTGTCTGTCAAGCCAATCCCGAACCTCTTGGTCACTGAAAGCGCCTTCGTAAGCGTACATTGTTTCCTCGTCCTGCATGATTTTGCAAAGCGCGCCAAAATCATTTTGGTTCAATTCACGAAGAAACAATCTTTCCGTTTCAAAAATCATTTTCTCACCCTTTCAAATTTATCTCGGTCGATATGTACAACGCTGAAATATTGCTCAACAATTTACAGCCCGAGCAACCGTTTTGCGTTTTTCGAGAAAATGTTCTCGCGTTCAGCATCGGTGTATAGCGGGTTCAGGAGCAGTTCACCGATATTGATTGCCGGAGAGCAGACCGGATAATCCGAGCCGAACAAAAATCTCTCCGAGCCGCAGACATCGATACCGTGGCGCAGCACACCCAGCCTGAAAAGCCCCGTTCCCGACAAGTCGAGGTAGTAGTTTTCACTCATTTTCATACGCTCAAAGTGACGAACAGCGTTTTCGTATTCTCCGGGGTGAGCCGCAACAAAGATGTTTTTCGGGTGCTTTTTCACCATCGCGTCAATCTGGTCGTTATCGATTGTGTGGAAATTCACAATCATATTGTACATCAGCGCGACATCGAGAATTTCATCAAATTCGCGGCAGGAATAGTCGCTCCACTCGTCCATATACGGCACAAGCTCACCGATAAGCCGCACGCCGAGCTTGCTCATTTTCTCGATTTCCTCGCAGGACTCGCGGACATAACGCGGGTGAACGTGAAAACCCGGGGTATAGAACCCGCCGTATCGCTCGGCAAGCGCAAGCGCGGTTTTATTGCTGTACGAGAGCCTGTCCCAAAGCGTTGTGCCCTCGGGAAACTCTTTTTTCGCGTCAAGAACCGAGCCGCAGATATGCGAAATGCCCATTGCTTTTAGATAAGCCGGCGTGTTCTGCTCGGACATATCGCAAAATTCGGCATGCCGGCAGATGTTCTCGGCAGGCTCGGCAAACGGGTGCGTGTGAAAATCAATAATTTCAAAATCCATAGTTACCTCCTAAATTTACCCCAAAATATCAAAACCGTAATCGTTCAACAAAGGAATTTCCGTACACTCAATCCGCTCGATGAAGCACCAGCGGTTCTCCCCGAGAGCTTGAACAAGCGCGTCAATGTCCCTCGGATAGCCCTCCGCTTCCATTTCAACCGAGCCATCGTTCAGGTTCCTCACCCAGCCCGTTACACCGAGATTTTTCGCGCTGTAACACGCTCTGTACCGAAACCCAACGCCCTGCACATTCCCGTAAAATATCAGGTGTCTGCGTATTTTCTGCATTTTTCATCGCCTTTCAAAAACTTTTTATCACAATATCCTGCCGTTGTAATAATAGGCAGTCTGATTATTTATAAGTCTTCTTTATAGTAATCCAGCGACCGAATAATATATTCATCAATTCGATTGAACATACAGGCTATTGTCGTGTGAAAATCTTTCGCGTCTTTTATTTGGGGATAAGTCCACGGTTTGTTATAGGGACGCGTGAAATCGTAATTTCCCCAAAATTCAAACCGTAAGGTATTCTTTTTAAAACCGTTCTTATACCACATAAAACGGTGTTCTCTCTCCGATTTGTCCTTTTTTCCATCTCCAAGATAGAAAATAAACCGTTGAGGTATAAACAACGAGCTTTCAATATCCTCCATTGAATTTGGACGATTGCTGCAAATTTTGAGATAAGTTACAGGCAGCATATCTCCCACGGGAATGTCAATGTCATAATTAACAATCTCATCCACAAGAATCACAACATATTTGTTATAATACGGTGTACTCTTAAAATCATCTGAATTTAGTTTATAGAGAAAAATATCGTTCACTTTCCACGGACACACAAACGCTTTTGCAGCAGGGATTTTCTTTCGCTCGGGCTGTTCTCCGACAAGCTTTTCACGCAGCTTTTCCAGTACCTCTTTGCGCTTTTTCAAATCACTTTTGCTGTTCTCAAATCGAAACAAGTCCCCAACATCGATAAGCTCCAATGAAATATTTTTCACCTCATCGGAAAGTCTGCCCAAGTCCGACATTACCGACGAAAGTGCAAACCAAAAGTCAAATTTGTCCTCGTCATCATTCAGAAATTCGGCATTTTCGGCGAGAATTTCTTTCAGCGCGTCCTCATCGGCTTTGCCCATTTTTAGCTTGTTATTGTACTCTGTCCTGACATCTTCGGAAACATCATTTTGAAATAATCCCGCGCCCCAAGCTCCCATAAAACCTCCGCTCAAATAATAATCAACCTCATTGCCCTATACCTCAATAATACCACATAAGCTCTGAATTGTCAAGGATTTGCGGTTAAATAAATAAAATCGCCTCCAAAAGAAACTTGGGGCGAGAAAAAGCAATATCAAAGCAAGTTTTACACACAACCTGCGGCTTTTTTTGATTTCGTGCGAGTGTGACATTCTGTCACCTGCGAAATCACAAAAACGCTGAAAAAGTCGGGCAAAATCCCGACTTTAAGTGTGGTATCTTGACTAAAAAGATTTCGGGAAAACACCAAGTAATGTCTGTTCGCGCGCCGCGGCTTTTGTCAATTTCGTGCAATAGCGACATCGTGTCGCCTGCGAAATTTACAAAAACGCAGAAGAGGACGGTCCAAAGGACCGTCCTCAAGTGTGGGATAGTTACTATATAGATTTTTTATTTGTGGACGAAAGCTGCTCGTCGCGGATTTAATCCAAAAGAGTCATTGCGATTTTAAGGAATTTATTTTTCTGCCAGACATTTTCTGAACGGTCACCGATGATATAAAGTCTGAATTTCGCTCTGGTAGCCGCGACATTGACAATGTTTGAGTTCACCCACTTAACAGCGCCCACCGCGCTTTCATCGCACCCGAGCAGGAAAATCACCTCGTTCGCCTCTTTGCCTTGAAATTTGTGAACGGTTCCTATGTTATTGGTCAGGAAATGCTCCAATTTTTCTTCGGAATCCCTAAGAACTTCTTTAAGCTCATTTCTGACACCCAATACAACGGAAGTAAATGGAGAAATTATATATATTTCCGAAATTCCACCGCTTTTGAGCAATGCTGTCCTTATTATTTCGCAGACTTTTTCACCCTGTTCTCTGACATAGTGGTTCTTTGAGCCGATTTCTCTGCCCTTTACATCAATCCACATCGAGCGCTCGTAAACAAATTTCTTTTCAAGGTCGGATTTCGGCGGTTCAGTCTGCTGTTTCATTATTCCCGCATAGGAAACCTCATTGGAAATTTCAAACATCGGCGAAATGCAGCGCCTGTGTACCAGCAGTGGGCAGCCAACCCATTCCGGCTCATTGTCACCGGAAAGATATGTACCAAATTTATTCATACGGTCTGCAAAACACTGCACCGATAAGCTCTTGTTTTTATATAACGCAAGCGTTTCATCATCAAATGCGTTTCTTAAAAGGTCAAGTTCGTCCGTAACCACCGGTTCAACCTGTTTCGGGTCGCCGACAATCATTGCTTTCCTGCACCTGTACAACGCACCTACAACACATTCGGGGCTTGCCTGTCCTGCCTCATCAACAATAAGTGTGCCAATTACATTCTGCTTTGTCACGTCCTTGAACAGCCGTCCAACCGAAGCAAAGGTCGATGAAATGACCGGAACCATCAAAAACAGCGTCTGAAACAGCGCGGGTGCTATATCCTTTATCTCCTCGCTATCAAATTTGACAAGATTTTTGACACTTCCGTTCTTAAGCTTCCAATACTGCGCCAGCGTTATCAGATTGTACTTGCAGCAGTCCGACGCCAGCAAAAAACATTTGTGCAAATTCATCGCATAGTAAAACAGCTTTTCGCGTTCGCGATTATATTCTGCCGTCACCCACGGGTTTACAAGTTGAGCAGCCGTCGAAGCTTTTGAATCTCCGCTCAAAATGTTTCGGATAAGCTCGTCGTCAACCTCCGCAAAACCAGCGGGAGCCTGCTCCTTGTACTGTGAAACGATATTCTCGCATCGCTCTATTCTTTCAAGCCTTGCTTGAATATCCCTCATTTTGCCTTGAATTGCCGAAGAGCTGTCCCCAAACGTCTTTTTCACCTCGGAAATTTTAGCGGCAAGCGCGCTTTTTTGTGCTTGCAGCTCATCAAAACTCTTCGTCAACGATAACAAAAGGCTGCTCTTTTCGCTTATTTGCTCTTCAAGCAGAGACAGTTGTGTAGCAATTTTTTCTGCAAGAAGCAGCTTTTCGCCCGCCGAATTGTCCTGCTTTTTAAACAGCGAAAACAATCCTTTCTTTTTGCCGTTTAATGCCTCGCTGCGAAGTTTTATTTCATCTCGATTGAGTGCGAGCCGTTCCTTCTTAAAACTGTCAAGCTGCGCTTGGACTTGGTTTATCTCATTTTTCAAAGTCGTATTTTTATCCAAAACCTTGTATTCCAAGTCAAGACTATTGAGCTTATTCCCACAGTCGATTTTCAGATTCTCGAGTGAGCTTTGAAGTCGCAGGTACTCGTTTTGCAAGGCATCGCGATTTTCTGTTTTTAAAACATTCACCGCGTCAAGATAAGTCTGTCTGCGTTCACGGCGCTCACTTGCGTTTTTTGATATGTTTTCGCGCAAACTTTTGACAAACTTTAGTTGATTAAGAAAATCCGTTCTTGCAGTGCAATAGTCTATAGGTCGTTGTTCCTTGACCTCTTTATCGGGAAACGAAATTTGAGTTTTCAGAATATCACCCATTGCACCGAAATAGAAATCACTGATATTTTTCTTTTTGCCAAGCGGTGCAGCAATCAGTCCCCACGCAGAAACAGAATTGTCGTCCCCCGACAGAAGCTTTGACGCCCAATGGCTGAAAAAGATGTCGTTTTCATCCACAGCAGCTTCCGTTTTGCTTTGCTTAACACGCAGGGTATGCTGCGCTGAATTTACGTCAAACAGCGCGCGAACCTCATTCATCGCTTTTGCGGTCAATTCGTCGGTTTTCTTGTCGGGAGTGATGTCATCGAGAATTTTGTCCTGACGAGGAAGCTCCTTTGAAATATTCTCAACTGCGGCATTGTTTCAGGACGCGACAAGTATTCCGTAGTCGTTTATTTTGTCGTTTTTGAATGTACACCAGCAAGGGACAAATTGGTCATATCTGCCGCCTTTTCCGTTACCGTTCACAAATGGGTGTCTGTCAAACGCGTCATCGGGATTTTCATATTCCGCAAGAAGAACCGCTCGTTCAACAATATTGTTGACGATAATTTCCTTGAGCAGCGTGGTTTTTCCTGTTCCGGGAGGACCGTTTACCGAGAAAACATTCCCCATGGGCGAATTTGGATTTGTCTGTAAATTTATTGCAATCTGCTGCATAAGAGCGGGATTATATTTTGACGGCCATTTCCCCAACGGAGCATTATTGATATCCAGAATTTCATCAACTGCTGCTTTCAGGGCATCGGGAGTATTGCGGACAAGGTCGATTCTGCCGCGGCGGTTATCGTCCTCGGTATTTAGAATGTCGCAGTAATGCACCATTTCAGACTTCATCTTGTCCTGTTTCAACGCCTCGGAAACCATACTTATATCCGTTGCATAGAATGATTTGCTCAAACTCAAAATATCGGTTTCCGCGTATTTTTCCATAGTTTCCGCATTATCAAAAAGCTGAAATTCAATAATACACTCATCCTGTCGAAATCCTTCCGGAATGTACCTTCCATACTGATTTCTAATGATTTCATAAGCGTTAACAATTTTCATCGGAACACCTTCCTCGGTTTCCGAAAACAACTTCTTTTCAAGCTCGGAAATATCTTTCAGATAATTGTCATTTGAAAGCAGAGCCAACAAATCGGTGTTTTTGTTTTTGTTATGCAGCTTGAAAATTGACCAGAGAACCGGAGATAAGCAAAGACTGCCGCCAACATACCATCCTTCTTCGGTGATACGAAGCGCCATAAGCGCAATATCATCGGAATTCTTTTCGGGGCGCTTGTCGTCATATTTTGTCTGACCGAGCGCTCTTGATGTTTCAAGCAGACACTCCTCCCTCGAAAACCTTCCGAGATAAATCGAAATGCCCCCACACACGTTAAGTTTGTTTTTTTCCTTTTCATCGGCAATAGTCTTCTTAAGATAATCCTCGTCCAAGTCAGTTATATTCTTTTCAAAGGCTACTGTCAAGGATTTCCGTTTCTCTTCCTTTTTTCGCGAACCTTTGCTGTCCCTTGCGTATTTTTTAACGACTTCGATTGGATAGGACTCCTGTTCAAGAAAATTTATAGTGTACCAGTAATTCAGAATTTTCAGGGCGTTTTGCTTATTCATCAATGTTCTCCTTATTCACAACAAGGTTATTCCCGTAACTTTATTGTTGCTTATTATAACATATTTCATATTGTTTTTCAAGAGCATATCGTATCATTTCGACATAATATTACATTTGCGAATTTATAGAACAGTCGATAGATAAAATCGCCCCGCATGAGAATACGGGGCGTTTATATTTAGAATTAGTTGAGAGTGCAATTGACTTAATGAGTCCATGAGAGATATTCAATTCAGCGCTTTTAAAAATGGGCGTCAACGCCCATCTTGACAAACTCAAACGTGTTCTCGGTAGAAGAAGTATATTATCAAGATATGCTCAAAGCATTCATTTATCTACTTTTGTAAAATATTTCGACGCAGTATTCTTATTGTGTCTTGGGGAAAGTCATTGAAAACCCATTTTGACGCAGTCGCTCCAGATAATCAAAAATAGCGTCATCATTATACAAAATATTGTGATTATCATCCTTCATATTCCGCATCGCGCATGCAAGCAATGAATATTCCATTGTCAGCGAAGTGTCAAATACACCTTGGTCATCAGTATTTACAGAAACTAACTGAACAATCTCATTTGCCGATGAGTTAACAGGATAAAACCTAAATATCGGATGCTTCTCATAACGATCAAACGGACCGATAAGGACATTTGAAGATGGATTGGTCTCAATACAGAGCCTATGTCTTGCTATTTCCTGCATCATTTTATTCTGGAGCAACTTAACCATCTCAATATATTTCTCATCCACCTTGATTTCCTCGGTTTTTTCGCCCTTTTCCCTGACTTTATAATTGAAATGATACATGGAATAAAGTTTTGCAGCCTTATCGTTTTGCCTGATATTTTGCATTTTCTCAAAGTGATAGTGCTGCATAATTCTATGTTTGTTATACTGAACCCAAATGTTATTCAGTCTATACATTATCTTACTGCTGTAGCTTTCTTTATCAAATTCCCCGGAAACGTATAAATCAGGATCATCACCTCTAAGCCGCCAGCTATTGTAATAGTCTATCATGGTGTACCCAGAACCGTAAATTTCAAATATCAGTCTATTCGCTGTATCCTCCAGCTCCTGCTTTAGATTGCTGTCAATACTAATTCCGAGTTTTTGAGTCTTATTCAATGCCCAAACCACATTGTCCAGATAATCCTGCTTATTTAGAATAATACGGTAATGCTTCAGCAAATAGTAGTCATAAGGATTTACACCCAAAGCCAAAGCATGTCCTAATCGCTCTCCGGCTTCGAGTTCAAGGAATATGATTGCTTCATCGATTGCACGAAGTCCGTCTATAATGTCCATAAAATCTTCGCCAACATGGTATGTGGCACAAAGCTTCGGCTGTAAATTCCTACCCAAATCAAAAAAATATTTTTGTTTAGTGCGAACAAATTTTCTAAGAAAACGAAACTCCGTTGAGAAAACCTCAGGGCGAACTCCAATCTCAAATGTACAAGCATCAAATCCTCTGATTCTGGTACAAAGCCAATCAAATTTATCCATTGCTTCTGCAATCGCAAATGTCTGCTTCCTTGTATCTTTTCTCATCTTATAGTTACGAGGCTTAGCAAACCACGGCTCGGTAATTTTATTCTTATCGAATGATTCCGGTATCTTCGGGAAATGCAGAACATAGAAATAACCTTCATCAAGCCCCCCGTTCTTCAATTCCTGCCGAACACTATTCTTTGAAGGCATATGAGAAGTCCGTAAAAACAGTAGCGAAGTATCAGTCTGTGAAATTTTCTTTTCCTGCTCAATATATCTATTGCGAGGCGCAATTCTCATTTCAAGAGAATTAACGAAGCCATTTTTCATACTTTCATTTACAGAAAGATTTTTCGCTTCAAGTTCATATTCAGGAAAATCCTCGAAAATCAAGTCTTTGCGGTCCTGATACTTTGCAAAATTCTTAAAGCCATATTTCCCATTTACCTGAATAAGTTCGTTCCTGAACTGTATCTTTATCAGGATATACAGATAAAACATATCCATAAAGCGCTTTCGTTGTTGTTCGTTGGAAAACTTTCCGGAATAGATGAAATAAAAGGCCTTGTATAAAAATGCCCTTTCGCCCACCAGAGAACGACAGCAGTTATCAATATCATTGGGCTTTAGAACATCATAGGTGATTGCATAATCAAGGCACTTGCTTTTTCCGTTTGTCTGTCGAAATCTTCGAGAATTACCATATAAAAATCTGGCTGCCTCCACTAAATTTTTTAACTCCATTACGGGAAAACCATCATTTATAGAGTCAAATAATCTTTCATTCTCGGAAGATTCTTTTTTAAACACTCCTCCTATATCACCTGACATAACCCAAGAGAAAAGCTTTGCCCTTAACCAACAAGCGATACAAATCCTTTTTGACCATGAAAAACGATTATCATCTGTGCCAAGTGAAATACCTGCATTCAAGTTCTCCACAAATTGTTCGTTGATTTCCTTCTCCGATGCACGCTTTTTCGGTTTATCAAAATAACCGATTATGTGATCGGGATGATTCATAAGACAAATCCATGACAAATCAAAAGACCTTGAAGAACCATTTAGATGAAAATGATTTTCTGCCAACCCTTTCTCAAGTAATTGACGAAGCCTCCTTTCGTCAGTATTTATTTGAGCCGGCCATATAAAATCTGAAATAGTTCTGTTTTCGCAAACGCTGATATACGCCAAATGAGCTGCCGCAAGGAAGTCCTGCCCCAAGTACAAATAGCAATATCTCCAATTCAGCATTTCTTCCTGACGGCAAACCGGTTCTCCGCCGTCCATCGAAAGGACGTGCATAGTATATTCCGGAATAAGTGCAAAAACGCTTGTTCCTCCGCAAGTCTTACCACGAGACTCAATCGTTTCTATCATATTGTTGTAAAGAATATCGACCTCTTCGTAGGAAAGGTTTTTCAAAATATTATTTGAAAAGTGGCGGTATGTCAACAGGTCAATGTTCTTGGAATCAGTTTTCAACGCACAGTTGCTTTGGGTTCTCAAATTTTTGACAAGTACTTCCGGCTGTATACAGCCAAACGCAATTCGCAGATGCTCTCTCAGTGTGCGCAAATATATCACCTTCCCTTATTTTGAAATCGAGCAAGTTTTGTTTCAAACTTCTCCATCAAAAGCCTTGTCAATTTCTGAAAAGATAATTAATCGCAGATTAGGATTATTTATGAATTCTCTCCACTCAATTATTGCCGAAACAAATTCACCTGGATTTTTTTCAATCTCTTTCTTGACAATCTCTACCTTCTTTCCTAAGATTTCACTACTATTAAGATTTTGCGCGCTATCTATATTAATGTCAATTGTTTCAAATGTGTTCTTAAATTTTTCTTTTTTTTCAAAAATGGTCTTTATGGTATCTGAGATGGCAGCTAAAGGCTCCAATTCTTCATAAGATTCATCCACCTTACTCAGCTTAGCGAACCTAAAATTCGCTATTTCTGCAATTTTTTCTTTCGTAAGTGATTCTACATCAGACGGCAAAGATGAAACCAGGCTCTTCATATTACTTATTTCTCGTACTACTGTTCGTCTGGCAACTTGTTTATTGGAAAGACATATTTCCCTTATGATCCTATTTGATGAAATAGCGCTCAATTTGACATTCTCTTCTTTACATAATTCATGGCTTGTTAGTAAACTATTCACCTTATCCAAATACTCCTCCCGCCATTTTACCCAACCACATCTTGGCAAATTCTTTAGTGATTCGTCTACATAGTGTCTTACATCCCAGTTCATTAGCAAATCATAAATCTTATTTACCCTTGTACGCTCATTTATATCATCAGAATAATACTGTACATTTGTTAGAATATTTAATAGTGAAACTCCTATATCATAAATAAGGATATCTTGCGAACTTCCCATTTCGATCTTATTTAATAAATTCAATATTTCAGGGTCTCTCAAATTTATTTTAAGATTACTGTTTTGGGTTCTAAGGTAACAACATTCCGTAAAGGCATTGCTATCATCCATATTAGAGCCTTTCTCTGAACTAGGTACAATTGTTGGATTGAGTTTTGTCAAAACGTGATAATTCACTCTAAACCTGCCCATCAGATACGCTCCGGGCAAGTTATAACAAGTCCACAATTCACCGTTTACTACTCTATAAAGTCTCTCGAAATTCTTTGTACTAACGCACATAAGAGACTCTTTATGCAACATAATGGTAAAAAGCAGACGAAATGCATAGACCGCTCTATATACTTCATCAGGATCAGCATCATTCATGGCATTTTTTGAAATTTCCGAGAGTATATCCATAAGATTTGCATACGAATAATAAGAAACGCAAGGAATATCACCACTATCGGATAACACGGCATTTTCACCTTTCCATTTCTTTATTGCAGAGTTAACCCTTATGGTTTCAACTGTTTCCGATAAGTCAGACATCATATTGTCATTTTTCCTTGAAAGGTTAATATCCGACCAGAATTTAACCAGATATTGCTCAAAAGCGTCAATATTTGTCTTTCTTTTCTTAAGTTCTTTCTCTGCCTGTTCCGTTGTAATCCCATCAATCTGGCAATTTTGACCCAATATTGCGAATAGTTCCGCAAACCCCAAACGTTCATCCAAATCAGGCATAGCACAGAAGTATGACAAGAAATGAGACAGTTCTCTCATATTCTGAGGAAGAAAATTATGTATATAATTATCCGTCTTTACCAATCTTACGCCGGTTTTTTTGTAAATAAGGCGAATCAAACGATCCTGATAATCAATAACCGGATCGGCCGTTCCATCGTCACAGTATGACAATAAATCCTTATCTTCGTCTTTAATTTTTTTCCTATAGGATAATTTTAGCGTGGAATGGTTATTTCTAATAAAATCTGCTATTTTAGGAAGATGAATTTGATGTGTGGAAGGCATAAGTTTGTTTATGTACCTCGCCGCCATATCCTTTGTATCGTCAAGTGTTATTGGATCATCGGCATTATGAGATACCTTAAGGAGGGTTTCAAAGTCGTGTACAAAATGCTGTTCAATAATCTGATGCATCTGCTTCATATTCACAGCCATCAAAACTATAACATTAGGAATTATACAATACTTACGAATATCCTCAATAATCTGATATGCCATCTTAGTATTCAGATCTGCATCATCAACCTGTATAACAAGATAACTATTTTCGCTCTTTCCATTGCTCTGTTCCAGAAAACAATTTACAAGTTCCTTAAATTCCTTCTTCAGGTTTGTACTATCACCAAGGTCAGCCAGTTCCTCCAAATCATCATTCCTATCAAATTCCCCGCTATGCTGATAAATCGTATCAACAAGCGCATAGCATCTTCTGAATTTTCCCAAAATATTGTTTCGTTGAGAAATACTACATTTTTCGTTTTCCTTGTCCTCATCCTGTTTTTTCCAACTTGCTCTAAGCTCGGAAAACATTTTAGAGAGAATAATTCTCATAAAGATTTCTTTTTCAAAAATTGTTGTCGGGTCAACAACATCAAGAACAGTAAAGAAATATTTATCGGGGATTTCACCCCAAAGGTCTTTAAAATCACTTCCATCATCTTTAGCATCTTTTTTTAGATTTTTGAGAGCAGCTGCAAATGAAATCATTGCACTGGATTTGCCGCCGCCTCTCTCAGCACAATACATAATTATGTTATTGGGATAATAAAGAGCAAACTGTTCGTTTCCTTTTTCTATTTCGCACAAACAAATTTCCCGTAATATTTCCACACTCTTCTTAAACACCGGATAAAAGAACATAGATTTATCATATATCTTGTTGTTAATAAGCATCCGATACTCATTGCCATTTCTTATTTCTATGTTTGTAAAGTTTAAAGTATCCATAATTTTTCCTTTCAAGAAAAGGGGGCAAGAACTCGCCCCCCATTTAATTAATTCATCAACGTTTAGGATATACTGACCTGTATTTCTTTATGGACTCAGCATTGTTCAATGACTTTAGAATCATCTGTGAAATCAATAGGTCATCACAACTTTGACTTCCGAAAATTCTAACGGTATCATCATCAATTTCGGTCCAATGCAACCAGTTAATATCCCAGTCCATAAGTTTTTGACCTGATTCGTAAAGAGTCTTTGTGTATTCTTCAAGCTTTGTTTTAACATCAGGTTTATCCTCATAGAACCGATTTATTCTTTCAATAATTCTATCGCAATTATAACTGCAATCACTCTCCATCTCAATCAACACAGGCAAGTAGTCAGAGTATTTCTTTGAGTGTATAAAGTGAGAAGCTTCTGCCGCACGATATACACATGATATATACTGTAGTTCATCGTGTTCAACTATTTGTGTAGTTACCGCCACATACCCCCTATCCATTTGCCTTAAGAAATTCCCCACCAAATCAGCTATGTCGTTGTCGTTCGCTAAATTAGTTTCTGACTCAACATCATAGAACAATTTGAATATTGGTTTTAATTTTGTTGTTTTTGAAGTACTTTTTTGTCCGCTATATTCCAAATAAGCTATTCGTTCTATTTCTTCGCCTTCTTTGGCAACAATTTCTTCTAATGCTTCACCTACATCATGATATTTAGCGGCCTTACTTTCACGACTGCCGCTAATCAACGGCTTCGAATTACTCGTTGAAGCCAGCAAATATGAATTCATTTCTTCCCAACTGAGTAGCGGTTCATCAAATTTCAATAGCTCATCGATACCGCTTGCAAATATTGTGCCTTTGCCAAAGTTCAAGATTATTTTATCTATGTCAAGTTTATTAACCGTAATTAAATTACTGATTTTACAATCCTCTTGAATTAACAACAAAAGGTTGTAGCTTAGAACTAGGTAAATGAATTCAGCGCTTACCTTTTCAGGAAGGTGAGATTTGGATATAAATTTTTCTGTGTTTTCATCAAATAATCTTTTAAACAGAATCTCGCTGAAATTAAAATCAATACCTGATGCCAAAACAAACGGAACCACGCAAATAGAATCGTCAATCATGTTCTGCGTAATGCGAAGAGTATAAAATGCTGATATGTCGCCATTTTTTCTTTTCAGTGGTTTTACCCAAGCATCAGAAATGAAACGTTTGTTCCAAGCAGACTTTATGAATCTCAAACGTTGCGCCGCTTCCTCAACTGAGCTCTTAACAGATGTAGCTTTGTCGCCGTATAGAGATAAAGTAAAACTCGTATTTGAAAAAACGCTTTCTGACACCAACCGTGAAATACACGAGGAGAGTTCATGCCACTGCCTAGGTTCCCAGATAGTGGGCTTATATCCATCGACCAGCAATCTCTGATAATATGAGCCTTTCATCAACAGCGGTTTGTTGTTCTGTGCCATAACCCTTATGGTAATTGACTTTATCACATCGCGTTCCAAATTTTCGTAAGTATAAACAAACCCTCTATCATCCAAAAAATCTTTCAGCGAGTGGATGAAAGTGTCTATCAAATTATTAATTCCTCTTCCGTGTATTAATATATCATCAACAATTAAAATCTGAGGAATAGTCCTATGAGCGACATATCTGTATGCAATTGAAGGAACATTTGCCAGCAAACCGCTATCAGAAAGAACACGCTGCTCATAGTTAATATCCGGAACCTTATAGTTTGCACGATAATAGAGATTCATCAAGTTAAAGCATCTCCTAGCCAAGAAGACGATATATCTCGCTCTAGAATTCAGGGCATCAAAAAACAAGCCCCCCGTGAGCGCATAATACTCCTCACCGAGAACCGAACGCATATTATCCTTTAAGCCTTGCATCTGTTCATCTGTCAAGGCAATCCCTCTAAAGCTCTCCTTGATTCCCTCCATTATGAGTGCCGTTCCTTTCTAGCATGTTGGTTTTAGGCGATATGCACAAACCCTCCACTATAAATATGTGCGTTTTCAACAATTCAAGAACACATAATATAACAAAATTATTATAACATATTTTTTTTCGAATTTCAACTACTAGGAGCCAAAACAAATTCGTCAATATAGCTAAACTTTTCTATAAATTATCGTTAATTTTCAACAATTTATTATATATTGCATATATTCCATATGCAATATATGCAAAACATATAAATAAGTATAACGAATTAGAAAAAATGGAAGACTTTTTCGTACTCAAAATTCTTGGGAGAAGTAGTTCCAACAAGCCATCCTCGTTTACAAGCACTGTACGTTGTTTTTCCGCAAGGCAGGCTATGAAGTATCTCAGAATCCCAAAACTGCCATCCTTTCTATTCCTGTTCCTTCGAAATTGAAAAGTAAAGTCTGGTGAAAGGAATCGCTCGTTTAAATTGAATTTTCAATCAAAAGTTGGTGCAATGCCGCAACAGGCAATGACCAAAAAGAGAAAAAGGATTGAGATAAAGCCAAAAAACTACTAGGGTAAAATCACCATACACAATTCAAGTGACAGAAAGTCTATCTCTCGTGAGTAGTATAACACAACAAATGTCGTTTATACATCTATTTCTACATGTTAGAATCCAACAGGTTATTCACCCCGTCTGCAAAAAAATCACATGTAAGATCTATAATGTCATCATTCCGTATAAGTTCAGTAGAATTATTTACGCGGCTTATTGGAATAGCAAAACAATAACGTTCTCTTTGGAACTTTTTCGCAATCATTTTATAATTGCGAGTATAGAATTATACAGCAGCTAATGTTCCATTCGCCCATCCGCCAAAAACAATATGGGTTGTGTAATCAATGCCATCTTTTTTACAAGCGGGTATACGAATAAATACTCCATAATCAGTTATGTCGGTAAACTCCAGTTCAACTTCTCCAATTTTAATTTTAAATTCTCCGTCATACGTAAATTGATAACGTGAAGTATCCATTCCCAACATTTTTAGTTTTTCTTCGTTTATTGTTGGCACATGTATAGTAAAGTTGTAGGACTTTGTCATCAATATCGAGTTTACATTTTCATTTGCTGATGGTCCGCCAATATGAATTACATTATTTCCAACGTAATCCTTTTTATAAGGAATTGCCTTATAACCTACTTTGTGTAACATATATTGCAGTTTTTGAAAACAATCCATTTCTTGAACAGTAACGTAGTCGTATTCTGCTTTCATCCTCTCTTTTTTATAGATGGGTTGAGAAATGTAGCACTCGCCTCTTTTAAACAAAAGCAATTCTTTTATATATACTTTTTTAGTGAAAAATATCACAAGTTCATAAGCCAATTTAGAAACGCAAACCACAGATGATAATACGCCTACAATTTGTGCAACAATATTAATAATTTCCATACAATTATCCTCCATAATTGCTCTTTGTTGTTGAGGACGCATTGTTCTTTCAACAGAATTAATTTGTAAATATTGCCAACCTCAATTGTCCGAACTTAAAGTGTAATATTCTGTAAAGGGAATTATATCTTATCACTTGGCATCATACAAGACTCAAAGCAAAAATTGACTTGTAATTCAAACAGAATATGTCAATATTTCTTGAAAGTCATCAAGCATCTCCATCCATGTTTTGTCATACTTTACAAACGAACTGTTTATTCCGTGCATTCTGATCTTATCAATCCATTCCAATACATTTTCTCTCTTGCATCCAGCGTTTAATAATCCATAATAAATATATGCAATCTCATTTTCAACGCAGGTTGAAAAAATCATTGGATCATCGGAATTTATAGATGTCATAACACAGCTGTCAAAACCAGAGCCAAGCTCTAACCCCTTATTGTTAAGATTCAGAATCGAATGTGAAAAAATACCGTCGATGTCGCCGATTACAGTATTAGAACTTGGGTTCGTCTCCACATATATCCCTAGATTCTCTACTTTCTCACGAAGAGCCATTTGAAGTTCCTTGTATAAGCCAATCTCTTCATCGGTTATTCTTACAAAAATAGGTCTGTTATATTGTTCAAAATAGCAAGGGCAGTAATGTGTACAAAGAAGCTTCTCCCTGTCCCATGTGCCTTGGACTAAACTTCCATCCGGCTGACGCGTCATCAATATGCATCTTCCGTCTCTGCGCATATTTTTTACCATGTCGCTATCAGGCATTTTGAACTTATCGTTGTACACCTGCCACAATGTATAAACGTTTATTCCATCTATGCAGGAATAAATTTTTTCCGCAACATCCATGATCATATATTCAATATTCTGCGGAGCTTTAAGTTGCGATGAACCCGATGCGCTCTTGCTCCATATCCATAACAGGTTTTCAAGATGTTCCATAATGGGCAAAACGACAATCTTATTTTGCGACAGTAGCTTATCGATATCCACTCCCAATGCAATCGCGTGTCCTAATCTGTCTCCGGAACAGTAGTTAAAATGCGTCAAAACCTCATCAATATGGCGAAGCCCCGATGCGATATGCCGAAAATCCTCCCCGACATGATATGTAAACCCAACATTGCTTATTCTTTCACCCGTCCTGATTGCAGTCGGTAAAACATATGTGCTTGATCTGAACGCTTTAAAAACAGGCGCAAAAACCCACGGCTCCGCCGAATTTTCAATAGAAGCCGCATCGATTCCAACAATATATTTTGACAAAAGCGGATACTGTTTGATAAGCTGCTTAAACGCTTCATAAAATCTAATATTAAACATCTGCATAGTCCTATAATCCTTGCAGTCAAGCTCATCACCAATATCGCTTGAAATACAGTTGTATCCGCTAAAGTTGTCACAATCGTTCTGCTTAATAAAATGATAAATGATACCTAGTTTTGGAAAACGGAGTTTTTCAGGGGCATTGCTGTTACGAGTATTTGTAATTATGTATTTTTGATATGACTTTACTATTTTCTGTATTTGTATTAAGCTTTTGCTTTTCATAGTTTCTATACAGGAAAGATCTGTCTTTGTAGTAGTTTCCACTCTTGGTGTTATCTTGATTTCAAGCACTTCAAGATTACCGGTACGGCACTGTTCTTCAAAAATAGAGTAATACGCTTCCTCCTGAATATCCGAAGAAACAGGGCGTATATTATACAGAGGGTCGGCAGCACGGAGATAAAAATCATGAAAGTAGTTAAGCCCTCCTATCTTATTTTGTTGAATTTTATCGCTGAAGAAGCTGCTCCTAAATCTGATGTACGTTAGAAATTCTCCGCAAAGCTCCTTGTCATAACGTTTTCTCAAAAAATCAAGCAGCTTAAAATACCATATTATTTCTGACGATGAACCGTTTTGTGAATATCGGCTATAAACGGTATTGAATAAAATATCGTGAGTATCATTGTTCTCATACAAATACAAAGCTTTCAAAGCTTTTTCGCATTCAACCGCATCATCGTGCGATGGACAATAATGATTTGCTTCCTGCGGCAGATGACCGCTATTCACGTCAGCAACAAGTTTGGTATAGAATTTAAACAGCAATTTCGGATCGTTTCCCGGATCGGATATAAAACTTTGAAAACTTTGAGTCGTTCCGGCTTCTATATATATTGCGGAGTATATTCTAAAAAGAGTGCAAAACCAAAGTTCAGGTTTTTTATTATAACCGAAAAGCTCAACACAGCACCGCCAAACATAACTATAAGAAAACCCAACGTTCATATGCAGATGCGTTTCCGCAACGCCCTTTTTAAAAATCTTGCTTAACGGAATATCGGCGAGCATAACAAGGTTAGGGACGTTCACCAATGCGTCCGCATCCTCTACGCTAAAATTTAGATATGCCGCTGCGATAAAAAGATCGGGTGGTATCGTTCTTGTGATATTGTTCCATAACTCAATTTTAAGCAAGCCCTCATAGTTATACAAAAGGCACTCCTCATCGTCCGACCAGGAACGAACTGAAACGATTCCATCCCTGAATGTTATAAAAGTACGAGCAACATTAAAAATGTGATTTAGGTAAAATTTACCGAGATCGTTGCTCTGTTCATTATAAAACTCCATAAGCTTATAGCCCGGACAAAAGGCGTCAAGAAGCATCTGAACATCGTCCAGATGTTTCCAGCGAGGATCCGACGCAAACTGATATAATATTTTTCTTTTTGAGCGCTCAAAAGTCTTTTTCAGCTCTGAATGTGTCGGTTCACCGCTGAATTTATCTCCGCAAACAAGTTGTTTATACGCACGCGCATAACTGCAAAGCCAATCATCACAGTTAAGCTTCACATCAACAAACGGCATTAAGATTAGTTCCGCCAAAAGCTGATTATATTCACTGTTGTTCATCTATCGGTTCAACTCCTTTCAGCTTACGAAACTCGCTTTCCTCAACATTAATGAAGTACTGCTGAATACGCTTGTTATTTAATAGTTTTTTAAAAATTTCCTCCATCTTGTTTATACTCCTAATGCGATTAATCTTCTTATCAGAGAACATCTTATCTAGTGGCAAGGATTGAACAAAAGACTCAATCTCTTTTAAAATTCCGTTGCATAATCCTTGATATTTTTCATAACTTTCATCTTTCAGCGGCTCGTAAGAGTGCTTAAAGTATAATTTGGTAATGTCAAGTATTATTCGCAAATTTCCCTATAGAATTTTTGTAGCAGGCATTGAATGTCATTATTCAGAAACGTAATCCATACATTTCATGCACAGATAACGCTTAGAGCCCCAGTCTTTTCCCGCAACATACCTGAGCCTTGCGCATACGAGCATCAAGGCGGAATTGCCGTCGGGGAATGCTCCGACTACTCTTGTTCGCCGCCGGATCTCCCGATTCATTCGTTCTATGACATTATTGGTGCGTATCTTAAGCCAATGCTGAGACGGGAAATCCATGTATGTCAGCGTTTCTTCAATGCCATCCTCGACTTTCTTGGCGGCTTCTTTCAGCTTCATTGCACGAAGCTGCTCCACAACATCTTTTGCTTTCTTACGCGCAGCTTCCTTGCTTTCCTGAGCGTGTATTGCTTTCAGCATTCTGGTCACTTCACGCATCCTGTTTCGGGGAGTTGCTGAGAAAACGTTGCGGTAAAAATGTACTGTGCAGCGCTGGTATTTAGCTTCGGGAAATACCTCATTTACTGACTCGCACATGCCCAAGCACTTATCTCCAACAACCATTTTGACACCTTTCAGCCCCCGTTCTTTCAGCCAGACAAGGAAGTTTGTCCAGCCTTCCTTGTCCTCTTTCAGACCCTCGGCAGCGCCTATGACCTCGCGATAACCGTCG
This sequence comes from uncultured Clostridia bacterium, assembly GCA_945829235.1. Classification (GTDB taxonomy): domain Bacteria; phylum Bacillota; class Clostridia; order Oscillospirales; family Ruminococcaceae; genus CAG-115. Next base: position 160,524 of record CALZUA010000005.1, on the reverse strand, counting down.
CTGTTTACTCCGATTGCTACCAGAATGCTGACGTTTTCGAATTCACCGCCCCAGTTCCGCTTCAGATATATCCCATCAACATAGACATACGGGTACTCGCCCTTAAGCTCTCTGTTACGCCATTCTTCAATGTGAACATAAGCCTTTTTATTCAGCTCGCTGATAGTTGACGCCGACACCTTGCTTCCCCAAAGTGCTTCGCTTATATCCTCGACCCTGCGCACCGAAACTCCGGCAAGGTACATTTCGATGAGCGCTTCCTCAACGGAGCTTTCGCGCCTGCGGTAACGCTCGATTATTGCAGTTTCAAAGGTTACGCCTTTCAGCTTCGGCATATTCAGCACTACCTCCCCGGAGGTAGTGCTGAGCTTGCGGCTGTAATGTCCGCTGCGGTAGCCCTGACGGGCTTCGCTGCTCTCGTAGCGCGCTGCTCCTGTCAGCTCCTCTGCTTCCTTATCCAGAAGCTCATTCAGCGTTTCCTCAACGCTTTTTCTTACCAGCTCCTTCAATTCTCCCTTGACAGCTTCCTCATTTAGCTGTATAATGTTCTTGGACATATTCCTTTCTCCTTTCGAATGTTTGCTTGCAACTTTCATTCTACCAGGATTTTTGGAATATGTCTATTCCTTTTTGCGAAATATATTATACCTTATCCATTCTGCCCAATTTCAGCCGTTGATTTTTTTCAATAAAAGGGTTCAATTCCCCCATAATCTTTTTTGTCAAAAACCGCGAGCAATAAATAATGCCTGAGGTTTGCAGTTAGTAAAGCTGAGCAGCCACAGGCAATTCTTGTAACGCAAAAAACCACAGCTCATTCATCAAAATGCTTTATAATAAGCTCTTGAATGGTTTGGATTTTGCATGATAGTTTCTTTTTAATTTTGGTATCATGTACATAACGCGAAATTTGAATTAGTAAAGAACGATACCCAGCAAGCTGATTTTTTATATGATATTTTTCATGGTCACTTGAGAATCCGCCAAAGTTCAGATTGCTTAATCTAAATATTAATTCATTAATCTTATTCATTTTATTTCTTGACAAGCGGATATCATTACCTACAACATATCCATTAAGTGATATCTCTGACCTGTATTTCAACGTTTTATTTAAGTTTAGCGAAAAACCATAGTCATTAAGCATTGCCTTGATTGCGTTAACAAAGTGTTTGGAGTGAAGGTATCCGCTTTCAGATGAAAACAGCATATCATCGGCATAACGGGTGTAACAGATATTCAGCTTTTGACAATATTTCAGTATTCTGATATCCAACTGCCGAAAAGAGAAGTTGGAAATTGCCGGAGAAGTAACTGCTCCCTGAATAAACTTGCCGTTTAACGTTGTTATATCAATAAAGCTGTCAAGTATATAGTCAATATCATTTGTCTTTTGAGATTCATCATTCAAATTTTGGTGCTCATCAATGTAATACTTTATGAATGATTTGATATTTTCTATTGAAATTGAATCAAAAAAGTCTTTTATGTCAAGTCTTAGGAAGCATCGATCTGAATTGTTTGAAATATGCGGTATCAGAAAATCCAAATATGAATAGTGCGCTCTGAATCCATATACACATTCAGGTAAATAAATATTACAAAAAAAATGTTTTTGTATTCTGTTCTGAAGTATGTATAATTGACTTTCATTGTTAATGCAATATATTGTTCTATAACCACCCTTTTTAGGCTTTTTTATTATATTATAAGCCGTGTTTTTATTGTCTAAAATTACTTTTAGTTCATTCTCTGAAATGTTCAGCATTTTCAGCCATGATTCTTTGTTGAGTATTCTAAATCCGTCCATAAAACATCCTTTCAAAAAAGTACCGAGAAGAATCAATCTTCTCGGTACGATGTGAGTACCTCTCTGTATACCGCTCCGCGAGACCATATGCCAAAGTATTCAATATTATCGAGCGGAACTAGCAGTAGCAATTTGCAAACCCCTGGATTATTTTTTAATATGTAAGCTTTTTAAGGCTTTCCAAGAAAATGTCACAGGGTAGTATAAAAAATGCACTTTTTATACGGTTTACTACTCACATCATTATTGTACCATATTTTTAAGAATTTGTAAAGTACTATTTAAAGAAGGAAAATCTTTTTCAAATTGCTTTATTTTATCTTTATCATCTGTGATAGGATCTATATAGTTTAAGAAATAGAAATCAAGCCACTTTGAACACCACCCACTTGTTTTTCCGCCAATAATTGACTTGTGTTTTAAACCGCAGTTGTCCTGCAATTCACTTCTTCCATTGCATTCGCAAATTACTCGCGCAATTTTTTCATTGCAATCAGGGAGGTTTTTTATTTTATGATGCTGACGTTGAGTTTCTTTATTAAAAGTAAGAGCATCTAAATATAGCATAAATTTATCAAGGTTTTCTGAGGTTATCAGTTCTCCCTCTATGGTAGTTTTATTTACAATCACATTATAAAATTCACAGTATGATTTTATACTTTGTACTAAAGAGCTATAATTATTATCGCAAAAATAGTGAAGTCCTGACGATGGGCTATATGTCAATTTAAGAAGAGACTCAATTTTTTTCCTCAATGATATCATATCGACTTGAGTATGTTGATTATGATATCTAAACAAATCGGACTGATTTTTTTGATTATTTTTTATTGGAGAAACCAGCGAATCGGATTTAAGCTTAAATTTAGAACTATTTTTTATATATGTTACAATTTTATCCATATCAACAATAACTTTGTAATCTATTCCTAAATTCAGTGACCCTGAGTGTGCATTTCTGAGCCTTGCATCATTGCTGTCAAATGAATAGAAATGAATTTTCTTAATCTGTGGATACAACGATAGTATTCGTTCATTAGAAAACAGTTGTAGTTCGGTTTCTCCCTCAACATATACCAAATAATCGCTGAAATAGCACTCTGTTTCCTTTATTGATATCCTTGCATTTTCATTCTTAAGCCATGACAAATTCATTTTCTTTAGGATAGAATGAAGTCGGAACACCTCAACCTTGTATAATTCATATTTTGTTTTTCTTAATGCAAGTTCCTCAATGATTTTAGGTGAATGAGTACTTATAAAAAGAAATGCATTACTTTTTATATTATTGCATACACAGTCTATATACTCTCTAATAAAAGAATTATGTAAACCAATTTCAGGCTCATCTACTATTATAATAGGGAATTTGCAACTTGTTACTGAAATTTGAGGGATGAGAGAAGTCAATAACTTTAAATACTGAACAGAATTCGTTCCATCAGAATAAAAGTCAAGATTTCTTTCATTCATTAAAAAATGGTCTCCTCCAAATCTCATAGCAAATGCATTAGCCAGTCTATTTTCAAAATGGTATTTATCCAAAGTAATCAAATTATCTTCAAAACATTTTGATAGAATATTTTTGCTGTCAGTATACTTTTTTCCATATACTTCAGAAAAGGCCGCATCAATAACTTGATTAAATTTATCTGGTTCTACCTGAGATTTGGTTGCAGACAAATCATTTATTATTTTCCAAAGCCAGCTCCATGAATAAAGATCAAGATGCCGTGTATCAATGTAGTAAAATGGAAAAAGATTTTTGATAATACCTCGAACAGCCCTATCCCTTATATTCCACATAATTGTACCATCTTTATTTTGCGTCATTGTCAATTTGATTAATTGATTGCTTTTATCAGGTTCAAAATAGTTTTTTAATATTTTAAAATCTGATTCAAGCTTAGAATTGTATTCAGATTTGACTTTCAGCAGATGAACATTGAATGATATTGAAATCGTACATTTTTGGATATATGGGTTAATTCTATCTATGCCAATATCATCACAAAAGTCCTTGTTCAGATTATCAAAGAAAAAACGAAGAGCTTTGAATATATTTGATTTCCCTGCTCCATTTTTTCCAAGAAAGCACATAATGTTTGTATCAGAATCAATTGAAATATCAACGTTCTCTATGGATTTGAAATTATTGATTGAAACTTCAGTTATCATTGATTATCTCCTAAACAGTAGTTTGGCTTATTGTTCAAATAAGTGTCAAAAATATCAATATAAGTATACCACAACAAATTAATTTGGTCAATAGGAAAATTGCTTTTATATAGTTCTTGCTGAAAAATACGCGCTCTGTCATTTCGGACACATCGGTCAGATGACCGTGTTTCTTCAAAGTCCTCGCCGTAATCCCGGCAAGGTTGAAAATATTACTTTCCTGCCTTAAAGGCAGCTTCACCAAATCAGCGTGCAATTTGGTTTGCTTTCCTTGTTTTCATTGTTCATTTCAATACCTCCATAAATATTTTCCGTGTACGGGGCTCATACAAAAAACTGTAAATTCTCTTTCGATAAAAAAGACAATTTACACACATTTTGTTATTTTGCACTAATTTAACTTCGAAAAAATTGTATTCAAAGGGTTCAAATCCCCCAAAATCTTTTTCGTCACAATCTCGGCTAATAAAAAACGCCTGCAATCAACTCCTCGCTCAAGAGAAGTCAATCGCAGGCGTTCTATACATATTGCACAAAAAAGCGCCAAAAAATTTTGCAAAAGGGGGTACATATCCATTTTACCTTAAAAAATATCTACGGTGACGATTACTTGTTTCCGAAAAGATTTATGCCCGCAAGTGGCTCTGTGAAGCCGTTTGCGGGCATAATATCTATTTGGTCACATAAAGTTGGTCGGGGTGACAGGATTCGAACCTGCGACGTCCTGCTCCCAAAGCAGGCGCTCTAGCCAAACTGAGCCACACCCCGATATTTGCAACACTACAATTATACAACTTTTTTTCCTTTTTGTCAAGCACAAAATGAAAAATCCCCTTGAAAAAAGTCGCGGGATATGTTAGAATATAGTGAATATACATAAACAAAAGGAAGAGAGAAAATGAAGGATTTAACAAACGGCAAACCGCTGAAGCTAATCGCGGCATTTGCCCTGCCGATACTGCTGGGAAACATTTTCCAGCAGGTTTACAGTCTTACCGATACCATTATCATCGGTCAGAATTTGGGAAACAGCGCGATTGCTGCCGTCGGGTCAACAGCGTCGGTTGTGTCGCTGATGTTCAGCCTGATAAACGGCTTGGTGACGGGATTTGCTATCATCGTTTCCAAGAATTTCGGTGCGGGACGGCACGATGAAATGCGCCGAACTATCGCGCGTATGCTCACGTTTTCTTCGGCTACAACCGCTCTGATTATCTGCGCAACCACAATCTTCATCGAGCCGCTGCTCACCGCGCTAAACACCCCTGCCGAGATTTTCGGTCAAGCGAGGGATTATCTGTTCGTGGTGGCACTCGGGCTTGTTGTAACGCTTTTGTACAACTTTGAAGCGGCAATCCTGCGCGCAGTCGGCGACAGCGTTATCCCGCTCATTATACTTATCATCTCAACCGCGCTAAATATTGTGCTTGACTTGTTGCTGGTGTGCGTGTTTGAAATGGGCGTGCTCGGCGCGGCTCTGGCTACCGTTGCCGCTCAGCTTATGTCCGCGGTTGTGTGTATGATTTACCTCGTTAAACGCAGACCGTTTCTGTTGGTCAAGAAAAAGGACTTCAAGTTCACCAAAGAATCCACCGCCGAGTTGCTCGGAGCAGGCTTCGGAATGGCGCTTATGTACTCAATCGTTGATATGGGCTCAATCGTTTTACAGAACGGTATAAACGGATTCGGCGAGGAGATTATCACGGCGCATACCGCGGCGAGAAAGATTTTCGGACTGCTGATAATGCCGTTCTCGTCAATCAGCGCAACGCTCGTTACATTTTGCTCACAAAACCGCGGTGCCGGCAAGTATTCCCGCATTAAAATCGGTATCCGTGACGGGTTGATTCTCGCGTTCTCTTGGGCAACAATAACGCTCGGGCTAGTGTTTTTCGCGGGAAATTTCCTTGTTGGAATGCTGGTTTCATCGGAAGAAGCAAAGAGCGCGGAAATCATCTCAACGGCTGTTCTGTACCTCAAATGGAGCGTGCCGTTCTACTACCCGCTTGCGGCGCTGTTGTCGCTTAGGTCATCGCTTCAAGGGCTTGGGAAAAGCGCCGTGCCGATTTTGTGCAGTATTATCGAATTGTCTTGGAAAATCATCACCGTGCTTGTGATGATACCGCTTTTCGGCGGTCACACGGGAACTGTCGGCGGCTCAATCGAAGCGGTCGGCGGATATTTCGGCGTTATCATCTCCGAGCCTATCATTTGGACAACCTGCTCCGTGCTCATTATTATAATCACGCTTTTCGCGCTGCGCAGGCTGCCGAAAGAGGACGAGGTGCAAACCGGCTGAAGTTAATGGGAATGAGGTATTTGTTATGGCTTTTGTATTTGAAAAGGTGCCAGAGGAAGATTGGCAATTCTTTATGTCCATGGGTTTAAAGAATTGTTGGGGTAGTGACACTCTGGATTTGCCATCAGATAAAACATGGTCAGCTGATAGGGAACGAAACGCATATCTGATTGCAATAGGTGGTGGATATCATGATATGCCTTACTTTTATGATTTGTGGTGGAATGGTCATACAATACGGATGGAGGTCGTTGAAACCGGAGACGGAAACTATAGCACAAAAGTCAACATAATTTGGAATATATGGCGTATTTCTATCCCAAAAGAGATATGGGATAAGAAGGATGAAATAATTGGATTGATTACAGAAGCGTTTTCTGTATATTCAGGGTGGTGCGAACCAAAGTTCCTTGGTTCCATAAATGTAAGCATTAAATGTGAAGCTGAAATCTCATAATCACGATTTTCGCGCTGCGCAGACTGACGAAAGAGGACGAGATATCAACAAATAAAGTAGGAGAAAAAATATGACTTTCAGAGAATTGCTCAAAAACGACAAATTCATTATACTTGACGGCGCGATGGGGACAATGCTCCAAAAATCGGGTCTGAAGCTCGGCGGGCTGCCCGAGGAGCTGAATTTCACAAACCCCGATTTAATCGAGAATATCCACCGTCAATATATCGCGTCAGGCGCGCAGGCGGTCTACGCGAACACTTTCGGTGCAAACCGAAACAAGCTCAAAAACAGCAAATATTCCGTTGATGAAGTAATCGGAAAGGCTGTCGATATCGCGAAAAAGGCTTGCGCGGGAACGGAAGTTCTCGTGGCGCTGGACGTGGGTTCGCTGGGAAGAATGCTTCGTCCCGCGGGGGATATGCCCGTTGACGAGGCTTACGAGATGTTCAGCGAGGTTATGAAAGCGGGCGAAAACGCGGGCGCGGATTTCATCGCAATCGAAACCATGACCGACCTCACCGAGGCAAAAACCGCGCTTCTTGCCGCAAAGGAGAACACGGCTCTCCCCGTTATCTGCACGATGTCCTTCGAGAAAAATCTCCGCACATTTACCGGCTGCACGGCGGCTTCGGCGGTTCTCACATTGCAAGGCGCGGGCGCGGACGCTGTTGGAATGAACTGCTCACTCGGTCCGGAGGAAGCGCTCCCGATTGTCGAGGAGATTATGAAATGGGCGGAAGTGCCGGTTTCCGTGCGCCCGAACGCAGGTCTTCCCGACCCCGTTACCAACGAGTACAACATCTCACCCGAGCAATTTGCCGATACCGTTGAGAAAATCGCCGATATGGGCGTAAAAATTCTCGGCGGGTGCTGCGGAACTTCTCCCGAATTTATCGCGAAAATTGTTGAAAAACTGCAAAGCAAAACGTTTGTCAGGAAAAACGTGGAAATACCCGCGGCGGTTTGCTCGGCTTCAAAGGTTGTTGAAATCGATACCGTGAGGATTATCGGCGAACGCATAAATCCCACTGGCAAAAAGCTGTTCAAAGAAGCGCTCAAGCGGCACGACCTTGATTATATAATGCGGCAGGCTGTTGAGCAGTGCGACGGCGGCGCGGAAATTCTCGACGTGAATGTAGGGCTACCCGATATCGATGAAAAAGAGATGATGCTCGCGGCTGTTGACGCAATTCAGTCCGTTTCCGACGCGCCGCTTCAAATCGATACAACCGAGCTAGATGTCCTTGAAGCCGCTCTGAGAGTGGTTTCGGGCAAGCCTATCGTAAACTCCGTCAACGGCGAGGACGAGAAACTTGATACGGTTTTGCCGCTCGTTAAAAAGTACGGCGCGGCGGTTATCGGACTGACGCTCGACAAGGACGGTATCCCCAAAACTGCCGAGAAACGCTTTGAAATTGCCGAGAAAATCCTGAGGCGCGCGGAGTTCTACGGCATCCCGAAGCGCGATGTCTACATCGACTGCCTCACGCTAACCGCTTCCGCTGAGCAGGACGGAGCTGCCGAAACGCTCAAAGCAATCCGTATGGTTCACGAGAAACTCGGTCTGAAAAACGTGCTCGGTGTATCGAACATCTCGTTCGGGCTGCCAAACCGCGAGCTTGTTAACTCCACGTTCCTCACAATGGCTATGCAAAGCGGTCTTGACCTCGCGATTATGAACCCGAACAGCGCCGCGATGACCGGAGCTGTCTGCGCGTTTCGGTTGCTTTCGGGCTACGACAGGAGCGGATTGAAGTATATCGAGCGGTTTGGCGCGGAGCAGATTGTGATGCAATCCGTGAAGTCAGCCGAGAAAACCGAGCTTAAAACAGGCGCAAACGATATTCTGCACGCGGTTTTGAGCGGTCTGAAAGCCGAGTGTGCAAAGCTCACGAAAGAGCTTCTCGACAACGGCGAAGAGCCTATGGATATCATCAACAACCGGCTTATTCCCGCGCTTGATGAAGCGGGCGCGCTCTTTGAAAAGGGTAAAATGTTTCTGCCGCAGCTTATCGGCGCAGCGGGTGCCGCTCAAGCCGCTTTCGATGAGGTGAAAAAGGCGATTTCAAGCCGCGGCGGTGAAACCGAGAGCCGCGGGCGCGTTGTTCTGGCAACGGTCAAGGGTGACGTACACGATATCGGCAAAAACATCGTAAAAACGCTCCTCGAAAACTACGGCTTCGAGGTAATAGACTTAGGAAAAGACGTTGATTATGAAGCAGTCGCGGACGCTGCCGAGAAATTTGACGTGCGGCTGGTCGGGCTGTCCGCGCTGATGACTACAACGCTCAAAAGTATGGAGGGCACAATCAAGCTCATTCACGAACGCGGGCTGAACTGCAAAATCGTTGTCGGCGGCGCGGTTCTGACACCCGAGTACGCGCAGAAAATTGGTGCGGATTTCTATGCTAAGGACGCGAAGGAAACCGTGGATATTGCAAGAAAGGTGTATAATAACTGACAGAAAATCCCCTTTTATGAGGGGATTTTTGTATTTTATCCGCTGAAATGAATATTTCGACTTGATTTTTTTGCAAATTTATGGTATAATGGAAATATTACTAAATAAGGAGTGTTTAAATGGAATTTAATGTTTTCACGGTGATTGCCTTTGTGGCTTACGCGCTGCTGATACTCGCAATCGGAATTATGTCGTTCAGAAAATCCAAAAATATGAGCGACTTCTTCATCGGCGGCAGACAGCTCGGAAGCTGGACAACAGCAATTTCCGCGCAGGCTTCGGATATGAGCGGCTGGTTGCTTATGGGACTGCCGGGAGCCGTTTTGGTTGGCGGTTTGACCGAGAGCTGGATTGCAATCGGACTGTTCATCGGAACCTATCTCAACTGGAGAATTGTCGCGTCAAGGCTCCGCAAAATGTCCTACGCGGCGGGCGACGCTATCACAATTCCCGAGTATTTCCAAAAGCGTTTCTTCAACAACTCCCCCGTTATCAGACTAATCTGCGCGGCAATTATCTTCTTTTTCTTCCTCATCTACACCGCGTCTGCGTTCAGCGGCGGAGCTAAGCTGTTTGAATTTATTTTCGGCACGGACTACACCTTATCTCTTACAATTGGCGCGCTTATCATTATCTCGTACACCTTCCTCGGCGGGTTCGTTGCGGTTTGCTGGACGGATTTGATTCAGGGCTTGCTGATGTTCGCGGCGCTTGTTGTTATGCCGATTATCATTGTTGTGCAAACCCCGAACCTCGGCGAAGCGTTCAACAACGCGATGCAAAACGGCGTTATCAAGGAATATTACACTAGCTTTATCTACAACTCCGACGGCACGCTTGCCCTGACAACCATTGTTTCGGGACTTGCTTGGGGACTTGGTTACTTCGGTATGCCGCATATTTTGGTTCGCTTTATGGCGATAAAGTCGAGCGACCTTATCAAGAAATCCCGCATAATCGCGACAATTTGGGTTTTCGTAACGCTTGCGGCAGCTGTTCTCGTGGGCATTTTCGGAATGTCCTTCCTCAACGCGCCCGGAAACGAGGCTCTCAACGCAAAGTTCCAAGCAATGGGCGACTCCGAGAAGATTTTTATGTTCCTGTCATCGTCACTGCTTCCTGCGTTGCTTGCGGGCGTGGTTCTCTCGGCAATTCTCGCGGCAATTATGTCCACTGCCGACAGCCAGCTCCTCGTCACCTCCTCGGCTGTCACCAACGATATGTTCAAGCTGTTCAAGAAAAATGCTTCGGAAAAAACGCTTATGTGGATTTCGCGCGGAACCGTTATCTTAATCGCGGTCATCGCTTATGTTCTCGCGCTTGACAAAAACAGCTCGGTTATGGGACTTGTTTCCTACGCTTGGGCAGGTCTTGGCGCAGCTTTCGGACCTGCGATGATTTTGTCGCTCTTCTGGAAGAAGATGACAATGCCCGGCGCGGTTGCCGGAATTGTCGCGGGCGGCGCTTCTGTAATAATTTGGGAGAACGTTCCCGTGTTCGCGCAGACGGGCATTTACTCTCTGCTCCCCGCGTTTGTTCTCGCAATGCTTGCAGTTATCGTGGTTTCGCTTGCAACAAAGGTTGACAAGGACAAGGTTGACGAGCTTTTCAAGGCGGCAAAAGCTGCTGATTTGAAGTAAAACAAATTCCCCTGCTCAGGCGGGGGAAAATTGTTATAAAAGCACTTGCATTTTCAAACAAATTGTTGTATAATGGATTTATCGACTATGGAATGTTACTGTATTGATTTGTCATCTTCGGGTGAAAAATCACTCCTAGCTCAAACTAGGGGCGAAACAGGAGTCCAAGTATGACTTGCTGTAAGTACGTCATACGGTCACGCTGGGAAAGGAAGGATTTGTTATGTCCGTAAATCTTCAAAAAGGTCAAAAGGTTGACCTCACTAAAGGCAATGCAGGATTGAAGGCGCTGGTTGTCGGTCTTGGCTGGGACGAGGCACCGAGAAAGTTCTCGCTGTTCTCGAAGCGCGAGGATATCGACTGCGATGCGTCCGCTCTCCTCATCAACGCTCAGAGCGGCAAGCTCGCCGGTCCTATCGATGTCGTTTACTACGGTCAGCTCACCCACAGAAGCGGCGCTGTCCGTCACTGCGGCGATAACCTCACAGGTGCCGGTGACGGTGACGATGAGCAGATTATTATCGAACTTGACAAGGTTCCCGCGGATTACTCGAAAATCGTTTTCGTTGTCACAATCTATCAGGCAAGAGAGCGCAATCAGCAGTTCGGTATGATTAAAAACGCGTTTATCAGAGTTGTTGACGCGGATACCGGAACGGAGCTTTGCAAGTACAATCTTTCCGAGAATTATGACGGCAAAACCGCTATGATTTTCGGCGAGGTTTACCGCTATAACAACGAGTGGAAATTCGGCGCTGTCGGCGAGCCTACAAACGATAACGGTATCGCTGAAATGGCGGCAAGATTTCAATAATTTACGGAGGTAACTGTTATGACTAAAAACCTTATGATTATTCTCGGCATTATCGTTACCGCAGCAGCGGCTGCAGCCGCAGTTGCTTTCTTCCTGCTCAACAAGACAAAGCTTATCGATACCGATGAGTTTGACATTGAGGACGATTTCGGCGAAGATATCTGATGTCCAAAGAAGCTAAGACAAACGCTCTGCGTATGCTCGACAGGGCGAAGATTAACTATGTCCCTCACACCTACGAGTGCGGGGAGTTTATCGACGGCGTGCACATCGCTGAAATGCTCGGTCAAGCGCCCGAGGCTACCTTCAAAACTATTGTTACCGTGGGCAAAAGCGGGAAATATTTTGTTTTTGTGTTGCCGGTTGATAAGGAGCTTGACCTGAAAAAGTGCGCGAGGGTTGCCGAGGAAAAGTCGGTTGAGCCCGTCCACGTCAAGGATATAAACGCGATTTCGGGTTATATCCGCGGTGGTGTTTCTCCGATTGGAATGAAAAGGCAGTTCCCTACGTTCGTTCACGAGAGCGCGCAAAATCTTGAAAAAATCTTCGTGAGCGGCGGAAGGCTCGGACTTCAGCTCGAGCTCTCACCCGAGGATTTGCTCAAAGCGTGTACAGGAAAATTCGCAGACATAGTGCAATCATGATTGCCTGAAATCGTGATTGCCTGCGATGAAAAATGCCTATATTGAAACAAGCCGCTGCCCTTTCGAGCAGCGGCTTTTCGCGCGTTGGATATTACTCTTAAGCCGTCAATCAGCAGCCGCATCCGCAGCCATTGTTGTTACCGCAGCCACAGTCATTGCTTGCACCATAACCGCCGTTACCGCAGCAGCAGAACAAAAGGATAAGAATGATAATCCAGCAACAGTTACCGCCAAAGTTGAAACAAGACATAACAATGTCCTCCTTGTAAGAATTTGAAACCCGCCGCCCCCCGTCGGGGTTTTGCGTTTCTTGGTACATATTATGCTGTTTAACAAAAACGGTTACAACTTTTTCCAAAATGCTTTTGTCCAACAACAATTTCGCTGATAAACAAAAAATTCGGTTCCCGAGGGGCAGTCGGAAACCGAATTTCGCGCCGTTGAAAAAAGCCTAACAGCAAAATTTATGGAGGATTTTTGTTCTTTATCTTAATTATATTTTACCATATAAATTTTGGAAAATCAATATATATGACAAAACTGTAACCATTTCCCTCTATTTTGTAATCATTTGTAACTTTTTTGTAACTTTTTTGTAACCTTTAGCAAAATTTTTTCTGAAAAATCAGTGAAAAATCACAAAAAAGACTGTTCAAAGCATTTTAATTATGGTATAATATAAGATGTATGAAAATATCTGAACGAGGTTTTTTAAAGTGATTTATCTTGACAATGCCGCAACTACCAAGCCTTGCCGCGAGAGCGTGAAGGCGGTTTGCGAAGCTATGGAGTTATCTTTCGGGAACGCAAGCTCCCTGCATAAAATGGGGACTTCTTCCATCAATATCATTAACCGCACAAAACAAGCCGTGCTGAAAGCGCTTGCGTTGAACGGGGCGGCGCTTGATGGTGAGATTATCTTCACCTCGGGCGCAACTGAGAGCAGTAATACCGCGCTTCTCGGGCTGAATTTGCGTGCGGGGAGCAAAATCGTTACAACTAAAATCGAGCACCCGTCCGTGGCAAAGGTTATTGACAGGCTCGAGGAACGCGGCTTCAATGTCGTTCGGCTTGCTCCAAAGGATTATTCCGATTTTGTCGGCGCGATTATCAACGAGGTTGACGAGAACACGTCCCTCGTGAGCTGTATGGCGGTCAACAACGAAACCGGTTTCCAAAACGATGTGAAGCGGCTCTACAAGGCGGTTAAGGCGAAAAATCCGCGCACGTTCGTCCACATCGATGCGGTTCAGGGTTTTCTGAAAATGCCGCTCGACGGCGATTTAATCAGCATTTCGGGACACAAAATCCACTCGTCCAAAGGTATCGGCGCGCTCTACATAAAAAAAGGTGTCACCCTTTCCCCGCTTCTTTTGGGCGGCGGTCAACAAAAAAATCTGCGCTCGGGAACCGAACCTGTTGAACTTATCGCGGGGCTTGAGGCGGCAATCAATGCCTACAAGTACGATATCGAGCACTTTTCTGCGCTAAAACAACAGCTTCTCGGCGGGTTGTCCGAGATAAAGGATATCTCAATCAACTCGGACGACAAGTGCCTGCCGAATATCGTCAATTTCAGCGTGCGTGGTGTGCGCTCCGAGATTATGCTCCACTCGCTTGAACAGCACGACATCTGCGTGTCAAGCGGCTCGGCTTGCTCCAAAGGCAAAACCAGCAACGTTCTCGCGGCGTTCGGTGTTTCCGACAAGGACGCGGACTGCGCTGTTCGCGTGTCAATGTGCGCCGAAAACACCGAGCAGGAAATCGCGTTCCTATGCGAAAAAATTGCCGAAACCGCAAAGCGTATCAGAAGGTAAGATATGAATTTTTTGTTTGTTGGTCTGGGCGGAGCGGTCGGCGCGGTGCTTCGCTATGCAATCAGCCTCATCCCCTACAAAGGCGATTTTCCCGTACTCACGCTTGTCACAAATCTTCTGGGTGCGTTTCTGATTGGCTTTATCAGCGGCACCGCCGAGAGAGAAGGCTTGTCGGATAACCTCGTGCTGTTCCTCAAAACAGGCGTGTGCGGCGGCTTCACAACTTTTTCAACCTTTTCTCTCGAATCGTACAAGCTGTTTCAGGCAAATCACGCGGTTTTGGCAGTAATTTATATGGTGCTGAGCGTTGGGTTGTGCTTGGCGGGAGTGTTCCTCGGAATGCTCTGCGCTAAAAAAATTATTAAATAACGAGGTTTTTATGAAAGAAATTATTCTTGCAAAATACGGAGAAATTGCCCTCAAAGGCGACAACAGAAACACTTTTGAGGATATGCTCGTCAAAAATATTAAGCGGCGCTTGAAAAAAATCGGCAAGTTTGAGTACTGGCGCAGACAGAGTACGATTTACATCGAGCCTCTTGAGGACGCAGATATTGAACTTGCTATCCAAAGTCTGAAAAACGTTTTCGGTATCGGTGCAATTCAGCGTTGCGCTGTGTTCGAGAAGGATTTTGAGGTTGTCGCGGCAAATGTCGGCGAGTACCTCAAACCCGCTCTCGAAAACGCAAAAACCTTCAAAGTTGAGGCAAAGCGCTCGGACAAGTCCTTCCCTCTCAAATCGCCCGATATTCAGCAAAAGCTCGGAGATGTCGTTCTCGACAATTTCCCGCATCTGGGTGTGGACGTGCACAATCCCGAGGTTACCGTGCGGCTTGAAATCCGCGACAACGGCGCTTATCTCTCCGCGCAAAGAATTGTCGGTGCGGGAGGAATGCCCGTCGGTTCAAGCGGTAAGGCTCTGCTGATGCTCTCGGGCGGCATCGACAGCCCTGTTGCCGGATATATGATGGCAAAACGCGGGCTTGTCGTGGACTGCATACACTATGTCAGCCCGCCCTATACCTCAGACAGAGCGCGGCTTAAGGTCGAAAAGCTCTGCGAGGAAATGACGGAATTTTGTGGAAACATCATCTTCTATTGCGTGCCGTTCACCGAAATTCAAGAGGCTATCCGCGACAACTGCCCCGAGGAATATTTCACCGTGATAATGCGCAGGCTGATGGTTAAAATCGCAAACAAAGTCTGCAAGCGCGATAACTATGGCGCGATTATCACGGGCGAGAGCTTGGCGCAAGTCGCTTCGCAAACGCTCTCGGCACTCGGTTGCACAAACGCCGCGGCTGAGTTTCCCGTATTCAGACCGGTTATCGGTATGGACAAAATCGAAATCACCGAGATTTCCCGCAAAATCGGCACCTACGAAACCTCAATCCTCCCCTACGAGGATTGTTGCACCGTTTTCTCACCCAAGCACCCGCGTACAAAGCCAACGCTCGATGAAATTATCGTGGCGGAAAGTAGCTTCGATTTTGATAAAATGATTGACGAGGCGGTCGAGAAAACCGAGGTTAAACGCTTCAGATACGGCGAGAAAACAATTTTTCTGGAATAAGCCGAAACCATTTTCACATTTATCGGGTATTATTTATGAACGAAAAAATTTACGAAAAAATTGCGTTTTTGGCGCAAAAGCTGGTCACGCTTTGCAAGGAAAACGAGAAAAAAGTTTCGACCGCAGAAAGTTGCACGGGCGGTATGATTTCCGCGGCAATCACAAGCGTTTCAGGAAGCTCGTCCGTCATTGAGCTTGGGGTTTGCTCCTATTCAAACAGGATTAAAAGCGAAATTCTGAAAGTTACCGAGGAAACGCTCGCGGAGTTCTCCGAGTACAGCAAAAACTGCGCAAAGGAGATGGCAAGCGGCGTGAGAGCGCTTTCGGGTGCGGACTACGCGGTTTCGACAACGGGAGTTGCCGGTCCCACCGGCGACAGCCCCGAACACCCCGTTGGTGAGGTTTTCATCGCGGTTTGCTCCGAAAAAGTTGTTCAGGCAGAACGGTTTTTGTTTGACGGAAACCGCGAGCAGGTTCGGGCAAAAGCTTGCGAAACCGCTCTCGAACAGCTTATTTCGGTTATCGAAAAAGATTTGAATTTACAATAATTTTACATTATTCGGAGGAACTAAAATGGCAAATTTAGACGATTTTAACAACGGTTCAAGCAACTCATCAAAACCTCGCAAGCCTGTCAACAAAAACAATTCCCGCTCTAACGACAAAATAAAAGGCAGAAAATCCACCAAGAAAAAGGGCTTTGCGGGAGTTGTTGTCGCGGTTCTGCCGCAAGCCGATGACTCCGCCGGCGAAAAGGCAAGAAAAGCGTTCCTGCTCTTTGCGGTTGCCGCGCTCATCGGCTCGCTGATTTTCCTCATCGTGCAAATTCGCGATTTGGATAAAGGCAAGAAAACCAACAACAATATCATCAACATTGCCGGCGAAACCGTTGATTCCTCGCTTCAGCAGTCGTACAGCATACCGGAGCAGATTGACAATCCGATTATGACAGAGGTTACCTCGGCGGGTACCGAAGAACCCGAGTACATTGACCTCACGCCTGTTGTCAACACGCCGCTCAATATCGATTTCAACGCGCTCAAGCAAATCAACCCCGATGTTCGCGCTTGGATAAAAATTACCGGCACGCTCATCAACAACCCTGTTGTTGTCAGCACCGACAACAACTATTACCTCACTCACGATTTTAACGGAAACGAGTCCGTTTCAGGTACAATTTTCTCGACTTACCAAAATAAATGGGACGGAACCGATGACAATACCATTCTTTTTGGGCATAATATGCACACGGGAGAATTTTTCGCTTACGTCAACCACTACGTTCCCTACGATGCTTCCCGCGAGCCTATCGCTTTCTACAAGGTTCACCCCACGATTATGATGGCAACCCCCGATGGCGGCAGTCAGACCTATAAGATTTTCGCGGGTATTGTTGCCAACACTCAGCCGGAATACGGCGAGGTTTTCAACTATGTCAACAAAACCAAATTCACCGATGTTGACGATTTTAACAACTTTATCATCGATGTTATGGACAGAAGCTGGTTCTTCACCGATGTTGACCTCACCTACGGCGATGAGCTCCTCACACTCTCAACCTGCTGGTGGCCGCTCGGCAGAAATATTGAAACACGCTGGGTGCTCTTTGCACGCAAGGTTCGCGAGGGTGAGAGCGAATATGTCGATACATCTAAGGCTTATCGAAACTATCAGGCTAAATTGTTTGACTACTACTATGATATCATCGGCGGTTCGTGGACAGGTAGCGTTTGGGACAAGTCCAAGCTCTTGAGCTACAACGGACAATAATTCTAACTCTCGGAAGGAGTTTTCTATGGCAAATTCTACAAGCAAAGAAAACATTTTTATCAGAATTATAAAATATCTTGTTCCGTGGAAGGGCGACAAGCCTACGGAAATTATCAGAAAAGTTGTGTTTCTGGCGGCGCTTGTCACACTCATTGTAAGCGTCACAAACCTTATTCTGGCGCAGGTTAACCGTATAACCGACAACTCGCTTAACAAAGAGCTTTCCGAGATATATCAAGGCACGGGGGCTTCAAAGGTTGAAATCAACAACGAACGCCGCGAGGAAATAGTCAAGGAAAATCCCGAAATACTCGAGAAGTTTGTTCCGCTTAAAGAAATCAATGATGATATTGTTGGCTGGATTACTGTCGGCAATGAGGATTTCATTCACTACCCTGTCGTTCAGAGCGCCGACAACAGCTATTACCTCAACCATAATTTTGAAAAACAAGAAAGCCGCTCCGGTTCGCTGTTTCTTGATTACCGCAACGAAATCAATGCCGATAAACAATCCGCAAATCTTGTGATTTACGGGCACAATATGCAATCGGGCGAGTATTTCGGAAAACTCATCTACTACTTCAACTACGCCGTTTCGCAGGCAGACCACAACGATATCAGCTTCTACAAGGAACACCCGACAATCACGTTCAGCACTCTCTACAAAACCTCAACCTACAAGATTTTCGGCGGTACTCTTGTAAAAGTAAACTCCGATGATGACGATGTTTTCAGGTATCACAATGTCCACGATTTCGCTTCTAAAGCGGAATTTGACAATTTCTGCGCGAACATTCTCGACCGCTCAACCTTCATCAACCCCGATGTTGACCTCAAGTACGGCGACCATCTGATGACGCTTTCAACCTGCGTTCTCGGCACTGCTTACGGAAATGCCGACCTGCGCTGGGTTATCTTCGCTCGTGAAACTCGTGAGGGCGAGGACGAAACGGTTGACGTGTCAAAGGCTTTCGCAAACCCAAGTCCCCTTTTCTACGACCTTTACTACACAACACGCGGCGGTAGCTGGGAAGGCAGAGGCTGGGACGAGAGCATTATTCAGGGCTACAAGAAAGAAAACCCTTGATAGAGAAAGGATTGCTCCATGACTGAAATGGACATGGGTTTGGCTCCCAAAGGCAACAAAAACAAAAAGCGCCCCAAAAAACAGGGCTTTTGGAAAAATATCCGAAACTCGCTTTTCCCGTGCAAGGGCGACTCAACCGCCGAGGTTATGCGGAAAATCGTGTTCCTAACGGCGCTTGTTGTACTTGTTGCCGCGGTTGTCATTCTGATTTTGTGGTTTTTGAGAAATTTCGGCGGTCACAACAACTATGTTGATGAAAACGGCAGTCAAACCGCTACTCCGGCTCACCTTGTCGAACTGAAAAACCGTACTCCGACAACGCAGGAGATTGAACAGCTCCCGACAGGCGCAATCAACGATGAGTACGCCGCGCTTTACGCGCAGAACAACGATTTCATCGGCTGGCTGAATATCCCCGGCACAAATGTTGATTATCCCGTTATGCAGACCGTTGACAACGACTTTTACCTTCACCGCAATTTCGATAAGCAAGAGGTTTTCGAGGGAACTCTTTTCGCGGATTACCGCGGGAAGATAACCCCCGAGGGTATGCCGCAGAATACCGTTATCTACGGGCATAATATGTTGCTGAAGTATCAATTCTCGGCACTGATGAATTACAAGAAAGATATCGAGTTTCTGAAAATGTCGCCTGTCATCGAGTTTAACACGCTCTACGGCAACGCGAAATACAAGATAATCTCGGTTTTCCTCGTCAACTGGTTGCCAAAGGACGGCGAGGTGTTCAAGTACAACAGCACGAATTATTTCAAAAATCAGTCGGAATTTTACGATTTTGTGGTTGAGTGTATGGACAGAAGCCTGTACGAAACCGGCGTTGACATCGAGTACGGCGATGAGTTCCTCACGCTTTCCACCTGCGATAAATCTACATATATGGACTTGCGGCTGGTTGTGGTTGCAAGAAAGGTTCGCGAGAACGAAAATCCGAATGTTGACACGTCCAAAATTGCCAAAAAGGACAGCGTGAAATATTTTGACGGCTACTACGAGATTTACAGCGGTTACGGCGGAAAGAACTATTTTTGGCACGGCAGGACTTGGGATACATCGCTTGTAAAAGGTCTTGACAGCTATTTGAAGGAAAACGGGCTTGTTGACAGCCCCGACGACTATTGAGGTTTTTATGAAAAATTTGTCACTTGTTAAACTGTTCACGGCGCTGTTTATTTTCGCCGTCTATATGTTTGTGTTCAATATCGCGGGAACGGTCGAGGGCGAGCCTGTTGTCAGGGAAACGCCTCCCGAAACCGTTGAACAGCCACAACACGCCACCGGCACAACCGATTTTATCCTTCCCGACAACCAAATTGACAGCACTGAGGGTATCGTGAAAATCGAAACGCTTTCGTTCGGAACGCCAAATCTTTCCCGCGCGCCCGTTTACTCGGTTTACAAGCCGAGCGAGCTTGTCGCAAACCTTCAAGGCTCCGATATGGAAACAAGCTCCTCGTCAAGCTCCAAAGATAAAATTGAGATAGTTGACGACCCTGTTCCGCCGGAATCGAGTTCATCAAGTTCAACGAGTTCATCGAGCTCATCAAGCTCATCAAGTTCATCTAGCTCATCTAGCTCAACGAGTTCATCAAGCTCATCTAGCTCATCAAGTTCATCGAGTTCATCAAGTTCATCAAGCTCATCGAGTTCATCAAGTTCATCAAGCTCATCAAGTTCATCGAGTTCTTCAAGCTCATCAAGTTCATCAAGTGTTATCGAAAGACCTGTAAGCGATGAAACGCTCACGGTTAACGACAACGGAACAATCGTTTCGGGAAGCGCGCTCGACATTATCTCGGGTATCGTTGCCAACGAAATCGGCAACTCCTTCGCGCCCGAGGCGATAAAAGCGCAAGCTGTCGCGGCGTACACCTATGTGAGATTTTTCAACGACCGCGGTCAATCGCCGAGCGTTATTTTGAGTAGCAATGTGTCCGACTCCACCCGACTGCTGGTTCAGTCGGTTCTCGGCGAGGCGGTTTACTATGACGGCGAGATAATTCAGGCGGTTTATTCGGCGTCCTCCGCGGGTTATACAGCCTCCTGCAAGACAGTTTGGGGCACAAATTATCCGTATCTGCAAAGCGTTTTCTGTGAACTGGACGAGCAGTACGACCCGAATTACGGCAGAACCAAAACCTTCTCCTCAAGCGATATTAAGTCCCGCGTTTACAACAAAACCGGCATCTCCCTCACGGGAAATCCCGAGAACTGGTTTGTTATCAACGAGCGCGTTGACGGGAAATACGTCGGCTCAATGAGCATCGGCGGCAATCATGCTTACGTTTCCGACGGCAAGACAATCAATATCACGGGGCGCGTTTTCCGCGAGAAAATTATGAGCTTCGATATCCGCTCGAACGCTTTCGACATCGACTACAACCCCTCAACCGATGAGTTCACCTTCACTACATACGGCTACGGTCACGGTGTCGGATTCAGCCAAAACGGTGCGAACAACCTCGCAAAATACTGGGGCTGGGATTACAAGCAAATCCTTCAGTTCTATTACACCGGTACATACGTTCAATAACAAAAACCCCTCGAAACACCGAGGGGTTCTTTTTGCCTATTGCCGGATATAAATGCCCTGCTCTTCGAGATAATCCTCGAGCTCCTGCTTCATATCCCAAATTTTCTCTTCATTCTCCTTGATTTGTTCATCACTTAATTTAGGAGAATTTTTGTTCTCAGCAACATTTTTTTCTTTTTCGTCCATAAGAACACCTCCTCAAATTTATTTTAACATAAACCCGAGGAGGTTGTCAATACTTTTTTACATTTTAAGGAAAAAATCTATCAAACAAAGCCGACTATCGATGAAACGAGAATTGCCACCATACAAACGGGAACAACAAACTTGATGACGATGTTATACATCTTCTTTGCTCTGAATTTGCCCGAGCTTTCAACCTCGTCCGAGACGTATTTCGGGCGTGTGATAAAGCCGACCAAAATTGCCGTCAAGAGCGCTACAATCGGCATCATTATATTGTTGCTGATGAAGTCGAAGAAGCTCAAAATATCCATTCCGAGTATTTTAAAGCCGGACCAAATGCCGTTTCCGAGCGATGACGGTATTGCCAGCGCAAACGACGCTATCATTACTCCAACGCAGATTTTCTTTCTGCCCCAGCCGAATTTGTCCGAGATAATCGAAACTATCGTTTCCATAAGCGATATCGCCGAGGTGAGTGCCGCGAAAAATACCAGCAGGAAGAAGATAAAACCGATTATATTGCCCGCGGGCATTGAGTTGAACACCTTCGGCATTGTAATAAACATCAGAGTTGGACCGGATTTCAATGCCTCGGGGTCACCGTTTGAGAACGCAAATACCGCCGGAATTATCATCATTCCAGACAAAAACGCAATTCCCGTATCGAAAAGCTCGATGTTGCGGACGGATTTTTCGAGATTGTCCTCTTTTTTCATATACGAGCCGTAGGTGACCATTATTCCCATCGCTAGCGACATCGAGTAGAACAGCTGTCCCATTGCCGCAACCACGGTTTTCAGCGAGAAATTATTAAATTCAGGCTTGATATAGTACAAAAAGCCGTCCATCGCACCCGGTATCGTGAGCGAATAAATCGCCATTCCAAGCGACATCAAAATCAACAGCGGCATCAAAATTTTGCTGATTTTCTCGATGCCCTTCTGAACACCGAGGAGAACAACCAGCGCTGTCAAAAACAGGAAAATTGCAAGGCAGATTATCGGCTCACCCGTTTGGCTGATGAACTCACCGAAATAACCGTCAACCGCAGACGCCGCGCCTTGTCCCGAGATATAAACGCCGAGAAACTTCACAACCCAGCCACCGATTACGCAGTAATACGGGAAAATGATTATCGGCACGAGCGCCGCTATATAGCCGAGGAACGAGAATTTCTTGCTCAGCTCTTCATAAGCCTTTATGCAGCTTTTTCCCGTTTTTCTTCCTATCGCAACCTCGGTTATCATCAGCGCGAAGCCGAACGTTACCGCAAGAATGATATACACCAGCAGGAACATTCCGCCGCCGTACTGCGCCGCTAAATATGGAAAACGCCACAAATTGCCCAAGCCAACCGCCGAACCCGCGGCTGCCAAAACAAATCCCAATCGGCTTGAAAAGCCGGATTTCGCTCTCTTTTCAGTATTCATAACTACCTCTTTATCTATTTTTTTCAAGCAAGGTCACGCACTTGACGTGAACTGACCGAATGTATTTCAACACACCAAATCCGTTTTTGGAAACATATCTGCTACCATTTTAACGATGGCTCTAATTTTGTACCCTTTCCTGTTTAAATCAAACCGGAACCCTTAATAATCAGTGCAGACGCATACCCCATAAGCATTGAAACTTGCCTCTTTAACATAGTCTTTTATTAAATCTTTATCATATAGTTTCCCGAAAATATCAATTGCTTCTTCCAAATTATCTGCATAGCAAAGAGCAACATCATCTGTGTAACGATGATAATATTCGTCTTCCGGATTTTTGTTCTCATCAAGCTTACGCTTATATCCGTCCATTTGATTTGGTTTTGAATATACATACAACCTCTTCAATTCATTCTCCGCCTCCAATTATCTATTCAATTTCTCAAATACTCGTCCATCGCTTCAACCCGCTCAAATGTCCACTTTTGACAACAGGCAAACGCACTCAACGTGCGGTGTTCTCGGAAACAGGTCGAACGGCTGAACGATTTTCGGCTCATAGCCCATTTCGCTCAGCAATTTGCAGTCGCGCGCCGCCGTTGACGGGTTGCAGGAAATCATCACAATCCTTTGCGGGTTCATCGCCGCGCACGCACGGAGCGTTTCCTCGTCACAACCCTTTCTCGGCGGGTCTAGCAGAATTACATCGGGGGCAATCCCCCGCTCGCAGAGCGTTTTCGCGGCAACCTTTGCGTCCGCCGAGATAAACTCCGTGTTCGTTATCCCGCAGTTTTGCGCGTTTTCACGAGCGTTTTCCACCGCCTCAGGAACAATCTCCGCACCGAGTAGCTTTTTCGCGTTCTTCGCCATCGAAAGCCCCACCGCGCCAATCCCGCAGTACAAATCGAGGATTACCTCAGCTTTTCCCGCGAAATCCGCCGCACGCCTGTACAGTTTTTCGGCAGCGTTTGTGTTTACCTGATAAAACGACTTCGGCGATATCTTCAACAAAACGCCGCACATTTCATCGAAAATCTCGGCTTTTCCACAAAGCAGAATTTCCTTTTCACCGAGAATTACGTTGGTTTTTTCGGGATTTATGTTCAGCACAACTCCCGTTACCTCGGGGAATTTCTCCGAAATTTTTCTCGCAAGCGCCTTGAACTCGGGTACGTTTCTCCGAGCAACCAACACGCAACAAAGTCCGCCGTCCGCTTTGTTAGCGGCTTTTCGAAGAAAAATGTGCCGAAAAACTCCGTCATGCTTTTCCTCGTTGTACGCGGAAATTTTGAGCGCCGCCGCTTCTTTTACAATATATTCCGTGATTTTTGAGAATATTTCGGGCTGGAGCTTGCAATCGCTCACGGGTATCAGCCGATGACTTCTCTGCGCGAAAAATCCCGCCGCGATTTTCCCGTCAACCTTTGCCACGGGCATCTGGAGCTTGTTTCGATAACGCTCAGCGGCGTCTCCGCACTCAATGGGCTTAAACTCGGGATTTAACTTGCCTATCCGCTCAAACGCATCGCGGACAATGCCTTCCTTTGCGCGAAGCTCGGCGGTGTAATTGATATGCCGAAACGCGCAGCCGCCGCATTTCCCGAAAACAGGGCAATCATTCTCTATTCTGTCCTCGGACGGCTTTATAATGCGCTCGATTTTCGCGTAAGCGTAGCTTTTGCAGTCCTTCAGCACCCGCGCTTCAATCTCATCGCCAACCGCCGCAAAAGGCACAAAAACCGCCTTTCCGTCAAACCGCGCAATTCCGCTGCCCTCGGAGGTAAGTCCCGTGATTTTAAGCGGGATTATTTCATTTTTCTCCATAAAATCAGATTTCACCAAGGCTCTTTGCCTTGA
Source organism: uncultured Clostridia bacterium (assembly GCA_945829235.1). Lineage (GTDB taxonomy): Bacteria > Bacillota > Clostridia > Oscillospirales > Ruminococcaceae > CAG-115. The sequence continues at coordinate 135,944 of CALZUA010000005.1, read as the reverse complement.
GGAACGCGTTTATAAATCCGTCAATGTCGCCGTCCATAACCGCGTTTATATTGCCGCTCTCAAAGCCCGTGCGATGGTCTTTCGCAAGCGTGTACGGCATAAAGACGTACGAACGAATTTGGCTTCCCCACTCGATTTTGAGCTGTTCACCCTTGATATCGCTGATTTTGTCGAGGTGCTCCTGCTCCTTAATCTGAATGAGCTTCGACATCAACATTTTCATCGCAAAATCACGGTTTTGCACCTGAGAACGCTGAGTCTGGCAAGCCGTGACGATACCCGTCGGTTTGTGTATCAAACGAACCGCGGAGCTTGTCTTGTTGATATGCTGACCTCCCGCGCCGCTTGCACGGTAAACTTCCATTTCAATATCTTCGGGACGGATTTCAACCGAAATATCCTTCTCAATCTCGGGCATAACCTCAACCGATGCAAAGCTCGTGTGGCGTCTGCCCGCCGCGTCAAACGGTGAAACGCGCACCAGACGGTGAACACCGTGCTCGCTTTTCAGGAAACCGTAGGCGTTGTAGCCCTCGATATGGATAGACGCACTCTTGATGCCGGCTTCGTCGCCGTCAAGTATGTCGAGAACCTCTGTTTTGAAGCCGTGTCTGTCCGCCCATTTTGTGTACATTCTCACCAGCATCGAAACCCAATCCTGCGCTTCCGTGCCGCCTGCGCCCGCGTGGAACGACAAAATCGCGTTACAGCTGTCGTACTCGCCCTTGAGCAACGTTCCGAGCTTCTGCTCCTCGTAAGCGGTCTTGACGGCTTCACCAAGCTGTTTAACCTCGTCCGCCATCGACTCGTCATTCTCTTCCTCGGCAAGCTCAATCATCGTCAAAACTTCCTCGCGGTCGTTTTTGAGCTTCTCGAAATCGCTGATAATCTGCTTGTAACGTCCAATTTGCTGCATAACCGCGCCCGATTTTTCGGCATCGTCCCAGAATTTCGGCTCGGTTGTCTTCATCTCAAGCTCGTCGAGCTTAATCTTTATCCCGTCAAGGTTCAAAGCGCCGCGAAGCTCCTCGAGCTCGGGTTCAAGCGCTTCCATCGCTAACCTTGTTTCATCATATTGTACCATAAAAATCCCCTTTCACATAGTTATATTTATTATACCATATTTTCACTCTTTTGTCAACTTGATTTTTATGTAATTGTGTGATATAATTAGTTTTGAACAATTTTATATTAACCACAAAAGGAAGAAATTATGAAAGTTTTGAACAGCAAGCCGCGTGATGACGGCTTTTATATGCCCGCGGAATTTTCGCCGCACTCGGGTTGTATCCTGATTTTCCCCGAGAGAAGCGACTCGTGGGCTTACGGCGGCTACAAGGCGCGGAAAGCCTTTGCCGAGGTCTGCAAGGCTATCGCAAAAAGTGAAAAAGTAACCGTCTGCGCGTCCTTTGAGCAGTACGAAAACGCGCGATACCTGCTCCCCGAGGACATTCGCGTTGTCGAGATGTCCAGCAACGATTCGTGGGCGAGAGATTACGCGCCGACCTTTGTTACCAACGGCAAGGAAATCCGCGGTATAAACTGGAGTTTCAACGCGTGGGGCGGTCTTGAAAACGGGCTTTACTTCCCGTGGGACAAGGACGACAAAATGGCGCGGAAGCTCTGCGATTTGTTTGATGTCGATATGTACGATATGAGCGGGTTTGTGCTGGAGGGCGGCTCAATTCACACGGACGGCGAGGGCACGCTTATCACCACCGAGGCTTGCCTTTTGAGCCGCGGCAGAAATCCCGAGCTCACCAAAGCCGAGATTGAGGAAAAGCTCGCGGAATGCCTCGGGATAACGAAGGTAATCTGGCTGAAAAACGGCATTTTCCACGATGAAACCGACGAGCACGTTGATAATATCTGCGCGTTTGTGAAGCCTGCCGAGGTTGTTATCGCGTGGACCGATGACGAAAACGACCCGCAGTACGCGCTCTCGAAGAGCTGTCTTGACATTCTCGAAAATTCAACCGACGCAAAAGGGCGCAAAATCAAGGTACACAAGCTGTATCTCCCGAAGCCGATTTATGTGACCGAGGAGGAGTGCGGCGGGCTTGATACAATGGATTTCGAGCCGACAAGAACTGTTGGCGAGCGCCTTGCCGCGTCTTACGTCAACTTTTACATCGCGAACAAATCGATTGTGATGCCGTTTTTCGGTGATGAAAACGATGAACGCGCACGGAAAACTCTCGCGGAGCTGTTCCCCGAGCGCGAAATTATCCCGATTTACGCGCGGGATATCCTCACGGGCGGCGGAAATATCCACTGCATAACCCAGCAAATTCCCGCAGTAAAATAACAAAAAGGCAAAGCCGAAAGCTCGGTTTTGCCTTATTTTTATGCTCCGAAAATCATAGGTGTAAATCGCACTCCCGTGACCGTTTGCTCGGTGTCGGTTGCGCGAAATCCCAAGTGCTCGTAAATCGGGACAGCGTAGGGCGAGGAATTTACGGTAATCGCGCGGTTCGGGTACTCGCGCTTCACCGCTTCAAACAGCATTCTTCCGTAACCCTTGCCGTGGCAGTCCGCTTTGACGAAAAATCCGCCGATGTGGCAAGGCTTGCGAACCGAAATTGTCCCGACAAGCCGACCGTCCTCAAACGCGCCGAACCAGTCAAGCGAAGCCGCGCGCTCCTTGTCGTCAAGCGATTCTCTGAACGTGCGGACGCCCTCCTCGCTGTACTCGGGCGCTTCAAACTGCAGGAAAACCTCCCAGCTCAAGTCAATCGCTTGGGCGATTTCTTTTCCCGAAATTCTGCGGATTTCAATGTTTTTTGATTGCATTTTGTTCACCTCGAATTCAAATAACCAGTCTCGAAGAACGCTCTAGGATAGCCATTCCACGTCCCTACTTACATTGTTAGCGAGATGATTTATACTTTCAATCGTATTTCTGCCGTAATGCAAGCCGCTGGATAAAAGCCTGCCTTCCGAATCAATATAAATCGGGTCGGGAGTATCCGGAGCATCGCCGCAAACCAACGCGTTTTCGGCAACAACTTCTCCGCCAATTACTACTGTTTTCTTGAAACCTGTTCTGCGCTCCGGATTATTCTCCAATATTTCGTCCAAACTATAAAACAACCAATCGTAACCATCGTCCTTAAAAGAAAAATACAATCCACTGAACTCCGCGAGAAAATCCAACTGCTTTTGAGTAAGCTCAACACCTCGTTTCAACATCTCTTTGTTGAAATCGGTTGTGTCGATATGCCGTCCCTCGTACCAACCAAAAAAGCGAAGCATTTCATAAGTGCGCTCGGCAATTTCGGGGTGAAAATCAAACTCAACGGTTGTCAGATAATCGAAAAACTGTTCTTCATTTTCGGCAAGCAAAGTGTGACTTTTATCGTAAAACTGTCCGTTTTCGGAGATAAAAAGATCTGTAATATATCCGGCACAGTTTTCAACATATCCGAGCAAATTAACAACAGATTTTATGTCTTCCCAATAATAAAAATATTTTGTCCACCTTATGTAAAACTTCAGCTTATCTCCCGAAACAGACTCGTTACGCTCAAACGACCCTTCGCCAACATTCTGAAAAAAGTCAAGCATTTTTTCGGGATTTATTTTGCCATTATACGCTTGGCGGATATCATTTTCCAATTTGGTTCTGTCGTAGGGTTTAAAACTGACTAATTCTTTTTTAAAACCCCAAAACTTGTTGTGATAATTATTCTTGACCGCGAAATCCAAAAACTCCTGTCGAGTCATAACGCCACCCTCTCAAAAGCACCACTTCACCCTTATTTCACCTCGGCAAACTCCTTCTCTTTTTCAACCACAACCGAGCTTTTGATAACATAGCTCTCGACATTTTTTATCGTTTCGCCGTCAACCTGAAGCGCGGTCGGGCGGTCAAATTTCACCTCGATTGTGTGTCCCGTGAGGATTTCAACCATTTCCTTGTGCTTGACGTGTTCGCCCTTGAAAATTGACGGGAATACAACCAGCGTTTTGAGCTTGCCCGAGCCGTGCATAATCACAACCGACAGCTTTCTCTCCGCGTTCAGCCTGTCCTGCTCGGGAGCAATGCACATTCCCCCGCCGTAATATCTGCCGTTCATCGCGGGCGCAAGCCACACCTTCTTGAATTTGTGCTCCTTGCCGTCAACCGTTACCGTGGCATTTGCGGGATTGAAGTGAAACAGCAGTCCCTTAATCGCGATAGACGTGTAGTTTATCTCCTTGCCGGGATTTTTCGCGCGCTGTTCATCGCCGACCTCACAGCAGTACCCGTCAATTCCGTACCCGACTCCGTTCAGCACCTTGTAGCTCTTCCCCTTGACCTCAACCGTCGGGAGATTTTTGAGATACGGGTTGAGCAGAATCACGCCGCTTTCGCCGATATCACGGGTGAAATCATTGCCCGAACCCGCGGCATAATAATAGATGTCGCGCTCCGGCTCACCGTATGTATTGACAAAACGGCTGATTGTGCCGTCGCCGCCGCAAATCACGATTTTGTCATCGGCGGGGATATCGGAAATCTTCGTTTCGCGGATATCCTTGAACGATATCTGCTCATCGAGAACTTCCGCGAGCTTTGCCGCATTTTCACGCCCGTGACCGTTGCAGGCAAGCGGATTGTAGAGTGCTATTGTCATATAAATTCCCTCCGTTTTATGTAATTTTTTTCTTTCTGAAACTAACCGCAGTCTATGCCGGTATCGTTGATAATCTCATAATCATCACCCAACAGCTCGCAGAGCTTTTTATACACAAATCTGACTGCGTTGTCAAATCTCTGTTCGTCTTCTTTGCTGTCAAAGCCTTTGTAGGAAAATTCGTACTCATTGTTGATAAACAATTTGGGGTATTCCTTGTTAATGTAATTGGTCATTTCTTCTAATTCGTTTTGACCTTTTAACTTTTCTTCCGAGTATTTTCGTATTTCATAAAGTCCCTCACAATAGAAATACCCCTCGCAACTTATTGCCACGGGTTCAATCAATTTACCGTATTCATATAACCAAAGGAAATAGGCTCCATATTCAAGCAACAATCGCAATTTTTTCAATTCATTCAACCCGCCTTGCAAAACGCTCACTTTCCCGCCAAAAACCCCGCAATCTTCTCCCGCACCAGCTCCGACAGCTCCACGGATTTGTGTCCCTCGGGGCTTAACACCTCGATTATATCGAAATTAACCTCCGTGCTTAACCACGGCGTGCGCTCGTGAGCCTGCTTTGTTCCGCGAATTGCCGCGACAACTATCGGGCAACCCGTTTTCAGCGCGATTTTAAAGCTCCCCGCGTGAAATTTCCCGAGCGTTTTCCCGTCACCGCGCGTTCCCTCGGGAAAAACACCGACCGACAGCACACCCCGCTTTATGTAATCCTCCGCAAGCTCAACCGCGCCTTTTCCCGCTTTCAGGCTCTTGCGGTCAATCGGCATATAACAGCACCGCGTTATCGTTCTGCCGACAATCGGTATCTTGAAGATTGACTGCTTTGTGATATACGCCATCGCTCGCGGCTTCAGCGCAAGGCACTGCACCATATTATCCAACTGCGACAGGTGATTTGATACCAGCAAAAACGGCTCTTTCGGTAGCTTCTCCAGACCGCTTGACTTTATCTTCAGCCGCGCTCCCTCGCAGATATACGCGTAGCCGAAATTCAAGATGTTCAGATACAGCTTTGACGGCTTTTCGTACACCTTGTTCTTGTTGACAAAAAGCGAAAAAATCCACAAAATCCCCCAAATCAAGAGGTTCAACACAAGTGCAAAACCGCAGAAAATCGGGAAAAGCAACGGGAAAATTCTGAAAATCGCGCAGACGGTTATCGCACCTGCCGCGCTGAATGCCAAAGTTACCGCAATCGGACGCATATTTTTCTCCTTGACGTTTTTCTTTCATTATAACATTTTTCGACAATTTTTGCAATATATTTTAGTAACAAAAAGAGCCGCAAGTTTTTGGCTCACGGCTCGAAAAGTTATTCAAAATTACCGGACAAGAAACCGGTTTCATTTGCCGCCCACATCATCTGCTTCAACGGTGATTTTTGAAACGCAATCATAGAAAGCATTGCCGCTTGCGCTAAAAATGGAAATTAAAAACGGAACACCGTATAAATACCGCGACAACACCTTCAAAAAATTTCGCCCGAAAATCCGCGCCGTCATTGAACTATCCGAATCATTACACAAGTGAATTCCCGAAAGCGCATAGCCGGGGGTTCTTTTGGTTGGAAGAAGCTCAAATAACGAATAATACAATAATTCAATCACAAAACTTATCAAAAGCATAACAAACGTGCCGTATGCGTTTCCGTAAGTCACGATGGAATAGAGCGGATTTAACAGTAAATTTATAGCCACAAACGGAGCCGCCTGCTGGTCAAAAGCGTCTTTGAAAACGCTCGTAATAAGCAACGCGCAGACGGTGATTGAAACCACGAATACGATAACAAAATCGATTATCGTTGCAAGTAATCTCTTTTTAAACACACGACTTTTCATCAAGCAGTCCTCCGGCAATTTTGAAGTTACGGATTTAAATCTGTCGCTGATTTCATTATAGCATTTTTTAACAATTTTTTGCAAAAAACCGCCGGATTTCTCCGACGGCTCAGGCTATGATTTTTTGCGTTTCTTAATAATATTTTCCCACGGTATCTGCACCAAAATCACCGCCGAGAAAACTACCGCGCAACCGATAAGCTGACGCGTTGTAAGCGTTTGGTCGGTGCCGAGGAAGCCGATTTTGTACGCGATAAAGCCCGCGATTGCCGAGGTTACGCTCTCGAGCGATAAAATCAGCGCGGCTACCGTTGGGTTCAGCCCCTTTTGCCCGACAATCTGCAATGTGTAGCCCACGCCGCTCGACATAAGTCCCGCGTAAAGCAACGGTATCGCACCGTCCGTGAGCTGTTTCCAAGTCGGGTGCTCGAAAATCAGCGCCAGTATTCCGCTCACCAAAAAGCACACGAAAAACTGTATGCACGAGATTATCACGCCGTCCGTTTTCGGGGAAAAATGGTCGATAACCAAAATATGCACCGCGAAAAATACCGCGCAAATCAGCACCAGCAAATCTCCCGTTTGAAGCGAGAAATTCTCCTCGGTCATACAAAGCAGGTACATTCCGAATGCCGCGAGAATTGCCCCGAACCACACGATTTTCGGACACTTTTTCTTGATGAAGATACCCAAAATCGGCGTGAAAATTATGTAAAGCGCTGTGATGAAACCGCTCTTTCCAACCGTCGTCATCGAAACACCGAATTGCTGGAAAAGGCTTGCCGTTGTAAGCGCCAAGCCGCAACAAACGCCCGCGGTTATCGTGACTTTTTTGTCAATCGGCTTTTTCTTTTCGGCGGGTGTACGCGCTCTGATTACCGCAATCACCGGTATCAGCGCCACACAACCCAAAATGCTCCGCGCAGATGTGAACGTAAAAGCGCCCATACTGTCCGAGCCTGCGGACTGCGACACAAAGCCCATTCCCCAGACTACTGCGGTGAGCAACAAAAGCAAACTGCTCCGTAATTTTACAAAGCTCATTATACGTTAAGAACCGACTGCAAAAACTGTTTGGTGCGCTCGTTTTCGGGGTTGGTAAACAGCACGTCCGGCGAATTTACCTCCAGAATTGCCCCCTGATACATAAACACCACGCGGTCGGAAACCTCCTTCGCAAAGCCCATTTCGTGCGTTACGACAATCATCGTCATTCCGTCTGCGGCAAGATTTTTCATAACCTGCAAAACCTCGCCGACAAGCTCCGGGTCAAGCGCCGATGTCGGTTCATCGAACAGCATCATCTTCGGCTGCATACAAAGCGCACGCGCAATCGCTACACGCTGTTGTTGTCCGCCGGAGAGCTTTGTCGGGTAAACGTCCGCCTTGTCGATAAGACCAACCTTGTTCAAAAGCTCGCGCGCAAGCTCCTCGGTTTCGGCTTTGTCGCGCTTTCTCACGGTAACAGGCGCAAGCATTATGTTCTCCAGCACCGTCAAGTGCGGGAAAAGATTGAAACGCTGGAAAACCATTCCCATTTCAAGAAGCGCCTGCTGACGCTCCTGCGGGGTGATTTTGATTTGATTAACGCCGTTTATGCGGTCATCGAGCAACTTGTCCTCAACCCAAAGCTTGCCGTTGGTTATCGTTTCAAGATGGTTGAGCGAGCGCAGATAAGTGGATTTTCCCGCGCCCGAAGGTCCAATCAGGCACACAACCTCGCCTTGTTCAACCGTAAGCGAGCAATCCTTCAGTACCTTCAAATCGCCGAAATCCTTGCAGAGCTTTTCGGTTTTTATCATTGACATAAAATCGCCCCCTTACTCATACGAGAACCGCTTTTCGAGCGAACCGAATATCTTCGAGAACACCGCGGTTATCACCAGATAAATTATCATCGAAACTATATACACCGAAACATTGTTCGTGGACGTCATAATGGAGTTCGTCACTCTCGACAGGTCGTCCAGCGCGATAATTGACGTGAGCGCCGCGTCCTTAAGTACCATTATAAACTCGTTTGCGGTCGGCGGGATAAGTCTGCGATAGGTCTGCGGAATGATGATTTTCCACATCGTCTGTCCGTAGGAAAGACCGAGAGCCTTTGCCGCTTCAAACTGTCCCTTGTCGATAGACTGGATAGCCGCACGGATATTTTCGGCGCAGTATGCTCCCGAGTTTAACGTAAACGCGATGAACGCCGCCAAGAATCTGTCGGGAATCGTCATCGCGGGTATCAGCTTCGGCAAACCGAACCAAAGGAAGTACAACTGCATCAGCAAGGGTGTTCCTCTGAAGAAGAAAATGTAGCCTCTGCAAAACCACTGGATAGGCTTGATTTTGGACATCTTGCCAAGCGCCAGAAATACCGACAAAATCAGTCCCGCGGCAACCGATGAAATCGTGAGCAAAATCGTGAGCTTCGCGCCGTTCAGTAGCGATGGAAGCCAGTTTACGAAGTTTGCCCAGAATTCCGCGAAACCGTTGCCCGTGGTATCGATAACCTGTCCCGCTACTCCGAGAACCAAGTATTGTCTTACATCGGCGGAGTTAATCTGCTTTTGCATTTTAAGCGCCGACATAATGCCGATATTCTGATACGACTCGGAATCCTTCTTCGCTTCAAGCTCGATAAATTCCTGCGGAATTGCGCTCACAAGCGCCTCCTTCGAGGGTACCGTGCAGACTAGCGGCACGATTATCGCAATCAGCGCGATAATCACAATCACTAGAATTTTGTGCTTTTTTACAAACCGAAGAAAAGGATTTGATTTTTTCTCTTCAACAGCGGGATTTTCCTTCATATTTTACCTTCCTTGATATTACTCAAACAAGGCAGACTGTTGTGTCTGCCCTGTTTTTTTGTTAATTAGAAATAAGTGTTGAGAATCTTGTCAAGCGTGCCGTCCTTCTTGAGTTCAGCCATCGCCTTGTTGATTTCATCGCGAAGCGCGGTGTTGTCCTTCGGAATGCAAACGCCGAACAGCTCGGGCTCACCCTCGCTCTGGAGCCAAGACTGAACGTACTTGGTATCAGCAATGTAACGCGCCGCTACCGTGCTGTCCGAAATAACCGCGTCAAGTCTTCCTGCCGCAAGGTCCTCGTAAGCGTTCATAACGGTTGCATACTCGGAGGTCTGAACCGAAATGCCGTTCTTTGCGATAAATTCGGTGAGGTAGATATCCGAGGTTGTTTCCTCCTGATAGCCGACTCTCAGTCCGTCAAGCTCTGCGGGTGAAGCAGGCTTTTTCGCCGCGTCTGCCATTACAACAATGGACTGCCAGTTCTCAATGTACGGGTCGGAGAAAATGAACTTCTCAAGTCTGTCGGGGGTGATTGTTACCGCGGAAATAATCACGTCATAATCGCCCTTTTCAAGTCCCGCGAAAATGCCGTCCCAGCCAACGTTGCAAATCTCAACCTCGCGTCCCATCTTGTCCGCAAGCGCCTTTGCAAGCTCCATATCAACTCCGATAGGCGTTTGTCCATCGGTGTCCATGTACTCGAAGGGCGGGTAAGCAACGTCCGAGCCTACCTTCAGCTTTTTCTTCTCGCCGCCCGCGGAATTACAGCCAGCGCACGAAAGCGCCATTACTGCCGCTGCAAGAACTGCTAAAATTTTCTTCATCAGAAAAACTCCTCTCTTTCATTCGGATAATTCAATCCGTATCTGTACTTAATATAATATAACATAGTTTCTCTCTCTTGTCAACAATTTTTGAATTTTTTACGGTTTTTTCTTTCATTTTTATATAATTTTATCATATTCCGTCACATCACGAGCCTTTTTTTATGCACAAATTACCTTTCTTTGCCAAATTGCACAAAAATTTAGTTTAAGTTAACTGACGAAATATTTGGAATTATGTTGAATTGCACTTGACAAAAATCGTAAAATGTGATATAATGAATTAAATATCGTTATTTAGACAAATAATTTTTCAACGAGGCTTTTTAATGGAAAATCAAACGGGAATGATGTACGAATTCAAGTTCAACCCCACGGGTTACGAATTCAGAGAAATAAACGCGGCGTTTTACACGTTTCTCGGCGCGCGCCTTTACAGTACCTTCGACAGAATTCTTTCGGAGGACTCGCGCGTTAGGCTGAAGGAAACGGTCGATGAAAAGCGGTTCGGGAGCATTTTTGTGCTGAATGTTTTTGCCGAAAACGGCGAACTCGTTCCTATGGCTTGCCGTCTTATGCAGAAAAATCCCGGCGACAACGTTGAGGTGAGAATGCTCGAAATCGAACGCCTGTTCAACGGTTATTGCGGGCAACTCCTCCGCGAAAAGGAAACCATTGCTCTTCTCGCGCAGTATGAAAACGTTTACTATACATTTGACCCGCAGAAAAATTCCGTTGTCTGCTATCGCTATGATGTCGGCAAGGAAATTATCGGCAATCAGCCTATCGATGAATGGGCGAACTCCCTCGTTGCACGAGTATCCGAGGACTGCCGCGAGGTTGTCGATAAATTCTGCACGGAGCTGAAAAACGGCACCCGCAGTATCGAATATATGATTGAAAGCAAACAGGGCAAGTCCAGCCTTCATCTCACGGGTACCGCGATTTATTTCGATGATTTTCACATAATGACCGTAGGCAGAATCGGCGACCCCTATCGGTCCTCAAACCACGAGTTTGTCCGCCGCGACCAGCTCACCGGTCTGTTCCTCAAGGACAACATCACGAATTTCGCTAAACGCAGAATTAACGAGCTTAATCTCCCCACAGCAATCGCTATCATCGATGTTGACGATTTCAAGAACGTCAACGACAACTTCGGTCACTCAAAGGGCGACGAGGTGCTCAAAAAGTGCGCATCAATTATCGAGGCGCAGTCCGATGGTTTCGGAAAAGCGGGACGAATCGGCGGAGATGAATTTTTGCTGATTTTCGACAATTTTATAAACAAGGAGCATATCCGAAACGTTCTCCGAGCTATCAAAAACTCAATCGCCGCCTCCTACAAGGACGAAATCGATGGCTTCCACGTCACAACCTCAATAGGTCTTTCCGTTTATCCCGATGACATCGACGCGTCCTACGATGAGCTGTTCAAGCTCGCAGACTGCCTGTTGTACCGCGCCAAAAGCAAGGGCAAAAACCGCTACGTCCTCTACGACAGAGAAAAGCACGGCTCGGTTGAAAGCATTCTGCAATCGGGTATCAAAACCGCAGGGTTGCTCGGGAGCAGAGGTATCGAAAAGAGCGAGGTTGTCTGCAAAATCACAAGTATGGTGCTCGAGAACAAGGAGTACCCGCTCGACAATATCCTGAACGATATCGTCACTTATTTCGGTGTCGAGAGAATTATCGTGTACAACAAAACCGACAAAGAGGTTGTCGCGCAGTGCGGGAAAAAGTTGCTCAACTCAAAGAAAATCAGCAAAACTATCGACTACTTATACAGCAAGGAGCTTGAAAAACGCTATCAAAACGGCACTATGATTATCAACAACACCAAGCGTTTTTCCGAAAAAGACCCCGCCGTTTATGAAAAACTTGTTGAACAGGGCACGCTGTCCTTCATTCACCGCGTTATCACCGGCAAGGACGGAAAAACCTACGTTGTAAGCTATGAGGCGGTCACCGACATAATTACATGGAACCTCGAAGATATGCACTATTTCAGAATTTTCGATATGGTTTTCGAGAAATGTTTGTGAATTTGAAAAGGTGATTTTATGAGAAAAGTTACTGTTGCGGCAATTCAGATGAGCGTTCCCGAAACCCGCGAACAGGCTCTCGATAAAGCCGAAGCACTTGTGCGAAAAGCCGCTGCGGAGGGGGCGAAAATTATCCTCCTGCCCGAGCTTTTTGAAACGAAATATTTTTGTCAGGAACGGCGCTACGATTACTACGACCTCGCCACGCCCGTCCTCGAAAACCCTGCTGTTAAGCGATTTCTGGCGGTTTCCGAGGAGCTTTCGGCGGTTATCCCGATAAGCTTCTACGAGCGCGATGTCAACGTTTTGTACAACAGTATCGCGGTTCTCGACTGTGGGAAAATGCTCGGCGTTTACCGAAAAACGCACATTCCCGATGACCATTTTTATCAGGAAAAGTTCTATTTCACCCCCGGAAACACCGGTTTTAAGGTGTGGAACACGTCCTGCGGGACAATCGGCGTTGGGATTTGCTGGGACCAGTGGTTCCCCGAAACAGCGCGGTCTATGGCGCTTATGGGCGCGGAGTTGCTCCTCTACCCCACCGCTATCGGAAGCGAGCCTATCCTCGACTGCAACAGCAAAGGTCACTGGCAACGCTGTATGCAAGGTCACGCCGCGGCTAACCTTGTTCCCGTTATCGCGGCAAATCGCGTTGGTATCGAAGAGGTCAATCCCGATGAAAACAACGCTTTTCAACAAAGCGAGCTGAAATTCTACGGCGGCAGCTTCCTCACCGATGAAACCGGCAATATCGAAACCTGCGCGGGTGCTGATGAAGAAACGGTTCTCCTTCGTGAATACGACCTCGATGAAATCCGCGATTTTCGTATGAGCTGGGGCGTTTTCCGCGACCGCCGTCCCGAAATGTACAAGATTATTTCCGAATAAAACAATCCCGAGCTACAAACTCGGGATTTAATTTTTTTGACATACTGAAATCCCGAGCTGAAAACTCGGGATTTTCTTATTCTCTCGTTCCAGCGGCAAATTCTCCGCAATTGATATCGAGAACAGGTCGCAAAGGTTGAACAAGCGAGTCCTCGTAACGCGCGCGCCATTGTACATCAATGCTGATATTTCCGTCCGCGCCTATTCCGTCAAGACTGTCGTTGTTGTCAATCGGGAAATCGTTCTCGTACTGATAGCTTAAAATGTTGTAAACGTAGCTCACAACATCGTTCGGGTCAAGATTGCGGAAGTGCATCTGCACATCGGGCAGCGCGAGCGTGTACATTCCAAGGCTGTCGATAAGCATATCTCCCGTACCCTGAATGTTGAAAAACCGCACATTCACCGCCGCTTTCAGGAAGCGCGCGCCCGTGTCCCACTGCCTGTCCGAGAGGAATTTTTGGGTTGGCGTGAGTTTTCCCGAGCCGGTTACATAAATCGCTTCGCAAGTCGGGTACATCTCAACCGCCGCGTCAAGTTGCGAGATAAAAAGCTCCGCCTGCTCGGTGTACGAAAGCGCGTCCGACAGCATCGCGTGAACCACAACCTCGTACTTAACCTCGTCCACAAACTCCGCGCCGTTTTCCATATCCCAGAACTGCGAGCGCGTCAGCTCGTCAAGCTCCATTTTGAACTCAATCGGCTGCATAAAACACGCAAGAACCGGCACACCCTGCGGCTTGTCCTCGAACATAACCTTGTACTTTTGCACCGGGAACATCAAAATATCGGGCTTTTCGCCGATTTCACCAAGCTCCCCGCAGTACTTCTCCATCGCCGCTTTCGCCTTTTCAAACGAGCACGCTTCCGGTTTTTCACGGAAAAGAAGCTGAGCTATCAGCATCTGCGGGCGATTTGGCGCTTTTTCACTCAAATCCTGATTTAAAACTTTGTCGCTCATCGTTTCCTCACTTTTTCGGGTCAACGTACTCGCGATAATCGTAAAGATACTTCACGCCCGAAATCAACGTAATCGCCGCCGTTAAATACATCAAAACATCGCTGATTATCTGCACGGGAATGCCGAAAAATCCGCCCGCTGTGGACAAAACCGAGAATGTTCCCGCGTCGTACATCACGTTTAACGACATCAAAATGTGCATCAAAAGTATCGCGATTATCGCAATTATCGTGAACACGGTCTTGACTTTACCCCAGATGCTTGCGGGGATTACCGCAGTTTTAGCGCTTGAAACCGCGGCAAGTCTTATTCCCGATACCATAAACTCGCGAAGCAACACAATTATCACAACCCAAGAATACGTCCAGCCTTGTTCCACAAAACAAACCAATGCCGCCGCAACCAGAATTTTGTCGGCAAGCGGGTCAAGGAATTTTCCGAAATTCGTCACAAGGTCGTACTTTCGCGCCAGCTTTCCGTCAAGCAAGTCCGTTACGCTTGCCGCGATAAACAGCAAAAGCGCCCAGACAAACCGAAGCGGTATCTCCGAAACACACATAAATAACACGAAAAACGGCACAATCGCAATTCTGATTACCGTAAGCTTATTTGGCAGGTTCATACTAATTCTCCGATAAGGTTATTCTCAACAACTCGTTGCAGGCGGACGTTCACAAAATCTCCCGCGGCAACCTTTTTGCCCTTCGCGGTGAAATAAATCATTCCGTCAATCTCGGGCGCAAACGCCGCGCTTCGTCCGAAATAATGCTCGAGATACCTGTCATAGCCCTCGACAACAACCTCGACTTCTTCGCCCGTCATTGCCTCGTACATCGCCGCAACACGCGTGTCCTGCTGTTCCTCGAGAATTTCCTTTCGGTGCTCACGGATTTCCTCGTCAACTTGGTCGGGGAAACCGGCAGCGGGTGTTCCCTCCTCCTCGGAGTACGCGAAACAGCCCATTCTCTCGAACTTCATCTCCTCAGCAAACTCACCGAGCTTGTTGAACTGCTCCTCGGTTTCGCCCGGAAAACCCGTGATAAACGTGGTTCTGAGCGTAATTCCCGGTATCTCGCGCCGCAACTTTGCCACAAGCTCGCGCAGTGAGTTCTCGTCACCCTTGCGGTTCATCCGCTTGAGCAACGCGCCATCGCAGTGTTGCATCGGAATGTCGAGATATTTCACGATTTTCGGCTGATTTTTGATAACCGAAATCAGCTCGTCCGTAATCCTCTCGGGGTAGCAGTAAAGCAGTCTTATCCACTTGAAATCCAGCTCGCAGAGCTTGTTCAGGAGGTCGGGCAAAGCCAGCTTTCCGTACAAATCAAGCCCGTAGCGCGTGGTGTCCTGTGCAATCAGAATAAGCTCCTTCACGCCGTCCTCGGCAAGAAGCCGCGCTTCCTCGACAATTTTCTCCATCGGTCTTGAGCGATAATGCCCGCGGATTTGCGGAATTGCACAATAGGTACAGCAGTTGTCGCAACCGTCCGCGATACGCATATAAGCGTAGTGCGGCGCGGTGGACAAAATCCGCTTACCCTCCATAGTGTGCTTTTCCTTGTCGCCGAATGTCAGGACTTTATCGCCCTTTTGCATTTTCTCGAAAACCTCGGCAATCCGCTCATACTCCGAAATTCCCACAACCGCGTCAACCTCAGGATAAAGCTCCGCAAATTCCCCGCGATAACGCTCGGAAAGGCAACCCGTCACGCAGATATGCTTTATTGTGCCCTCTTTTTTCAGCTCAATCAGCTCGTTCAGCCACTCGATTGCTTCTTCCTTTGCCGCCGTGATAAAGCCGCAGGTGTTGAGCAAAACGATATCCGAAACGCCCGGTTCCTCGACAAAAGCATAGCCCGCGTCCGCAAGCCGCGCCATCATCATCTCCGCGTCAACCTGATTTTTCGCACAACCAAGCGAAACCATCGCAACCTTTGTTAGTTTTTTCTCACTCATTTTCGTAAAACTCCTCATCGTCGAAATTATCCAAGCATTTTGCTATGCAACGCTTCACCGAAGTGAAATCATATCCCCTTCGCACAAGCGCCGCGACAGTTCTTCGACGACCGTCAAAATCCGCTATTTTATCAATATATTTTTTCCCGATAAGCTCGGTCAATTCCTCGTCCAGCTCTTCCTCGGTGTACTCCGCAAGTGCGTTTTCACAAAGCTCGCGCGGTAGCCCCTTGTGAAGCATCTCCTGTTTTGCTCGGTAAACTCCGTGCTTTTTGTGCTTTATCAGGTACTCCGCGAGCTTTTCCGCGTAATCCTCGTCATCGATGTAACCGAGTTCCTCAACATACGAAACCGCTTCCTCGGCAATCTCCGCGTTGTACGTTTTCTCAAGCTTTGAGAACAGCTCTCCCCTGCAATAAGCCCGCTCGCCAAGCAGGTACAGCGCACGTTTTTTCGCTTTTCTCACAAGGTCGGCGGAAGTTATCGCGGACAAATCCGCCGCGCTAATCTCCTTGCCCTCGAAAAGCCGGCAATCACTCACCACAAGCTCGTTCACGAAGATTTTTTTCCCGTTATCGAGAACAATCTCCCAAGTGTCGCCCTTATACTCCGCTAAAGACGTGATTTTCATTATTCAGCGCCGTCTGTGTCAAACTCGGAAAAATCGTCCTCCGCCTTTTCCTCGGGCTTTTTCTCCTCCTCTGTGGGAAGAATTTCCTCTCCGTTACTTGCGCGCTTTGCAAATTCATCGCGAACCTTTTTCTCGATTTCTTCGCAAATTTGGGTGTTCTCTTTCAGGAAATCCTTGACCTTGTCCTTGCCCTGACCGATTTTCACATCGTCATACGAGAACCACGAACCGCTCTTTTTGATTATGTTAAACTCAACCGCGCAGTCGATAATCTCACCGATTTTGGAAATTCCCTCGCCGAAAATCATATCAAATTCCGCGGTCTTGAAGGGCGGCGCAACCTTGTTTTTCACGACCTTGCACTTAACACGGTTTCCGATAATTTCCGAACCGTTTTTGAGCGGCTCGCCTTTTCTCACGTCAATTCTCACGGACGAGTAGAATTTAAGCGCACGACCGCCGGGTGTAGTTTCGGGGTTGCCGTAAAGGACGCCGATTTTCTCGCGGATTTGGTTGATGAAAATTGCCACGCAGTTGGTTTTGCCTATAATCGCGGTGAGCTTTCTCATCGCCTGTGACATCAAACGCGCCTGTACGCCGACGTGCGCGTCGCCCATATCGCCGTCAATTTCCGCCTTTGTCGCCATTGCCGCAACCGAGTCGAGAACAACGATATCGATTGCTCCCGAACGAACAAGCGTTTCGATGATTTCGAGCGCCTGTTCACCCGTATCGGGTTGCGAAACCAGCAGATTGTCCACGTCAACGCCCAGTGACTTCGCATAAACAGGGTCGAGCGCGTGCTCAACATCGATGAACGCCGCCATTCCGCCCGCTTTCTGCGCCTCGGCAACAGCGTGCAGACAGAGCGTTGTCTTACCCGACGACTCCGCGCCGTAAACCTCGATAATTCTGCCCTTCGGCAGTCCGCCTATTCCGAGCGCCAAATCCAGCATCAGCGAGCCTGTCGAGATATGCTCGATGTCCATGTGCTTGTTCTCGCCCATAAACATAATCGTGCCCTCGCCGAACTGCTTGTCAATCTGCGCCATTGCAAGCTCAATCGCGCGCTTTTTGTCGGCAGCATCAACAGTTTTTTCCACTTTTTCAGCCGTTTTTCCCGCAGCCTTTTTCTTTTCCATTGCCATTTTTTTGCCCTCCGTATTTTTTTCAATATTTAACACCGTAAACCACGCGGATTATACCTCGATAATCCTCGCTAAACTGCGGTTCAAGACCGTTTTCGCGAAACAGCTCGGCAACCGCTTTCTCCTCGCCCATTCCAATTTCAACCGCAAAAAGCCCGTTTTCCTTCAGCATTTTCGGGTATTTTGCAAGAAGCGCGCGGTAAAAATCCAAGCCGTCCGCGCCGCCATACAAAGCCGTTTTTGGCTCAAACGTTACCTCTTTTTGCAGATTTTCCATATCTTTTTCGGTAAGATACGGCGGGTTCGAGAGAATTAAATTGTACTCGCCGCCGATTTTTTTCTCGTCAAAGCAGTCCCCGAGAACCGCATTACACTGCGCTTTCACATCATTCAGCGCGATATTCTTTTCAAGATACGCAAATGCCTCTTGTGACTTCTCGACAAGCGTTGCTTCCGCACCGAAAAGCTTGGCAAGCGTTATTCCGATGCAACCGCTCCCCGCGCATAAATCCAGCGTTTTGCGCTCGTTTTTGGGCAACGTTTGCAGAAAATCCGCCGCGATTTCCACCAAAGTTTCCGTGTCCTGACGCGGAATTAAAACTCCCTCGCCGACCTCAAACGTCAGCCCGTAAAACTCCCACTCGCCGAGAATGTATTGCAACGGATACCCCGAAACGCGTTTTTCCGTCATTTCGTGAACACTTGCACAAATTTCGGGAGAGATTTTTTCACACGGCTCGGCAAGAATTTTCATCGGTGAAATTCCCGCTTTTTCGAGAATTTGCCGCGCCTCAAAGCCCGCGTTTTCCACACCGTTATCCGCAAGCGCGCAAAGCGTTTCCCTCAACAAATCCCTGATTTCCATCACCAGTTGTCGTCCTCGCCGTCTTTCGGCAGGCAAGGCAGAACCGCCGCAATCGCGATTTCAATCTGCTTGTCGTCGGGCTCTTTTGTGGTAAGGCGCTGCATCCAAAGTCCCGGCGCTGAAATTATTTTCGTGAGAATGTTTGTGTAACGCCCCGCAAGCCTGATTATTTCATAAGAAATTCCCACGACAACCGGCAAAAGCGGTAGCTTTACCAAAATTCTCAGCAACGTTGCCAGCACCTTGTTCTCGATACCCAGCCACTGCGCGGGTTCAAGCGGCACAAGCGAGTACACGAGAATGCTCACCAAAAGCGTGATGATGATAAAACTCGTTCCGCAACGCGGGTGAAAGCGGCGCATCGGCTTGATGTTCTCGACCGTAAGCTCTTTTCCCGCCTCATAGCACGCAATCGTTTTGTGCTCCGCGCCGTGATACTCGTAGGTGCGGCGAATGCTTTTCATCTGCGCCACAATCGCCATATAAATCACAAACAAAATCAGCTTCAGCACACCCTCAAACGCTGATTTCCACATCGAAATGTCCGTCCCCTCGCCGACCGCGCTCTCGATTAACTTGAACAAATACGACGGCACAAACAGAAAAATCGCGAGCATTGCCACAATCACCAAAAATCCGAAAATCCCCGAAATCACCTCAAAGCCCTTTTCACCGAAGTGCTTTTCAAGCCACTTGTCGAACTTTGTCTGCTCGCTTTCATCGTCAAAAGCGCCGCTGATTTCCGAGGATTTGTTCATACAAGTCATACCCTCGCGGAGCTGTTGCACAAAATTCACGCAGCCGCGCACGAAAAGCGCTTTGTTGTACCATTTTTTCTCGGGCAACTCCCACTGCTCCGTGTAAATCGAGCCGTCCTTTTTGCGGACAGCCATCGCTCCCACAGAAACGCCTTTCATCATTATCCCTTCAATCAGTGCCTGTCCGCCAACCTTTGTCTTTTTTTCGCAACATTTTGTTTTTTTGCTCATTTTACTCTTCCTTAACCGCCAGCGGCAGTACAATCGTAACCGTTGTCCCAACGCCAAGCGTGCTTTCTATCTCCAACATTCCGCCGTGCATTCCGATAATTTCATCGGCAACCGCAAGACCTATCCCGGAACCGCGTTTTGTGCGGTTTGCCTTGTAGAACTTTTGCTTAACCTTCGGCAAGTCCTCGGGAGCAATTCCGCAGCCCGTGTCCGCAACCGATATCACCACGGAGCTGTCGTTCTTCTCCGCCAAAACGTCAATATTTCCTGCTTCCGTGTACTTGAATGCGTTGTCGATAACATTGATGAAAACCTGCCTCAAGCGGCTCTTGTCGCCCACAACCGCGCACATAAACTGCGGCTCGTTGTAGGTGAGCGTGATGTTTTCCTTTTTCGCGCGGTCGATGTACAGCAAAAGCGCGTCCTCAAGCTCTGCGATAACGTCAATCGTCTGCATCTGCAACGTAAACCGCCCGCTCTGTATCCTCGAAAAGTCCAGCAGCTCCTCAACCATCTGCTCGAGTCGGTTTGTTTCTCCGCTGATAACTTTCATTCCCTTATTAAAAGTTTCCGGCTCGTAACCGCTTTGAAGCGTTTCCGCCCAGCCCTTGATTGCCGTGAGCGGCGTCCTCAGCTCGTGCGAAACGCTTGAAATAAAGTCGTTTTTAATCTGCTCGGAGTTCTCCAGCTCGTTTGCCATATCGTTGAACGCGGTGGAAAGTTGACCGATTTCATCGTTTGTTTTTACGGGAATACGCTCGGAAAAATCGCCCGTTGCGAGCTTTTTCGCGGTTGCGCTTATCTGAACCAGCGGCACGCAAATCGATTTCACGAAGTAAAGTCCCGTCATAACAACAACGAGAATTACAAACACGCTTATCATAACGCACACGAACATAATTCCCGCCAACTGCGCGTCAATCAGCGAAAGCGATGTCACAAACCGCAACGCACGATAGTTACTGCTCGGCTTTTCGATGATTTTCGTTACCGCGAGAATGTTCTCTCCGTTGTTAAACCCAAGAAAAACGCCCGTTTTATCCTCGCTCTCAAGCGCCGCCTCGTAATCGGGCATATAGTAGGTTGTGTCGGGCGAAAAGCCGCTTGACGAGAGCGAAACCTGACCGTTTTTGTTTATCGACATAAGCTCCATACGGTCTTTTTTGTCGAAGTTGACAATCATCTCGCGCACTTCTGAAGAATAGTTGACCGCCATATCCTCGTACAGCCTCGTCAAAACCATCTGCGCGGCGTTTGCCTCGGAAACAACATAGCTTTCCGCCGAACCGTAGTAATACTGCCGCGTGAAATAATACACGCAGACATTCGCCACAATCAGCAAAATCGCCACAACCAAAAGCGTGTTCACCATCCAGCGCGTGGCTATCGAGTGCCTGCCGAGCTTGGTGATTTTCTTTGATTTGATGTTCATCAACGGCTTATTCATCTTTCCACTTGTACCCAAAGCCCCAGACCGTTATAATGTACTTCGGCGACGACGGGTCGTCCTCGATTTTCATACGAAGCCGCCGCATATTCACGTCGATAACCTTGTCCTCGCCCACATACGAGTCGCCCCAAATGTGACGCAAAATCGATTTTCGGTCAAGCGCAGTGTTCTTGTGCTTCATAAGGTACTCGAGCATATGAAACTCAACCTGCGTCAACTCGATAAGCTCGCCGTTTTTCCACACCATTCGGCTCTCGCAGTCCAGCGTGAACGGACCCGCCTTTATGGTTTTCGAGTCCTCCTTCGGTGAACGGCTCTGCGAAACGCGGCGGTAAATCGCGTCAATTCTCGCGACCAGCTCCGATGGTGAAAACGGCTTTGTCACATAATCGTCCGCGCCCGTCATCAGACAGTTGATTTTGTCCATCTCCTGACTTTTCGCCGAGAGCATTATTATGCCGATTTCCGCGCTCTGTTCCCTAATCCAGCGGCAAAGCGCAAAGCCGTCCATTCCCGGCATCATAATGTCCAAAAGCGCCACGTCAAAGTTGCCGTTTTGCTTTTTGTACTCCTCGACAGCCTCTTCGCCCGATGCCACGTCAACCACGTCATAGCCCGCTCTTCGGAGATTTATCACCACAAAATCGCGGATTGAGTCCTCGTCCTCGCAAACCAAGATTCGTTTCATATTCTATCCTTTCCCGCGCCAAAAGTTCCCCAAAATCAAAGCATAAAGAAATTCTTGTTTAACTCGCTCTCCGTGAGCGCGAGTTTTCCCGTCATATAGCCCTTCGTCACGCTGTAGCAGAAATACGTTTCCTCCGTTTCGCCGAGGAAGTTCATCTTCTTCGACTGAGCAAGCGCTTCCTCATCGTCTTTGTCAACCGCACGAATTCTCATAAGCTCGGTTGTGTTGTCAACAACCAGCCCTTTTTCCTCGTCATACGAAACAAACACAATCTCGTTGTTCGCGAAATCGGGAACCGCTGTCACAACGCCCTGCCAACGGCTCGGGAACATCAGCGCAAAGCGGTATTTCCCCGAGAAATAGCTGTAATATTTTGCCGTGAAATTGTCGTCCGAAACCGTGTACCAAGTAACCGCGCAAAGCTGTTCGGGGAGCGTGAGCACCTCGTAGCCCGGAAGCGGCGTTGTTGATGGGATTTCGATAAATCCGTCACCGTCAATATCGTAGCAGTAAATTTCCGACATATAGTCGTTCACGAGCCTTGAAATAATGCCGGTCTGCGGGTTTTGACCAACGCTATCCGGACAGAAAAGCCGGTTTCCGTAGCAGTACAAAACGTCCGTTCCCGACTGTCCTCCGCCCTTTGAGTAGTCAAAGAACAACGCCTGCGTGTTCTCGTTCAGGCTACCCTTGGTTACGCGCAGATACTCCGCCGCACCGCCGTAAAGCGCCGTTTCGGAGAGCTTCTCAAAGCCGTTTTCGCTGTTGGTGAACATCATCGCCGTGGACGTGTTCAACGTCTTGTCGGTTGCAACCGTCACAAGCTCGTCCATTCCGTCACCGTTGATGTCGAAAACCTCAAGGCAGGAGTACGCCGACGAATAGAGCGTTGTCGGCACTCTGTCAGAATAGCGGATAACCGAAAACGCTTTCTCCGACTGGTTCAGCAAAGTGTAGCGTATGATTATATCAACCGCTTCGCCCGTTCCCAAGCGCGCAAAGCTGATGCTGTCAACCTCGCTTCCCGCGCACGCCAAGTCGTAAACCGCTTCCCATTTGCCGTTGTTTTTGTCGAGAAACTTCAGCCGCAACGCGCTTTCACCCGCCGCCGCGTTTTTGCTCTCGTAAAACACCAGCGCCTCATCGCCCTCCTCGTCGTCAATGTCATACATAACAAACGCGGAGCGATAGTCGCCGCTCCTCGGGTATTTCAGCTTTACGTTCTGTCCGACGCTTTTTTTGAGCTCGTCGTAGATTTCATTCTGTTCTGCAAGCAACCGCGGCGGTGTCAGCATATTTTCAACCGATACCCCCGCGCTGCACCCGCACAACATAAGACAAAGCGCCAAAAGCGCCGCAATTTTTCTTTTCACAAAAACCTCGATTACTGATTATCGGACTGTTCCTCGGGCTGAACTGTGGGTTCTTCGGCTTTTGCGGATTTGAGCGCAACCACAACCGCGACCGCCGCAAGCAATCCCAAAGCCATATTAACATACGGCGTGAACACCATTATATAGCCGTCCCTGCCGTGTTGAACTTGATAAACAACCTCCGCAAATTTGGTTGACGCGGTTATTCTTTCGGAAATCTCCGCCGGTGCAAAGAGCTTGGAGAAAATTACTCCGAGCGATGTCGAAAGCGTCAGAATTGCCGCGCCGATACCGCTTATGAACATAAACGGCTTTGAAAGCTTTTCCTCGTTGCCCGAAAACACTCTCGCGAACATCGCAAAAAACAACGCGAGGAAGATTATCTCCAGCACATCGGCAAGATACTCGGGCACCGCCGCGATAACCATTCGGTTCATAAACGCATAAATTCCGCGGAAAACGCAGTAAACGCCGATTATCGCATAGCAAAAGCCCAGCGCGGGTGTAAACTCCTTTTTGTACAGCGTCACAAACGCCAGTACTCCCATATAAACCGCGCCGACAAAATCCGTGATTATCAGGAACAGCGACGGCGTGAGCGCGCTCGTTTCCGTTATGCCCTCGTAGCCCGCGCAAATCGCCGCCAGAAGCGTCACAAAGCCGATTGCAAGGCAACCGTTTTCCGATACCTTAACTCCCGCGGGTTCTTTTCGCAAAAGCACTCCCGCGACAATCGCCGCCGCTGCCAAAACCCCGTAAATCAACAGGTTGCACAAAATCTCGCTTCCGTGATTTAAAAAGCCCGTGTTCATATCCGTGAAGAATAAAATCGTCACAAGCCTTGCGGCAAAGCACAAAACAAATCCCGCTCCCGCCGCAATCAGCGCTGTTTTCCCGTTTTTGCTCATAATTGCTCCCATCTCTGCCCGAAAAAATCGTTGAAATTTGATTTTATATTTATATTCTGTCTTTGAGCGGAATATATTTCTTGTTGAGGTTAATCGCCTTGTAAGCGGGACGAATAATTCTCTTGCCGTTAATCATCTCTTCCATTCGATGAGCGCACCAGCCCGCCATTCTCGCGCACGCAAACAGCGCCGTGTACATCTCAACGGGAATTTTCAGCATTTTATAGACAAGTCCCGAATACATATCAACATTTGCGCATATATTCTTAATATCGCCGCGCTCCTCTGCGAAAACCTTCGGAGTGAGGCGCTCGATGCTGTCGAGGAGCTTGAATTCAGCCTCGAAATCCGTGCCCTCGGCGAGCTTCATCGCATTCTCTTTCAGAATAACCGCTCTCGGGTCGGACAACGTGTAAACCGCGTGTCCCATACCGTAGACAAGTCCCGAGCCGTCGCCCGCTTCTTTACGCATAATCTTGTGGAGGAACGCGGCAACCTCGTCATCGTCCTTCCAGTCGTGAACGCCTTCCTTGACGAAATCAAGCATCTGCATAACCTTGATGTTCGCGCCGCCGTGACGCGGGCCCTTCAGCGAACCGATTGCCGCCGCGTAAGCCGAATAAGCGTCCGTGCCCGATGAAGAAACCGTGCGGCAGGTGAAAGTGGAGTTGTTACCGCCGCCGTGCTCCGCGTGAAGCATAAGGCAAAGGTCAAGCAGCTTCGCTTCCTCGGGTGTATAAGCACGGTCGTCGCGAAGCGTTGACAGAATACTTTCAGCAAGGCTCTCGTCCTTGTTTATCTGGTGCATAACCATACTGTCGTTGTGGTAGAAACGGCGCACCGCCTGATACGATGAAACCATTATCGCGGGCAACTTCGAGATAACCGAAAGCGCCTGGAGCATTTCGTTCTCGGGCGAGTTGTTCTCGGCATCGTGGTCGTAGCTGTACAGCGTGAGCACAGCCTGCTGCATTTTGTTCATAATATTCGGCGAGGGATTGCGCATAATAACGTCCTCGTCAAAATAACGCGGCAACTCGCGGTACTCAGCCAAAAGCTGTGAGAACTCCTGAAGCTCCTTTTCATTCGGCAACGAACCGAGCAAAAGCAGGTACACAACCTCCTCGTAGCCGTAACGCTTGTCGTTCAGCACGCCTTTCACGATATCGCGGACGTTATAGCCGCGGTAAATCAGCTCGCCCTCGATAGGTTGCTTGTCGCCCTCGCTTATGACGTAACCGTGAACGCAACAAACGTTTGTGATACCCGCGACAACACCCGAACCATCGGAGTTGCGCAAGCCTCTTTTTACACCGAATTTATTGTACAAGGACTGGCTTATCACGCTGTTTTTGCAGAATTCCTCGCACATCGCTTTAAACTTGTCCGTTGACTTTAATTTTTCCAGATTGTCCATTTTATTCACCTCATATAATAATCCAACTTAAATTATAGCATATTTTTGCCGTAAAGTCAAGAGCGAGCCGCAAAATAGGCAAAATATGCTCACATTTTTGTTTGAAAGGAACTTGAAAATGCCTAAAAAAATAACTTTGGTTTCGGCGGGCGCGCTGGTTTTGTTTGTAATTCTGATTGTGGTTTTGGTCAACGTTACCGCCAAAAAATCCCCGTTCCCGCAGAAGGTCACCGTTTATCTGAAAGAGCGCTCCGAAATCGTCAGCCTTGATTACGGCGAGTTTCTTGAGGGCTGTCTGCGCGGTTTTCTCCCCGAGAACAAGGATTTGTACGAGCCGCAAACGCTTGAAGCGCTTGCCGTTGTCGTCAACACAAACGCGCTCTATGCGCTCCAAAACCGCGATAAGTTCGAGAATTTCGGCGCGGATTTTTCGACCGGCGAGTTGTTCCCCTATACCGACAAAGCGGTAAGCTCCACGGCGCAAGCTCTTGTCAGGACAGCCGCCGAAGCGTCCGCGAAAAAGCACCTCACGCTTGACGGGAAGCCTGTTCAGCTCGATTTCTGCCGCATTTCAAGCGGGAAAACAATTCCGAAGCTCCCCGTTATGCCGTCGGTAAATCTGCCCTCGGACGCGCTCAGCAAGGGTTACCTCAGCAAAAACGCCTACACCGTGAACGAAGTCCGCGCGCTCTCCGAGATAAAGCGGCTTCGCGAACCGCCCGAGGAGTGGTTCACCGAGCCGGTTTACGATGAATACGGCACGCTTGTTTCCGTCAAAATCTGCGGTCAGACAATCACCGGCGAGTTCATCAAAAACACCCTCGGTCTGCGAAGCGCCGCAATCGAAATCGGCTTCGAGGACGACTGCTTCGTGTTCATCTGCAAGGGCTGGGGCAACAACACCGGCATGAGCCTTGCCGCCGCCGATTCTATGTCCCGCGATGGAAAAACCGCCGATGAAATCCTCGCTTTTTTCTACAACGCAAAGCTAGAAAATGCCTGAACACCGCCGTTTTCTCGGGGAAAAATGCCCGATAAGCGAAACTGCCCCCAAGTTTTCGGGAGCAGCTTGTTTAATGACAAATCGTAAAATTTACGTTTACTTCATAAGAGCCGAAAGTCTGTTGTTGATTTCAACCAAGAATGTTTCGGTATCAACAACACGCTTGTTTTCGAGCTTCGACATAGCTGCCAAATTCTTGTCCATAACGCCCTCTTCCATCGTCTGAACGGACGCTTTTTCAAGCTTGTCTGCATAATCGCAAAGCTCGGGAATGTTGTCAAGCTCTCCGCGCTTTCTCAGCGCGCCGCTCCACGCGAAAATTGTCGCGATGGGATTTGTTGATGTCTTCTCGCCTTTGAGATAGTTGTAATAGTGGCGCGTAACCGTGCCGTGAGCCGCCTCGTACTCGTACTTTCCGTCGGGCGAAACAAGAACGGAGGTCATAAGTCCGAGTGAACCGAACGCTGTCGCCAGCATATCGCTCATAACATCGCCGTCATAGTTCTTGCAAGCCCAGATGAAGCCGCCCTCGGAGCGTACAACTCTCGCCACAACGTCATCGATGAGCGTGTAGAAATACTCGATTCCCGCCGCCTCAAACTTCGCCTTGTACTCGTTTTCGTAAATCTCCGCGAAGATGTCCTTGAAACGGTGGTCGTAGGTCTTGGAAATCGTGTCCTTGGACGCGAACCAAAGCGTTTCCTTGGAGTCAAGCGCGTAGTTGAAGCAAGCTCTCGCAAAGCTCGCTATCGAATTGTCGAGGTTGTGAACACCCTGAACGATACCGTCCGAGTTCTTGAAATCGTGGATAAGAGCGCGGGTTTCCTTGCCGTCCTTATCTGTTACCACGATTTCAGCCTTGCTTCCCTGTGCAACCTTCAGCTCTGTGTTCTTGTAGATATCGCCGTAAGCGTGACGCGCGATTGTAATCGGCTTTGTCCAAGTGGGAATGTACGGCGTGATGCCCTTAACCAGAATCGGCTTTCTGAAAACCGTTCCGTCCAGAATCGCTCGAATTGTGCCGTTCGGGGATTTCCACATCTCCTTGAGCTTGTACTCCTCAACGCGCTGTGCATTCGGAGTAATCGTCGCGCACTTTACCGCAACACCATACTTTTTCGTGGCGTTCGCGGAGTCGATTGTCACCTGGTCATCGGTTTCGTTTCGGTGGACAAGACCGAGGTCGTAGTAATCGGTCTTGAGGTCGATGTACGGGTTGATGAGAATATCCTTAATCATCTTCCAGATAATTCTCGTCATCTCGTCGCCGTCCATCTCGACAAGCGGTGTGGTCATCTGAATTTTCGCCATAGTTGTTCTCCTTTCGATTTCACTTTTTCTTTATTTTAGATGAACTTGTAATATACCAGTTAATGTTGTTCCCGCAACCGATAGCTCCGTCCGAGGGCATAAATTTACTTCCTACAAAAAGTCCCGCAAAAAACGCAGCGCACGCTATGCCAAAAACCGCAGCTTTATTCATATTTTCACCTTTAACCCTTCGTGTAGTTCAGCAAACCGCCTGCAAGCATCATTCCCTTGCCGCGCTCGGACAGCTCGCACTTAACCTCGTAGCTCTCGCCCTTGGTCTTGTTCTCGACAACAATCTTGCCGTCATTTGCAACAATTTCGCGGATATTTGCAATCAACAGCTTATCGCCCTGCTCGATTTTGTCGTAATCCGCTTCGTTTACAAATTCAAGCGGGAGAATACCGTTGTTGATGAGGTTCTGACGGTGAATTCTCGCGAAGCTCTTGCAGATTATCGCCTTAACTCCGAGGTACAGCGGAGCAAGAGCCGCATGCTCTCTCGACGAGCCCTGACCGTAGTTCGTGCCGCCGACGATGATAGACGTGCCCGCTTCCTTTGCGCGCTTCGGGAAGGTTTCATCGCAAACCGTGAAGCAGTACTCCGAAATCGCGGGGATATTTGAACGCAGCGGGAGAATTTTCGCGCCCGCAGGCATAATGTGGTCGGTGGTGATATTGTCGCCGACTTTGAGAGTTACCGCGCTCTCGATGTTCTCGGAAAGCGGTTTGTTTACAGGGAACGGCTTGATGTTCGGACCGCGCAGAATTTCAACGCTCGGCGCTTCCTCAACCGTTGCCGGTGCAACAACCATATTATCGTTGATGAGGAACTTTTCGGGCATCACATAAGGAGGCATCTCGCCGACTGTTCTCGGGTCGGTGAACACGCCCGTAATCGCGGAAATAGCCGCGGTTTCGGGAGAAACGAGGTAAATCTCTGCGTCCTTTGTTCCGCTTCTGCCGAGGAAGTTTCTGTTGAACGTGCGAAGCGAAATTCCCTTGGAGTTGGGCGACTGTCCCATTCCTATGCAAGGTCCGCAAGCGCTTTCAAGTATTCTCGCGCCAGCTTCGATGAGGATTGCAAGCGTGCCCTCTGCGGCAATCTGATTAAACACCTGCTTCGAGCCGGGTGCAATTGCCAGAGAAACGTCCGGGTGAACAGTCTTACCCTTCAAGATGTGCGCAACCTTTCTCATATCCTGAAGCGAGGAGTTTGTGCACGAGCCAATGCAAACTTGGTCGATTTTCATTCCCGCGAGTTCCTCAACGCTCTTGATGTTATCGGGAGAGTGCGGGCAAGCGGCAAGCGGCTGGAGTTTCGATAAATCGATATCAACAACCTCATCGTAAACCGCGTCTGCGTCTGCGGAAAGCTCCACATAATCCTCCGCTCTGCCCTGCGCTTTCAGGAACTCGAGAGTTGTTTCATCGGACGGGAAAATCGAGGTTGTAGCACCGAGCTCCGCGCCCATATTCGTGATTGTAGCGCGCTCGGGAACGGAGAGGTACTTCACGCCCTCGCCGCAGTACTCCATAACCTTGCCGACGCCGCCCTTAACAGACAAAATCTCGAGCACCTTCAAAATAACGTCCTTCGCGGAAACCCAGTCGTTGAGCTTGCCGGTGAGGTTGATTTTGACAACCTTGGGCATTGTTATGTAATAAGCGCCGCCGCCCATTGCCACGGCAACGTCAAGTCCGCCCGCGCCCATTGCGAGCATACCGATACCGCCGCCCGTGGGGGTGTGGCTGTCGGAGCCGATTAAGGTTTTACCGGGCTTGCCGAAGCGCTCGAGATGAACCTGATGGCAGATACCGTTGCCGGGTCGTGAAAACCAAATTCCGTGCTTTTTGGCAATCGAACCGATAAAGCGGTGGTCATCGGCGTTCTCGAAACCGCTCTGGAGCGTGTTGTGGTCGATGTAGGCAACCGAGCGCTCGGTCTTTACGCGGTCAACGCCCATCGCCTCAAACTGCAAGTAAGCCATTGTTCCGGTCGCGTCCTGGGTAAGAGTCTGGTCGATTTTCAAACCGATTTCCGTACCCTTTTTCATCTCGCCGTCAACAATGTGCGCCTTTATAATTTTTTCGGTTAAGGTAAGTCCCATCTTTCATTACTCCTTGAAATTATTTTTGCAATCTCATTATACTACATATTGCAAAAAAAGTCAAGACAAATACAAAAAAAGCGGAGAATAAATCTCCGCTTTTACCACAGCCTACCGCACAAACGATTAAGCACAAAATTTTATTTCACAAGAATAAACGGACTATCGGACCAATATTTTATCGTATCAACTCCGTTGAAAAAATACCCTGTGCCGCTAACGGCAGAATCTTCCTTATATGCTTCCTTATCGTAGTTAGTTATCAGCAAATACTCCGTGTCCTCTTCAACCATAGGTCTTGTCTTAAACACAAGATAATCCTGTTCCTTCATATCGTAGTCAACAACTTTTTCGGCTTCACCGATGGTTTTTCCACGGTACTCCTCCGAGCGGCTATCGCCCTCGCCATCTAACTTCATCCAATAATCATAGACCATTTGTACAAGCTTATCCCTATCGCCGTGAAGCGAGAGTTTGCCGTCTTTTACCTCAAAATAAAATTCGGAATTTTTATCACCGTTCTGATAATAACGCCCTTCCTTCAGCAACTCGGGGTAGTACAGCTTGACTTTTTCATCGGCACTTACCCTTTGACCGTTGAGAAGCAAGCAAACACCAACGGTAACGCCAATTGCCAATATTATGCCAAGAATAATAAATAACGTATTACGCTTTGTTTTAGTCATAAGTTTTCCCTCCTCGTAAATCAAACCTGTTTATACTTGAAGCCGCGTCCTAATAAAGATTCAATGTTTCTTACCCTTGTTTATATTATAGAAACATTGTGAAAAAAAGTAAAGCTCATTTTTTCATTTTTACCATTTTATTGAATAATTTCATTGTTTTTACTAATTTTTTTAAAATAAAGCGAGCAAATATAGTAATCTTTCCCGAAAATATAGTTTCTCTCACCGACAAAAAGGGAGAACCAACGTCCTCCCTTAAAATCAATAATCCTTATTCTGCCGCACAAAAGCCTTGATATAGCCGAACGTTTCCTTTTCACCCTTTTCGGCAAGCATTCGGAGCCACTTTTCCAGCAAATCCGAGGTTTCCGGGTGAATAACCCTGTTCGTCTTGCCGCGCTCGAAATAATTCAGCGCGCAGTCGTCGGTGTAATTTTTGCCCTGATAAATCTTGCTCGCGGCAACCCTGTCGCAGAACATCTCCGCGACAAATCTCAGCGGCATTTTCACGGGTTCGTTTCGGCGCGTTTTCGGGTTGTAGTCAACCCAGTACTCGAAGTGATGACGGTTTCTGCCCTTGTGGTGAAGCCACGCTTTTGAATAACCGTAAGCCTCGCGCTCACCCTCGTTCGGGGAACGCGTTCCCTGATAAAACCGCGCGCCCTGCCAGAATTCCGTCGGCGTGTATTTCGACAAATCGTGCCGAAGTCCCTGCCATAAAATCCCGACTTTAGCGCAGTGAGCAATAACCTTGTGACGATGCTTTGTTATTGTCCGAAAATGCTTTACAGCTTTTGTGAACGACATAATTTCTCCATATTATTTCTCCCGATAAATGTTGCTGAATACCGGTCGGAGGTGCTTGTAGAGGAACAGCGAGAACAGCGCCGCTATCAAGCCTTTCACAAACGTGAACGGCACGTTGAATATCAGCAGACACTCCGCGAGATTATTTACATTCGGGTTGATTTTCTGATACATTCCGATAATCGCCTGCATCGGAACAATCATCTTGTCGAAAAGCGGATAGATGAGGAAATAGTTCGACACAAAGCCGAAAAGCGCTGTTGTAACCGCTCCGACCGCGCAGCCGATTATCGCGCGCGACAGCTTTTTCTTCTTGTGGGCGATAATTCCCGCGGGCAGTACCAGAGCAACGCCCAGAATAAAGTTGGACAGCTCGCCAACACAGCCCGTGCTTGACGTGATACAGCCGATTGCGTTCTTGATAAGGCAGACAAAAACGCCCGAAACAGGTCCCATCGTGAGCGACGCAAGCATTGCGGGTGCGTCCGAGAAATCGAAGCTGATGAAGCTCGGCATAATCGGAATTTTTATCTCAAATTCCGCCAGCACATACGATACCGCCGCCATCAGCGCCGTGAACACAAGCCATCTTACGTCCACTTTTCTCTCTTGTTTTACCGTGTTTTCCATAAAGTCCCTTTCCTCAGGGTTTGCCTTTTCCGAACAAAATTCCCCGATTTAAGGACAAAAATCCAAAAATCGGGGACGCAAATATAGACTATTTGTGTTCTGTTCTTTCATCCGGACTATACCGTCGGTATCGGAATTTCACCGATTCAACAGCCGTTTTCTCAAACAGCCGCTCGCGGACTTTAACCGCCGGTGGGGACTTGCACCCCGCCCCGAAACAGATAATAATGTATTTGTGAGTTATCTCACCATTACATTATATTACATCTGCCGGAATTTGTCAAGGGGTTTTATTCAAGATTTATTCGATATTCTGAATTTGCTCGCGAATTTTTTCAATCTCGCTCTTCTGGTCAACAACAACCTTCGTTACCTCGATATCCTGCACCTTTGAGCCTATCGTGTTGGTTTCACGGTTCATCTCCTGAACGAGAAAATCCAGCTTTCTGCCAATCGGCTCGTTGCTCTCCAGCATACCGCGAAGCTGTGAGATATGCGAGCGCAGACGAACCGTTTCCTCGTCAACGGCGGTTTTTTCGGAGAAAATTCCCGCTTCAAGCAAAATTCTGCCCTCGTCCACGTTCTTCCCGTCAAGCACCTCGCACATTCTATCGTAAAGGCGCTTGCGGTAATCCTCGACAATTTTCGGCGAGCGTTCCTCGATAAACCCGACATTCTTCTCGATAACCGCAACCCGCTCGAGAATATCAGCGCGCATCTTCTCCCCCTCGGTTTCGCGCATTTTCACGAAGTTGCCGAGTGCCTGTTCGAGCACGCTTTTGAGGTCTTCCCAGATCTGTTCCTCATCGGTTTCAGCCTTGACGACGGTGAACGCATCGGGTATTCTCATAACGTTTGACAGCGCGAGGTCATCGGTGAGGTTGAACTCGTCCTTGATTTCACGAAGCGCCGATATGTAGTCCGAGATTACTTCCTTGTTTACAGTGATTTTTTCGGTTACCGCCGCAACATTCTGCACAAGCACGGACACCTCAACCTTACCGCGCGAAATTTTGCCGTATAGGAACGATTTTATGCGCTCCTCCGCGAAATTCATACTCCTCGGCAAACGGCACGAGAACTCGTAGTAACGGTGATTTACCGAACGAATTTCAACCGTAATATCGCGCCCGTTCAAAACCGCCTCGGCTCTCCCGAAGCCTGTCATACTTTTAATCATAGATTTTCTCCTTTTCAGCTATTTATCGCACTTTTTCTTTCAATCAGTTTCATTAATCTCGGTCGGTTGAAGCGCTGAATTGCCACGAACGCCAAATCGCAGAGCGCCGCGGCAACCGATGTCCCGAAGAACACCCAAAAATACCCGAACGGAAACGCCAGAAACATCGACAAAAGCCCCGCCACCGCGCAACATTCGTGAACAATCTCCGCTTGACAGCCCGCCATTATCACCTGCTCGGGCGTTTTCTTTTCAAGCGAGAACAAGCCCTCGTCCGCTGTCGGAAGGATTTTCTTCCATTTTTTCACGCGTAGCTTTTTGTACAAATTCTTTTCAAAGTCACGCTCAGCGAACCATTTTCTCCTGTAATTCACGTTGTTTTTGAGGAAAAAATCGAACAGTCCGCCGATAACCAGCCGTACCGTGAAGTGATAGCAAATCGTCATTGCGATAATTCCAAACGTGAAATACGCGGGCTTTTTGGTTCCGAGGAACATTCCCCAAAACGCGAAAAGCAACACAAGTGACGCTCCCGAAACCACAAACATTTTCTTAACCATTTTTTCTGCCTTTCAAAATTCTGTCAGCGGCAAGCATAATGCCCGTTTTGCCCGTGGAGAACGTCAGCCCGCCCTGAACCCAAGCCGCAAAAGGCTCACGGAGCGGTGCGTCCGCGGAAAGCTCAATCGAAGCTCCCATCGTAAACGCGCCCGCCGCCATTATCACCTTGCTGTCGTAGCCGGGCATATCCCACGGTTCGGGCATCGCCGAGCTGTCCACCGGCGAACCGCTCTGAATACCCTCGCAGAACCGTATCAACTCCTCTGCACCGTTCAGCTTTATCGCCGCGATAATGTCCGTGCGCTTTTCGTTGTACCTCGGGAACACCTCGTACCCGAACTCCTCGAAAAGCGCCGCCGCGAACACCGATGTTTTCAGCGCCGCGCAAACCGCCTCGGGTGCGTGGAACAAGCCGAGATACATTCCGCGAAGCTGATTGAGCGAACAGCCAACCTCTTTTCCCGCGCCGGGCGTTGTCAAACGGTACGCGCACTGCTCGATCAAATCCGCGCGTCCTGCTATGTAACCGCCCGTTTCGGCAATTCCTCCGCCCAAGTTCTTGATTAAACTGCCGACAATCAAATCCGCGCCAACCGCTGTCGGCTCGCGTTTTTCAACGAGTTCTCCGTAACAGTTATCGACAAGCACAATGCACTCGGGATTTACCGATTTCACGGCTTTGATAATCTTCTCAATCGTATCGATATCGTAAGACGGTCGAAGCGAATAACCGCGCGAACGCTGAATATAAGCCGCTTTACAGCCCTTTGCGTTCTCCGAGATTTTCTCATAATCGGGCAAACCGTTCTCGTCGAGCTTTACCACGGTGCTCGTTACCCCGTAATCGAGCAGAGAACCAACATTTTCCCCGAAAACCGCTTCCTGAATGGTATCGTAAGGCATTCCCGTGGTAAACAGGATATTGTCGCGGTTTCTGAGGATACCGAAAAGCGCCGTAACAATCGCGTGCGTGCCGTTCACGAAATTGTGCCGCACAAGCGCGTCCTCCGCTCCCAAAACCTGCGCGAAAACCGCGTCCAGCTTGTCGCGCCCCTCGTCGCCGTAGCCGTAGCCTGTCGTGCCTTTGAGGTGCATTTCGCTCACTCTGTTATCGATAAACGCTTTCAGCACGCGCCTGCCGTTGTAATCGCACAGTTCATCAAGCTCCGCGAAACGTTCCGCGCACTTTTTCATCGCATTTTCCGCCGCCCGTTCAACCTCGGGTGAAAATTCAAAAAAATCCATTTTATGCTCCTTCTACATTATTACTCTTTATAATTATAACTTTTTTGGTGGCAAATGTCAATAGCCAATTTGTCCGTAATCATAAACTGTACATTCCAAACATAATATTTACTGTTCCGCAAAACATCTTAAGGGGGTATTTCATTGAAGCAGTACGGCGAAGGAAATGAAGAAAGATGCGTCATTCTCGGAAATTATATCGTGCAGAACAACGCTACCGTAAGAAGTACCGCAAAACAGTTCGGAATCAGCAAAAGCACGGTTCATCAGGATATAACCACAAAGCTCGAAAAAGCGAATAAACGCCTTTACGACGAGGTTAAAACCGTTCTGGATAAAAACAAACAGGAGCGACATATCCGCGGCGGCGAGGCGACTAAACAAAAATATCAGGCTCTCAAAAACAAAAAGCAGACGGTCGGGAACAAATGAAAAAAGCGGCTCTTTTTACGGAGCCGCTATTTTTTTTTAGAAATTAAATTATTTCTTTACCATTGCCTCAACTTCGGCAGCAAAGTCGTCCTGCTTCTTTTCGATACCCTCGCCGCGCTCGTAGCGAACAAAGCTGTCAACCTTGATGGAGCAGCCCTGAGCCTTTTCAACGGACTGGATATACTTGCCAACGCTCATTGTGTCGTCCTTGAAGTACTTCTGGTCGAGCAGGCAAACCTCCTCAAAGAACTTTCTCATACGGCCTTCAACAATCTTCTCAGCAACATTAGCGGGCTTGCCCTCCTGCTCAACGAGCTTGGTCTGAACCTCTTTCTCGTTTGCGAGAACATCAGCGGGAACGGTATCCTTGCTGATATACTGAGCACCGAGAGCGGTTACCTGAAGAGCAACGTTCTTGCCGCAAGCGAGAACCTCAGCGTCATCAGCCTTGTCGGTAACGAGCTTTACAAGTGTACCGAGTCTGCCGCCATCGTGCATATAAGCGATGAGAGTGCCTTCCATCTTAGCGAAACGGCGAATTTTGATGTTCTCACCGATAGTAGCAATCTTATTGGTGAGGTATTCGCTCATCTTCTCGTTAGTGCCGGAAACGGTGCACTCCATAAGAGCGTCGGGGTCAGCAACATCGTTGTCGAGAATTGTGTTTGCGATTTCCTCAACCATTGCGAGGAACTTGTCGGACTTTGCGCAGAAGTCGGTTTCGCAGTTGATTTCAGCAACTACGCCGATGTTGCCTCTGGTCATTGCCTTAACAACGCCCTCGGCAGCAATTCTGCCTGCCTTCTTGGCAGCCTTTGCAAGTCCCTTTTCACGAAGAATTTTAACAGCTTCATCGCGGTTGCCGTCTGCTTCCTGGAGCGCTCTCTTGCAGTCCATCATGCCGCAGCCGGTCATATCGCGCAGCTCTTTAACGTCCTGTGCAGTTATATTAGCCATTTTCTTTCTCCTTATATAAATTATTCCTCAGTCTGAGCTTCTTCCGCTTCACCGGCTTCAACTTCGGTTCTGCCCTGATTAGCGGAGATGATAGCGTCTGCCATTGCACCGGCAATCAGTTTAACAGCGCGGATTGCGTCGTCGTTGCCGGGGATAACGTAGTCGATTTCATCGGGGTCGCAGTTGGTGTCAACGATAGCGACAACGGGAATACCGAGCTTTCTAGCCTCGGAAACCGCAATCTTCTCCTTGCGCGGGTCAACAACGAACAGCGCGCCGGGGAGCTTCTTCATATTCTTGATACCGCCGAGGAACTTCTCGAGCTTCTCAATTTCGAGGTTGAGCTTGATAACTTCCTTCTTGGGGAGCAGGTCGAAGGTGCCGTCTGTTTCCATTGTGTGGAGCTGTTCAAGACGGTTAATTCTTCTCTGAATGGTCTTGAAGTTGGTCATCATACCGCCGAGCCAGCGAGCGTTAACATAGTGTGCGCCTGCGCGAACAGCCTCTTCCTTGATGGAATCGGCAGCCTGCTTCTTGGTGCCGACGAAAAGGATTTCGCCGCCGTTTGCCGCTGTTTCGTGAATGAAGTTGTAAGCCTCATCAAGCTTTCTTACTGTTTTCTGAAGGTCGATGATGTAGATTCCATTTCTCTCGGTGAAGATATACGGAGCCATCTTCGGGTTCCATCTCTTGGTGAGGTGTCCGAAGTGAACGCCTGCCTCCAGAAGCTGTTTCATAGATACTACTGCCATTGATTTTTCCTCCTGATTTTGGTTAATTTCCTCCTGCACGAAACATTCCTCAAGCGCCGAAACGCACCGGAAAGGAACTGTCGCGCAGTGTGTATTTATGCACGAATTTACCTCGTGCACATTTACCGAATTATTATACCATATTTCCCTTCATTTTACAAGAGTTTTTTGTTCGTCTATTTAAACAAACTTCCAAACCCTTTACCCCTTGGTTTTCGGCAATTTGACGGAACATCGCAAGAAACAAGAATCGTGTCCTCGCCGATAACCTCGATATCGCACCATTTTATAAACAAATCCTCTTCCCTGCCGAAAAGCCCGAAGAATTTTGACTTGCCGAACACGATTATACGGCAGATTTTCGCAGTGCAGTTCTCGAACTCGATATCGTCGGGAAAGCCCAGCCGCGCGCCGTTTTTCACGTTGATGATTTCCTTGCACCGCAAATCGTTGAAGCTAAAAACCATTTTTCTCACCTCTCGACATTTTATGCTTGTAAATGCCGAAAAAGACTGGTTTTTCAAGCCTCAGGCAAGGTTTAGAAGAAATTCCTCCGCTTGCTTGATACTGCCCTTGTCGAAGGAAGATGTATCGGTATTGTCGGGATTCTCGGGGTAGTCCGTAACCCAAAATGTCGCTAAACCAAGCGATTTGGCGGGCATTATATCCTCTTTCACGCTGTTCCCGACAACAATGCACTCGTCCACGGTTTTTCCTGTTTTTTCCATAATCTCCGCGAAATACTTCGGGTTCGGTTTGCAGAATGAGCTGTTGTCGTAATTTGTAATCAGCGTGAAATCGCTCTCGTCGAGGTTTATCCACTTCAGCCGCGTTATCATCGCCGACAGCGGGAACACCGAGTTTGTGGACAAAATCAGGTCAAAGCCCGCGTTTTTCAGCTTTGTAATCATCGGCTTCATATCGCGGTTTTCACGCAGAGAAGCGCGCGTTTTGTCGAACTCGTTCACATAAAATTCATCGCAAAGCGGCTTTGCGTCGGGCTTGTCGGGATTTTTCGCACGGAAAACCTCCCAGAAAACCTCGCTGTTAAGCCGGGAACCGTCGTTTTTCACCATCGCCGCCGTGCCCGCCCAAAGGTCGTCAACAGCGGTTTTCGGTTCATAGCCGAGCGGCGCGAGCTTTTTCGTGAGTCCCGCAAAATACATCTTCAAGAAATCCTCGCTCACGAACGGCACGAGCGTTCCGTCCATATCAAACATTATCGTGCTTTTCTTCATCTTTGACCTCCGCTTTTTTCTTTTTCTCCAGCTTTCTGCGCTCCAGCGACTCCTTGCGCTTCTGAACCTTTCTTTCATACGATGAAATATCGTCATCATTTGCCGTGAAAACCGAGCGAATTACCGTGTAATTTGTGTCAGAAACTCGCGCCGCCTTCAGCTTCACGAGAAAAGAACCGTGCTCCTTGCACTCGGCAATCGTTTTACACGACCTTTTGTTGCTGAAAAACCACTCGCGAAAGCTCATTTTTTCCTCGCAGTACGGGCAGTTTATCACGCCGAGCCGCTTGTCGCGTATCATATTGTCGCCGTCAACTTTTTCGATATAATCCTTGACAATCGGCACTGCCGCGGCTGTCGAGGACATCTCGGCATACTCCGCGATGCCTTTCACCATATCCAACTTTTTCAGCACCTCATAAGTAAGGTACGCGTCGTTCAGCGCGTCGTGTACCTGCACGTCAATCGGTATCTCCAGCTTTTCCGCCGCCGTTGACAGCGCGCATTGCAGGTGCTCGGCAGAGGTCTGACGGTTGAAGATAAGCTGAAGATTGATATAATCCCGCCCGAAAACCGCGTCCATACCGTGCGCGCGCAAATTATCGCACAAAATCCCGATATCGTCAAAGCCCCACGTTATTATGCGAAACTCCTCGCCGCACCACTCCGCAAACCGCCGAAACGCCTGCGGGAACGTTTCCCCGCAAGCCAAATCCTCACGCGTTATCCCCGTGATTTTCTCCACATAAGGGTTCATCTTTTTGTAGAATTTCGGGCGAACGTTGATTTTAATTTTGTCGAGAAGGTTGAAATTCTCGTCTGTTTTCACCGCGCCGATTTGGATAATCTCGCCGTACAGCACCACGGGACTGCGGACAATCATCGCGTTGTTAAGCGCCTGATTCCACTCAAGGTCAAGTATAATATAATTCATAATTTCTCAAATTGTAAGCGTTCCGCCGACGTTTTCGCGGCGCCACTCGGCGTATTCCTCATAGGTTCCCGAACGGTCAAAGCAACCGTTTTCGGTGATTTCGATTATTCTGTTTGCGGCGGTTTCGAGTATCTCAAGGTCGTGCGTTGCAAAAAGCAGGTTGCCCTTGAACTCGGAAAGTCCGTTGTTGACAGCGGTTATGCTCTCGAGGTCGAGGTGGTTTGTCGGTCTGTCGAGAATCAGCACGTTGCTCTTGAACAACATCATTCTTGAGAACATACAACGCACCTTTTCGCCGCCCGAAAGTACCTTAACCGGCTTGAAAACGTCGTCCCCCGAGAACAACATTCTCCCGAGAAATCCGCGCAGATAGCTCTCGGTTTCGTCCTTCGAGTACTGCCGCATCCAGTCCAAAATCGACAGCTCGCAACCGTTGAAATACGTGCTGTTGTCGTTCGGGAAATAGGAAACCGTGATTGTGCCGCCCCATTTAAACGAGCCTTCATCGGGTTCAAGCTCCTCGGTGAGTATCTTGAAAAGCGTTGTCACGGCGATTTCGTTTGCCCCGACAAACGCGATTTTATCGCCCTTTCCCACGCTGAACGAAACGTTGTTCAGCACCTTCACCCCGTCAACCGTCTTGGACAACCCCGTGACTTGCAATATATCCTTGCCCGCTTCGCGCTCCATTTCAAAGCCGATATACGGGTACTTGCGCGAGCTTGCGGGGAGTTCCTCAACAGTGAGCTTGTCGAGCAATTTTCTGCGCGAGGTTGCCTGCTTGGACTTGGATTTGTTCGCGGAGAAGCGCGCAATAAAGTTCTGCAGCTCCTTGATTTTCTCCTCAGCCTTTTTGTTCTGCTGTTTAATCATACGCTGGATAAGCTGTGAGCTTTCGTACCAGAACTCGTAGTTTCCGACGTACATCTTGATTTTGCCGTAATCGATATCCACGATGTGCGTGCAGACATTGTTGAGGAAGTGGCGGTCGTGCGATACCACGATAACCGTTCCGAAATAATC
This sequence comes from uncultured Clostridia bacterium, assembly GCA_945829235.1. Classification (GTDB taxonomy): domain Bacteria; phylum Bacillota; class Clostridia; order Oscillospirales; family Ruminococcaceae; genus CAG-115. The sequence continues at coordinate 95,647 of CALZUA010000005.1, read as the reverse complement.
CGCGAGAAAATCCTCTAGCCAAGAAACTGCGTCCACGTCAAGGTGGTTTGTCGGCTCGTCCATAAGGATAATATCGGGATTTCCGAAAAGACACCGCGCCAAAAGCACCTTAACCCTTTCGTTGCCCGAAAGGCTCGACATACTTTGGTACAAAAGTTCCTCGGAAAGCCCGAGTCCCTGTATCAGCTTTGACGCATCGCTCTCCGCCTCCCAGCCGTTAAGCTCGGCAAATTCCGCTTCGAGAACCGAAGCTCTCTCGCCGTCCTCGTCCGAAAAATCCTCCTTAGCGTAGAGCGCGTCCTTTTCCTTCATAATCTCGTAAAGCCGCTTGTTGCCCATAATCACGGTGTCGAGAACCGTGTACTCGTCAAAAGCGTAGTGGTCTTGGCTCAACACCGACATACGAAGATTTTCGGGCTTTGTCACACTGCCCTTTGTCGGCTCAAGCTCACCGCAGAGCACCTTCAGAAAGGTCGATTTTCCCGCGCCGTTTGCGCCGATTACACCGTAGCAGTTCCCCGCCGTGAACTTCAAATCAACGTTCTTGAATAAAACCTGTCCGCCGAAAGATACGGCGACGTCCGATACTGTTATCAATACAATTCTCCTTTATTTAATATATGCAATCGCAAGCGTTCCCCATTCGCGCACCCAGTAATTCAGCAAATTCCAAACCGGTGTTTTCGCGGAATGTGAGCCCGTCTGCAAGCCGTTTTTCTTCGCGTAAATCGCCGCGCGATACTGATGAAACTCGTTTGTGACTATCATTATGTTGTCCGAAATTCCGAGATTTTCGAGAATTTCGCTTGAAAAGGCAAGATTTTCCTCCGTTGACGCAGACTTGTCCTCGGTGAAAATTCGCTCGTCCTCAATCCCGTTTGCAATCAGATATCTTCGCATACACTCGGCTTCCGAGATGTTTTCGCCGTTAACCTGACCGCCGCTTGCGATGCAGACAGCCGCGGGATTTTCCCGGAGTACCTCAAGCGCCGCGTCAAGCCGATTTTTCAGCATAGCGCTCGGTTCTTCTCCGCGAACCTGACAGCCTAAAATTATCACGGCTTCGGTTTTTTCAAGCGGATTTTCGGTGCACGAAATCATATTCACCGAGAAGAACACGCAAATTCCCACCGCGAAAGCAACCGCCGCTCCGACAAGCAGTACCGCGATTTTCCCCCAAATCCGCTTCCAGAGCCGTTTTACGAGCGCGCAGAATTTTTTCCAAAAAACGCCGAGAGCGATTATCAAGCCGAAAATCACCCAGCCGATAACCGTTCCCGCAGTAAAAAAATTTATGCTAACCCACACCAGCAGAACACTCGCGATTGCCGCGATGATTGTTCTGATGATTTTCGAGGTTCTTTCCATCAAATTGCCGAGAAGCCTTGCTCAAGGTCGGCGATGATGTCGTCAACGTTCTCCAGACCAACCGACAGGCGAATCAGACCGCCGTCAATTCCCGCCGCAACAAGCTGTTCATCGGTGAGCTGACGGTGCGTAGCGGACGCGGGGTGCAGAACGCAGGTTCTGATATCGGCAACGTGAACCTCGTTTGACGCGAGCTTCAGGCTGTCCATAAACTTAACCGCAGCGTTTCTGCCGCCCTTTATCGAGAACGAAATTACGCCGCTCGTGCCGTTCGGGAGGTACTTTTTCGCAAGCTCGTGCCCCTTGCTTTCCTCAAGCGCGGGATAGGTCACAAACTCAACTTTTCCCGTGGACTTGATGTATTCTGCCACGGTAAGCGCGTTCTCGCAGTACTGCTTCATACGAACCGCAAGCGTTTCCAAACCAAGATTGAGCAGGAAGGACGAGTTCGCCGCGGGATAGCAGCCGAAGTCGCGCATAAGCTGCATTCTCGCTTTAACGATATACGGCGCGAAAGCATATTTTTCGGTGTAGACAATGCCGTGATAGCTCTCGTCCGGCTCGGTCATACACGGGAACTTGCCGCTTGTCCAGTCAAACTTGCCGCTGTCAACGATAACGCCGCCGACCTGAATTGCGTGTCCGTCCATATACTTCGAGGTGGAGTGAATGACGATATCCGCGCCCCACTCGAACGGTCTGCACAAAATCGGCGTTGCGAAGGTGTTGTCGATGATAAGCGGGACGCCGTGCGCGTGTGCAACCTTCGCCCACATCTCGATATCAAGCACCGTGAGCGCGGGATTTGCCAGCGTTTCGCCGAAAACAGCCTTTGTGTTCTCCTTAAACGCGGCGGAGAGCTGTTCCTCGGTAGCGTCGTGGTCAACGAAAATGCACTCGATACCCATTTTCTTCAGCGTTGTGCCGAAAAGGTTGATTGTGCCGCCGTAAATTGACGCGGACGCGATAAAGCTGTCGCCCGCCTCGCAGATATTGAGGATTGAAATGAGCGAAGCCGCCTGTCCGCTGGACGTACACATCGCCGCAACGCCGCCCTCCAGCGCCGCAATTTTCTTCTCAACGCAGTCGGTTGTGGGGTTCTCGAAGCGCGAGTAAATCAAGCTTTTCGTAGGGTCGTCAAAAACCGCCGCAACCTCGTCGGTTGACTCGTAAACATAAGTTGTGCTCTGAACAATCGGCATAACGCGCGGCTCGCCGTTTTTGGGAGTGTAGCCCTCGTGCAGGCATTGTGTTTCAATTTTCATTTCGTCCACCTCATTTTATGTATTCTTTCAGCGCGTTCAAAAGCGCCGCCGTTTCCTCGTCCGTTCCTATGGTAATCCGCAGGCAGTTGTCAATCCGCGGCTTGTTAAACCAGCGAACGTAGATGTCCTTCGATTTCAAGTACTCGAAAATTTCCTTCGCGGGATATTTTTCGTGCGAAGCAAAGATGAAATTTGTCGAGCTGTCGGGAATTTTGAAGCCCATTTCGCGCATTTTTTCCGTCAGATTATCGCGCGTTTTGATAACTCTCGCAATCGTTTCACGGAAATATTTCTCGTCCTTAATCGAAGCAATTCCCGCAACCTGAGCGACGCTGTCCACGGGATAGCTGTTCACGCTGTCCTTTGCGGCATAAATCGCGGCAATCGCGTCCTTGCTTCCCATCGCGTAGCCGATACGCATTCCCGCCATAGAACGGCTTTTCGAGAACGTCCGCGTGATGACGAGATTGTCGTACTCCTCGAGAAGCGGAATTGCCGTAGTCCCGCCAAAATCCACATACGCCTCGTCCACGATAACCACGGAGTTGCGGTTGTTGTCGAGAATAATCCGCAGAAAATCCAAGTCCCTGCCGATTGACGTGGGCGCGTTCGGGTTCGCGATAACAACGCCGCCGTTTGCGCGCTTGTAGTCCTCGGGATTGATGTTGAAATCCGCGTCAACCCTTATCTGCTCGTACGGAATGTCAAGAATTTCGCACCAAACCGTGTTGAACGAGTAGGTTATGTCGGGGAACAAAATCGGCTTTTTCGAGTTGAAAAACGCGCGAAAGCACAGCGACAAAACATCGTCCGTGCCGTTTCCAGCAAAGACGTTTTCGGGCTTTAAGCCGTGATACTCGGCGATTGTTTTCACAAGCTCCACAGCGTTTGCCGAGGGATATTTTTTGAGATTTCTCCCGTCAAAATTGTTTATAGCCTTAATTGCCTCGGGTGACGGCGGGTACGGGTTTTCATTCGCGTTCAGTTTGATGAAATCCGTCTTGTTCGGCTGTTCGCCCGCAACATAAGGCTCGATTTTAATCAGATTGTCTTTCCAGCTCATTTTTTTCTCCAAAAATTAACGCCCCGACAAAGCGGAGCGTTAAACAGTAATACCGCATTAAAGCTCGTCAGGCTCGTCGTCAAGCTCGAAAACAAGCTTTTTTCCGCAGTTCGGGCAGTCCATTCCGCCCTTTTGTGCCTGATCGTAGTCGAAGCGGATTGTATTCTCGCAGTTGGGGCAAACGGTTTCATACATTTCGCCGACATCTTCCTCGATATCGTCGTCATAGTAATCCTCATCGTAGTCGTCCTCGCCGTAAATCTCGTCCTCGAGGTCGCAAACGCTCTCCTCAAGGTCGGTCATTACGCTTGCAACATCGTCAAGCTCCTCGTCAATCTCATTGAGATTTTCCGCAATATCAGACAACACATCAAGGATTGCGCTGATGATTTTATCGTCCTTGTTAAGCCCCTCGCAGAGCCCTTTTATATAAGTTACCTTTTCTCCGATTGTCATAAAAATACCTCTTTTCAACAAACGAAAATTACTTATCAAAAATTACTTTACGCGCTCCATATACTCGCCGGTTCTGGTGTCGATGCGAATCATTTCGCCCTCGTTGATGAACAGCGGAACGCGGATTTCCGCACCCGTTTCAAGAGTAGCGGGCTTGGTTGCGTTGGTAGCGGTGTTGCCTGCGAAACCGGGTTCGGTCGCGGTAACCTGAAGCTCAACAAAGTTCGGAGGCTCAACGCCGAAAACCTTGCCCTTGTAGGAAAGTACCTTGCAGAGCATATTCTCCTTAACGAATTTGAAGTTGTCACCAACGTCAGAAGCGTTTACGGGAACGTCCTCGTAGGTTTCCTGATCCATAAAGTGATACAGCTCGCCGTCTGCGTAGGTGAACTCCATATCCTTTCTCTCGACAAAAGCTGTCGGGAACTTTGCGGACGGGTTGTAGGTCTTTTCAACAACCGAGCCTGTAATTACATTCTTGACCTTTGTGCGAACGAACGCTGCGCCCTTGCCGGGTTTAACGTGCTGGAACTCGATAATCTGCATTACGTTTCCGTCTTCCTCAAAAGTCATTCCGTTCCTGAAATCTCCCGCTGTGATCATACTAGCGAACCTCCAAATCTTTCATTCCACTCAAACGAGCATTTTTGTGATTACACCGCGCTTTTTCGCGGCGCAACCGTCCGATAAAGCGCAATTTTCGCGCTTAAACAAAATGTTACGGCATTATTATACCACATTTTACACTTCTTGTCAACCGAATTTTCTTAATCAGCAAAAATTTTTACAGATTTTTGCTCAGATGTGCACCAATTCTCTTGTTGCAGAAGTAAAATTCTCGCAACCGTCCGCAGTAAGCGCGCAGGTATCCGTGATTTTCACGCCAAACCTCTCCGGAAGCCTGATGTCGCACCCAACCGCAAGCGTCATTCCCTCTTTGAGCATTGCCCCGCCGTTTTCACCGAGAAAAGGCGGCTCGGAAACGTCAATTCCGATACCGTGAGCAAAGTTACCGCAAGAGTATTTTTCAACATTCCACGCGTTCAGAGTTGCCCGCGCAACGCTGTCGGGAACATTCGAGCTAATCTCCGCACGAAGCGTTTTCAGCCCGTCAAAAACCGCGCAGGAAACCGCGTTGTAAGCATCGTTCTGTTTTGAGGAAATTTCGCCGACCGCGACTGTTCGCGCCATTTTCGCGCAGTACCCGCCTACTCTCGCGCCAAATTCCAGCAAGAGGAAATCACCCTCGCGGATTTGCCGTGAACTCGGGCGCGCGTTTGCATTTCCAGAATTTTCACCCGAAAGCGCCCGCGCGGAAAAAGCTGGCTCGTCCGCACCGAATTCCACGAGAAAATAGTTGAGATATGCGGCAATCTGCCGTTCGGTCATTCCCTTGCGAACCGTCATCAAAAGCCGCTGATACGCCTTATCGCAGACGTTTTGCGCCTTTTTCACGCACGCAATTTCGTTCTCGTTCTTGATTGAACGCATTTTGAGAAGAGCCGACTTAAGCTCATCGGTTATGATAAAATCCGCGTAGTGAAGCGTGTCTTTCATCAACTCAAGCTCAGCAACCGTCATCTTATCGTTCTCAATATACAGCCGTTTTATGCCGAATTTAACGAGAATGTCAAGAATTTGCTTCAAGCTTGAAAGAGTGAACACCACAAACCCGTTTGCGCTCACCAAAACGCCTTTTCCTACGAAAAGAAACCGCGCTTCCTTTGAAATAAGGGCAATTGCGCCGCTAATTTCCGAGCCGCAAAGATACCGCAACGACTCCGCCGATGTCACAAAAGCCGCCGAACGCTCGTCCGGAAGAAAGCTCGCAAGTTGTTCCGCCGCGGTCATTTCTTCTCCTCAAACAGGTAGTCGAGCGCCTGTATCGCCAGCATATAGCTGTATTTTCCGAAGCCCGCGATGCTTCCCGCGCAAGCCGGCGCGATAACGCTCTTTTTGCGGAACTCGTCGCGGCTCGAGATATTGCTCAAATGTACCTCTATAACAGGAATTTTTATCGCGGCAATCGCATCGTGAATTGCGTAGCTGTAATGCGTGTAAGCGCCCGCGTTCAGCACAATTCCGTCATAACCAAGCCGCGCGGCGTGAATGCTGTCGATAATGCTTCCCTCGCTGTTGCTCTGGAAGAACGAAAGCTCGTGACCGAGATTTTGCGCGACCGCGTAAAGCTCATCGTTAATCGCCTTGAGCGACTCATCGCCGTAAATTGTCGGCTCACGCTCGCCGAGAAGATTTAAGTTCGGACCGTTTATAACCAAAATTTTCATAATTTTCCACCTTTTCACAAATTATCGTAAAACCGCTTCATCTCAGCCGCGTCCTCAGCCTGCGTTCCGTCGCTCTCGCAGATTATCGACGGCGACAGCCCGCGCGCCTTGATTTCCTCAAGAAGCGGCTTGTAATCGGGACCGAAATGCTCGTCCGCGAACGTCAGGTGCTTTTTCTCGCCGCCCGCCGTGTACTCGATTTTGCTGAAGTGAATGTGCATTTTCGACAATCGCTCGTGTCCCAGCGCGTTCTCGATTAAATCAAGCATTTTCGCGTAATCGGCGCGCCCCGTTATACCGCCGAGAGTGCGCGCGTTCAGATGCCCGAAATCAACCGTCGGCAAAAACCGCTCGTCCACCCCGCACAGCTCCAGAACTTCTTCTAGAGTGCCAAGCTGATTGATTTTTCCCATCGTTTCGGGACAGATTATGATATCCGAAAGCCCGTTTTCATCAAGCGCTTCCTGCGCCTTTTTCAGCGTTTGTTTCGCGAGATAGGTTGCCTCCGCTCTCGTCATCTTTGAGCAAGACCCGCTGTGAACCACGATTTTCTGAGCTCCGACAGCCTTCGCCGCCTTTGCCGACTCGAGAATATAATTCACGCTGTTCAAGCGCTTTTCTTCCTCGGTTGACGAAAGCGAAATGAAATACGGAGCGTGAAGCGTCACATAAATCCCGCTTTCCCGCGCTATTTCGGGGAGCTTTTTCACCGTGCCTTCCGATATTCTCACGCCGCGCCCGCACTCGATTTCATAGCCATTAAGCCCGAGTTCGCCGAGATAAGCCGGCAAATCCTCGGGAAATTTCCGTTTTCCCCAGCTGATTGAATTACCTCCGGGACCGAATGTAATCATCACTTCAACTCCAAATTACTGTAATCTCTCTTGAAAACCAAGCTCTCCAAGCGCCTTTTCAGCTTGAACGTCCAGGTATTTTCGAGGTGAAACGGCTCTACAAGCACCGTCCGAACACCTTTTAAATTCCCCGCCATTATGTCGGTGAAAATCTGGTCGCCGACAACAAGCGTTTCGGATTTTTCCGCGTTCATCGCTTTCATCGCGCGCGTTATCCCGAAAGTAAGCGGTTTCGCGCCGTTTGCCGTGAACGGAAGCCCGAGCTTTGCCGCAAGCGGAGCAACGCGCTTGTTGGTGTTGTTGGACACGACGCGCATCTTTATCCCAAGCGCGCGCATCTCATCAAGCCACTCCGATACGCCCGCCTCGGCACATGGATTTCCGTGCATCGAAAGCGTGTTGTCCATATCGAGAACCAGCGCCGTCACGCCGTTTTTTTCGAGAAACTCCTTATTTATAGATAAAACGTTCTTCAAATGAAACGTCGGTTTAAACAGCATTAAATCACCTGTGAAAGTATTAAAGCGGACATAATATGCCCGCTTCAACATTTGTTCAAATCAATACTTACGCTTGCGAGCAGCTTCGGACTTCTTCTTACGTTTTACCGAAGGCTTTTCGTAATGCTCTCTTTTACGAACTTCAGCAAGAACGCCGTCCCTTGCGCAAGAACGCTTGAAACGCTTTAACGCGGTATCGAGCGATTCATTTTTGCCAAGACGAATTTCCGCCATCTATATTTCCCTCCCCTTGCCGAACGGCACAGGCTATACTCCATATAATAACAGTACTTTAACATTATACATCATTCCCGCCGATTTGTCAAGATATATTTATCAAATTCGCAATCTTTTTTGATTTTTGGTAATATCAGACAAATTCAACAGAACTTTTTCGGCAAACGCGACAATTTCCCGATTACTTGTCCCACTCCGAGATATCGACAGGCTCGCCGTCAGCCCAGAGGTGTTCAAGCTGATAAAACTCGCGCGCTTCCTCGTGGAAAATGTGTACAATCACATCGATATAGTCGAGCACAATCCAGTTGTTGCTCGGAGAACCGTCAATTCCCTTCGGCTTCACGCCCTTCTGCGCAAGCTGATACTCAACCTCGTCCGCAAGCGCCTTTACCTGCGTTGAGGAAGTGCCGGACGCTATCACGAAATAGTTCGCGAGAACCGTTATATCCTTCACCTTGAGCGCCGTGATTTTTTCCGCTTTTTTGCTCGAAAGCGCCTTTACGGCAATCTCCAACTCTTCAATATCTTTCATAAGCTCTCCTTGTTTTTGTTGAATTTCAGGTAGTAATTGTACGCCTCAAACGTTGATACGGGCAACAGCGCGCATTTTCCCGCAACGGTCTGTATCTGATAAATCAGCGCAATCGACATTGCCTTATCGATATCATCGTAGCAATATTCCCGCATCTTCTCAACGCCCTTGTAATCGCGTTCTTCGGATATCATATCGCCGAGGTAGACTATTTTTTCGAGAAGCGTCATTCGCGCGCAGCCAACCGTGTGATAACGTATCGCGCCGATAATTTCATCATCGTCAATCCCAAGCTTTTCGCGGACGTAATACCCGCCCGCAACGCCGTGCCAGAGCGCTTTTGACGCGATTTCCGCAGGGTCGGGGTTTAGCCCGCTTTCAAGCGTGTACTGCTTCTGTCGGTCGGGCAAATCCTCTTTCATTATATCGTGGAGCAGTCCTGCGAGATAGCACCGCTTCTTGTCCGCTCCAAAACGCTCCGCGAGCTTCCAGCACTCCTCGGCAACGTTCATACTGTGCTTGAAACGCTTTTTCGACAGACGCGCTTCCAGCAGCCTTTCGTATTCGTCAAATTCTTCGTATCTGCTCAAACTTTTGTTCCTCTATTCAATTATCTAAGTCCGATGTCCTCGGCAAGCAGCGAGTACATACAAATATCGCCGATACCCGCGTTGCTTTTTGCCGCCTGCCGCAGAGTTCCCTCGTATTTCATTCCGCAGTTTCGCATAACCGCGCCCGAATGCGGATTTCTTGCATCGTGATAGCTTTCGGCACGATTTACGCCGACTTTCTTGAAAAAGTACTCCAAAACCGCCGCCAGCGCCTCCGTCATATAACCGTTGTGCCAGAGTTTTCTTGACAAGCAGTAGCCAATTGTCACGCTCTCGGTATCCAAATCCGTCTTAATAGCGCCGATTGTTCCGACAGGCTCGGGGAAATTGCTCTTCAAAACTATCGCCCACTGATAAAAGTCATCTCGCGCGTATCTTTTCACCCATTCCTCGGCAATCGCGCGGCTTTCCTCAGCATTTTTGTGCGGACTCCATATAAGAAACTTCGTAACCTCGCTGTCCGCGCACCAGTTCTTGTACATAAACTCCGCGTCCGTTATCTCAATTTTGCGGAGAATAAGCCGCTCCGTTTCCAGAACGCGCGTTCCCTTATGCGTCATCTGTAAAGTCCCTTTTCTTCAATATACCCGCGAACGTCCTCGGTTATCCACGCGGACGCGTCCTCGCCTTTCTGGATTTTTTCACGGATTTCGGTTGAGCTGATATCAACAACATTCGTGGGAAGAACCTTTATTCTTCCAACCTCGGTTGCATATTCCAGCATTTCCGAGAAATTGTCGCCGCCTCTTGCCGCCGCGCAGACCTCGCATTCCTTGAGGATTGATTCAAATTTGTACCACTCGGTGAACGAAAACAGCATATCGCCACCGATTAACAGGAAAAATCTCGCGTCCGTGTAACGCTTTTTCAGCGCTCGAAGCGTGTTTATCGTGTAGCTTATGCCGCCAAGCTCCCGCTCGATTTCGCAGATTTCAACCTCGCACTTGTCAGAAATCCCCGAAAACGCCTTTCTGCACATCTCCGCACGCTCGTCAAACGGCGCGAGCTTTGTTGCCTTGTGAGGACTTTCAAATGTGGGTATTATCAGCAATTTCCGCAGTTTCAGCTGTTCGATAGCCTCTTTTGCAAGATTTATGTGACCTTTATGCGGCGGGTTGAACGCGCCGCCGAAAATTCCCGTTTTAATCAAAGCTAATCTTCCTTTTCTTCGGGTCCTTGCTCACTCTGAACAGCACAAATTTCCGCCCGATAACCGCCACAACCTCTGCTCCAAGCCTCGGCGCAATTTCGTCTGCCGCCTCCCGCGCTGTATAATCGCAGGACTCCTGAACGCCTATTTTAATCAGCTCGCGCGCGTTCAGCACGTTTTCAAGCTGGTTTACAAGCTCGTCTGTTATTCCAGATTTCCCCACATAAAACACGGGGGCAAGCGCACTTGCCTGAGCACGCAGATTTGCGCGCTGTTTACTGTTTAGCATCAAATTTCTCCTTTAAAATCTCCGACAGCTTTCTGAAAGCGTCGGCACGATGACTGATTTTGTTCTTCTCATCAGCCGAAATTGTCGCCATACTCTCGTCATCGTCGAGCATAAAAATCGGGTCGTAGCCGAAACCGTTTTTGCCGAGAGGCTTGTCACCGATGTACCCTTCAACCTCGCCGCGCACGGAATACTCATCGTCCTCGGCGAAAATGAAGTAAATCGTGCAGACAAAACGCGCCTTCCGAAGCTCCTCGGGAACGCCGTGCATTTCCTCGAGAACCTTCTCGCAAAGCTCCTTGTCGGTTGCATTTTCACCCGCGTAACGTGCCGAATAAACGCCCGGCGCGCCGTCAAGGAAATCAATCTCAAGCCCGCTGTCGTCCGCGATAACAGGCTCTCCAAGTTTCTCAAAAACCGCTCTCGCCTTTATGTGCGCGTTTTCCTCGAAGGTATCGCCGTCCTCGACAATTTCGTCCGTGAAGCCCGCGTCCCTCATCGATACAACCTCGAAACCAAACGGTTCGAGAAGCTCTCCAAATTCGCGCAACTTTCCCTTGTTGTTGGACGCGATAATTAGCCTACTTCGCGGGTGTTCGTCTGATGTATTTTTCGTGTTCATAAAAAATCCTTTCGTTGTCAAAGCCTATGATTAAAATGATTATATCACAAAATTTTGCGTTTGTCAATCACTAATTGAAGTCATCATTCAAATAGCGTATTGACATATTCCTCGGGAATAAACGGTTGCAAATCATCGATTTTTTCGCCTACGCCGACCAGTTTTACGGGCAAACCAAGCTCATTTTTAATAGGAATAATAATTCCGCCCTTTGCCGTGCCGTCCAGCTTTGTGAGCACAATTCCCGTGATATCAGCGGTTTCGTTGAACAAGCGCGCCTGATTAACCGCGTTTTGTCCGGTCGTTGCGTCAAGAACGAGAAGCGTTTCCAGACTGCAATCGGGGCACTCTCTCGTGATAATTCGCGCAATTTTTTTCAGCTCCTCCATAAGATTTTTCTTGTTGTGAAGCCGCCCCGCGGTATCGCAGAGTACGATATCCGCACCGCGCGCCTTTGCCGCCGAAAGTGCGTCAAACACAACAGCCGCGGGGTCCGCGCCCTCGGTGTGCTTGATAATCTCAACTCCCGCGCGGTCTGTCCAGATATTCAGCTGGTCAATCGCCGCCGCTCTGAACGTATCCGCCGCCGCCACGATAACCTTTTTCCCCGCGTTCTTGAAATTCGCCGCCATTTTGCCGATTGTCGTGGTTTTTCCTGCGCCGTTTACGCCGATAACCATTATCACGGACGGCTTTGTGTTCAGCTTCAGCTCGTTGTCACCCGACAAAATCTCCGAGATGATGTTTTTGAGCATCTCCTTGACATCGGCAGGCTCGGTTGTGCCCGTTTTCTTCACCTCGGCACGCAACTTGTCGCAAATATCCGCGCTCGTTTCCGCGCCGATATCCGACAAAATAAGCGTTTCCTCAAGCTCGTCAAAAAAGTCCTCGTCAATTTTCGTGAACGAGTTGAGCAACTGCTGAACCTTGCTTGCAATGCCCTCGCGCGTTTTCTTCAAGCCCTCGCGGAGCTTGTTTGCGGCAAGCTCACGCTGTTGCGCCTCGTATTCCTCTTGGAACTGAATATCCGATTCGTGGTCGGTGAAAATCGGCTCAAAGCCCTGAAGCTTCTCCAAAAGCGAAGAATGTTGCTCCTTAACAGGCTCTGCGGCTTCCTCGTTCTTTTTCTTTCTGTTAAATAATCCCATAAAATCCTCTTATTCAATAATTTCGTTCAACTCGTCCGACAGCTCCTCGGAAAGCTCCTGCCGCAACAGCCGCGAAACGCCCTTTTCCTGCATAAACACGCCGTACAGCACCGAGCAGCCCTCGATTGTGCCGCGGCGGTGGGTGATAACCATAAGCTGAGTGCTTTTGCTGAACTGGTTGAGGTAGCGTATGTATTTCTCAACGTTTATGTCGTCAAGCGCCGCGTCAACCTCGTCCAGCATACAGAACGGCGTGGGACGGTGCATCAAAATCGCGAAATAAATCGTGATTGCAACCATCGTCTGCTCACCGCCCGAAAGCGAAATCAGGTTCTTGATAACCTTTCCCGGCGGCGCCGCCTTAATCTCAATACCCGAATTAAGCAAGTCCTCGGGATTTGTAAGCTCCAGCTCCGCGTGTGAACCGGGACCGAAAATCTGCACGAAAATCTCCTTGAAATGCTTGTTGATGTCCTCAAAGCTTGCAAGAAAACGCGTTTTGATGTCCGAGGTGAGTTGCTCGATGAGCTTCTCCAGACCGCGTTTTGCGTCCTCGATATCACGAAGCTGAGCCGACTGAAACTCGTAGCGCTTCGACACCGTTTCGTACTCCTCGATTGACGCCATATTTACAATTCCGAGCGCGGAAATACGCTTGTTAAGCTCGTTCAAATCGTTCTCCGCCATCAGCAGATTTTCGGGAATTTTCGCCTCCTGTTCAGCCTGAGAAACCGTCATCTCATAGCTATCCATCAGCAACGCGACAATCTTGTCGTACTCCTTCTGAAGCGTGCCGCGCTGCTCTTCCAAGCGCGCAAGCGCAATCGCAAATTTCTGCTTGTTTTTGTTCGCCTCGTCGATGTCGCGGCGAAGCTCGGTGATTTTCCCGTCAAGCTCGGTGATTTGATTTAACACGCTCTCAATCTCATCGTTTTGCTCGGAAAGACTGCTGTTCGATTTGTCAATTTCGCGCTTCAAACGCTCGATTTTCTCACGGATTTCGCGGTCGGAATTATCGAGATTTTCCATCGCAGACTTGTATCCGCCGCTGTTTTCGAGAAGCGTTCTTCGGTCGTACTCAATGCTCTTAATCTGCTCCCTGAGCGCGTCCGCGTCCTTTTGTGCGGCAACCTTTTTGAGATTGAGCGCGTTTATCTCATCGTAAAGCTCTTTCAGCTTGTTGTCTGCCGCCGTGCGCTCGCCCGTCTGTTCGGCGTACTTTTTCTCAAGCTCCTCGATTTTTTCGTCAAGCTCGGCGATTTCTTTCTCCGCATTTTCAATAATTTTGCTCTGTTGCTTAATCGTTGCGTCAAAACGGTTCAACGTCTGCTGAGCGGTTTTGTTTTGTGAAACGAGTTGGTCGATAAGCCCTGTGAGGCGGGATTTTTCCGCGCCCTGTCGGATTTCGTCCTGTTCAAGCTCGCGGATTTTGTCCTGCATTCCCTCGGCTTCAATCGAAAATTTCGCGTATTCCGCGCGATAACGCTCAAATTCCTCGGCACGCGTTTTCTCGGTTTCACGCAACCTTTCGATATCCTTAAGCAACGCGTCAAGCTCCTGTTTACGCGAAATAATGCCCGAGCCGTTAACCCTCGAGCCGCCCGTAAACGAGCCGCCTGCGTTGACAACCTGACCGTCAAGCGTGACAATCCTGAATTTATAGCCGTATTTTTTTCCGATAACGGTTGCCGTGTCGATATCATCGGCAATCGCTGTCAGACCAAGCAGATAATTTATGATATTCGCGTACTCGCTGTCGCACGAAACAAGCTCCGAGGCAATCCCCTCAAAACCCGCTTCCGAAGCCAGCCGCGGCTCGTTGAGCGTTCTTCCCTTCATCGAGGTGAGCGGGTAAAACGTGGTTCTGCCCGCGTTTGTTTCCTTGAGGAAACGAATGCAACGAGTTGCCGTTTCTTCGTTGTCCACGATGATGTTCTGCATCGCCGCACCAAGCGCCGTTTCAATCGCCGTGACGTACTTTTTCGGCACCGTCACAACGTCCGCGACCGTTCCGTGAATACCGGCAAGCCGCCCTTGTTCACCCGCGCTCATAACCTCTTTAACCGCGCGCGAATAGCCTTCCTTGCTACGCTCAATATCCGAAAGCACCTTGTGACGCTGTTGCTTTTCACCAAGCGCTCTCTGCGCCTCCTCGTGAGCCGCTCTCGCCTCGTCAAGGCGCTTCTTTTTGCCCTCGGAAAGCCGCTCCATACCGCTGAGCCTGTTCGTGGCAGTCTGCTTTTCGTTCTCGATTTCAGCAAGCTTCTTTTCAACCTCGGAAAGCTCGGTTTTATGAGCATTCATTGTTTTTTCGCTCTCGGAAACGCTTTTCAAAAACTCGTTTTTCTGCTCCTCAGCTTCACCGCGAGATTTCTCGGACTGCGTTTTCATAAGCGAAAGCTCGGTTCTTCTGCCATACGCTTTCGCCATTTCGCCTTCAAGCGCCGAATATTCGTCATTGCGCTCGTTGGTGCTCTCAGAAATCTCCCGAAGCTCCTTTTCACACGCTTTTATCTTCTCATCAAAATCGGTAGCTTCAGCATTTTTTTGCTCAATCTGCGCCTTTTTTTCCTCAATTCGCTCGTCAAAAACACGGCTGTTCTTCTCAGCCTTTTTGAGCTGTTCGGTAAGCTCGTCACGGTGCTTGGAGTTGTGCTTGAGGTCGTTTTCGGCAACCGAAATTTCCGATTTCATCTCGGAAAGCTCATCGTTCGCGGTCTGAATTCCATCGCGAATTCTCGTCAAATGTGCGCTTGCGGCAAGCTTGTCGTCACCGAGCTTTTCGATTTCATTGTTCGCGTTCTCGATATCGCGCTCAAAGTTGTCACATTCGGCTCTGTTGAGCAACAAATCGTCATCAATTTTAATCAAGCTCTCGCGCTTTTCCTTCAGCCGCGCCGCAGAAACCGAGATTTCGAGCTCCTTTTTCTCCGCCATAAGCTCGCTTGCGAGAGCCGCCTTTTCCGACTGCTTTTTGAGTATCGGCAGGCGCTCCTCGTCAACGCGGATTAAGTCCTTTTGACGAGTTATGTTCTCCTCGGCTTGAGCAAGCTGTTTTTCAGCGTCGGCTTTTTTGTGCAAAAACAGCGAAACTCCCGCCGCTTCCTCAAAGATTTCACGGCGCTCCGAGCCGCGCGCGTTAACGATTTCGGCAACGCGCCCCTGCCCGACAATCGAATAACCATCACGCCCCAAGCCTGTTCCCATCAACAGCTCCTGAATGTCCTTCAAGCGTGATTTTCTGCCGTTTATCAGGTACTCGCTCTCGCCGGTACGGTAGAGCTTTCTCGAGATTTCAACCTCGTTTTCGTCAATCCCGAGCGCGCGGTCACTGTTGTCGATAAGCAACGTAACCTTCGCAAAACCCATCGGTTTACGCTCGGTTGTGCCGTGGAAGATAACGTCCTCCATCTTCTCACCGCGCAGAGTTTTCGCGCCCTGCTCACCCATAACCCACCGCAGAGCGTCGGAAATATTGCTTTTTCCGTTGCCGTTGCTCCCGACGACAGCCGTGGTTTTCGCGTCAAACTGCAAAACAGTTTTATCCGCAAAGGACTTGAAGCCCTGTATTGTCAGCGTTTTAAAAAACATTAACTTTCCTCAATTTCGAGATAAACTCCCGCTTTTTCCTTAACCTTTATCTTATAGCCCATTTCGCGCAATTTTTCAAGATTTCCGCGCTTTTGTCCTATCAGTTTGCTGAGATTTTTCTTATCCGTGAAAACCGTGTAATCCCGCACTGTAAGCGGTTTCAAGCGCTCCGTCAAATCGTTCAGCATAAGCCTGCTCTCGACAATTTCCCGAAAACTCGGGTGATACACCCCGCCAAGCATTTCCCGCTCGACCTCATTGCTTGCGTGCAGTCCCATTCGGATTACCCGGATATCGTTCTGCTCGAATTTCCGCAAAAGCTGTGCACAAAGCTCAACGGTTTCCTCAAACGAAAAACCCGTGTAAACACCGCTCTCGAAAAGCTCTCCGAGCCGCGTGTTTTTCAGGATAACCGTCGGGTAAATCCTCACGGTATCGGGGTGCATTTCGATGAATTTTTCCGCGGTATAAAGCGATTTCTCGGGCGTATCTCCGTACAAGCCCGTTATCATCTGAAGCCCCAGCTCAAAGCCGTTTTCGCGGATAAGCCGCGCCGCTTTTTCAACATCTTCGGCAGTGTGCCCGCGCTCGTTTGCCGCGAGAACCTCGTTGCTCATCGACTGCGCGCCCAGCTCAATCGCGGTCATTCCATAGCTTTTCAGCGTTGCCAGAATTTTCTCGTCTATACAGTCGGGGCGCGTTGAACAGCGTATTCCCGTGTACACGGAAAACCGCTCCACAGCACGCTTTGCGACACTCAACAACTCCGTCATATAATCGCGCGGTATTGCCGTAAAACTGCCGCCGAAAAACGCAATCTGCGCCGTCATTCCCTTTTCGGAAAGCCGCGGTGCCTGCTCCTCGAGAAGCACAAAAACTTCCTCGGGAGAAGGCGATTTTTTCGTGCCCGAGATGCTCCTCTGGTCGCAGAACGAACAGCGGTGCGGGCAGCCCAAATGCGGGATAAAAATGCTGAGATTCGTCTTATTCAACGTCGTACCCCATAAGGCTCACAGCCTCTTTTGCAGCCTCTTGCTCAGCCTCTTTTTTGGACAAACCGCTGCCCTTTCCGATAACCTGACCGTTGAGCAAAACCTGCGCGACAAAATGCTTGCGGTGCTGTTCGCCGCTACTCTCGACAACCTCGTAGGATATCTTCTCCTCGGGATTTTTCTGGATAATTTCCTGAAGCACGGTCTTGTAATCGCCGAGCTTCACCTTGCCAGATTTCAGCGCGTCAATCGACGGCACGAAGCGCATAATCATCTCCATCGCCGCGTCCATTCCGCCGTCAAGATAAACCGCCGCAATCATTGCCTCAAACGCGTCCGCGAGAATGGAACGGCGCGTTCTGCCGCCCGTCATTTCCTCACCTTTTCCG
This sequence comes from uncultured Clostridia bacterium, assembly GCA_945829235.1. Classification (GTDB taxonomy): domain Bacteria; phylum Bacillota; class Clostridia; order Oscillospirales; family Ruminococcaceae; genus CAG-115. The sequence continues at coordinate 78,289 of CALZUA010000005.1, read as the reverse complement.
AGTAAAATGTACTTTCCGAGCTCAATTCTGTTGGCGAAATTGTACAGCGAGTTCTCGCAGACAATAGACGCGCGAAGCTTTGTAAGTCCCCCTTCGGGAACGCTTGTCATACTGGTGAAAAGGTACTGCGAAACCGTTATCTGAAGCACGCTGTCGCCCAAAAACTCCAGCCGCTCGTTTGAGCCGTTGTTCTTGCCGCCCGAGTAGCTTGAGTGCGTCATCGCGCGGCGGAGGTACTCGCGTTTCTTGAATTTATAGCCGATTTTCTCCTCAAGCTCCGCCAAATCAGCCATTTTCAAGCTCCTCTCCGATACTCAAAGAAGCGATTGCCTTTGTCATCTCGTCAACCGCGTTCCGTTCCACAAACAGCTTTGCCTGTCGGAAAGCACCGAAAAATGCCTTTGCGTCGGACGAGCCGTGCGCCTTGAACACGGGCTTTGCCGTACCCAGAAGCGGCGAGCCGCCGATTTCCTTGTAGTCTACCTGTTTCAGGAAATCCGAGAGCTTTGACTTGACGCAAAGCGCACCGATTTTTGTCTTCAAATTCGCATAGAAAATGTCCTTGAGCGCGTTCTTCATCAGCGCTCCCATTCCCTCGCATGCCTTTAAGTACACGTTTCCCGTGAAACCGTCCGTTACAAGAACGTCAACCGCTCCAAGCGGCACATCACGCGCCTCGACATATCCGACAAAGTTTATCGGCGCTTTTTCGAGGAGTTTTTTGGTTTCGTGCTCGAGCTCTCTGCCCTTTTCCTCCTCCGAGCCGATGTTCAGAAGACCGACGCGCGGATTTTCGATACCGTAGGTTGTTTTCATAAAACAGCTTCCCAGAATAGCGAACTGCAAGAGCATTTCGGGACGGCAGTCAAGGTTTGCGCCGCCGTCGATAACCGCGTATTTTGCTCCGCCAAGACACGGCATAAGCGGTACGAGAGCCGTTCTCTTCACGCCTTTGATGCGCTTTTCGATAAGAGTTCCCCCGACAACGATTGCAGCTGTACTTCCCGCGCTGATTGCCGCGTCAGCCTTGCCCTCGGAGAGCAGATAAAACGCTCTGCCCATCGAGGTGTTGCTCTTTTCCTTGACAACCGATTTCGGTGAATCCTCCGTTGTGATAACACCCTCGGCAGGCTCAAAGGTAATGCCGTTGTCGTTGATATCAAGCGCCTTCATTCGCGCTTCAAGCACGGAAACATCGCCCGTTACGATAACCTCAATTCCCAAATCGCGTACAGCCCAAGCCGCACCTTTTAAAATCTCATCGGGGGCGTTATCGCCGCCAAAACCGTCAATTACAATTCTCATTTCAAGCTCCTTTCCGCGTTTTGTCAATATTCCTCAATCGCCTTATCCAAGTCGCCGAGCGCCCGTTTTGCAAGCGCCGCGTATTTTTCGCGTTTATCCCTGATGTTTTCTTCAAGCGGAGGCAAAATACCCATATTTGCACCCATCGGGTCAAAATCGATATAGAAATCCTCGTCCTCCGACCAATCGCAGACGTAATCGATTATCGCGCCGAGCATTGTGGTGTTCGGGAGCTTCAGCGGCTCTCTGCCCGAAAGCCTGTCCGCAAGCGCTCTTCCCGCGATAATCCCCGAAGCCGCGCTCTCGACATAGCCCTCAACTCCCGTTATCTGACCGCCGAAAAACACGTTTTCCGAGCCCTTGAGCATAAAGCTCTTGTCAAGCAATGTTCTCGAGCAGATGTAGGTGTTTCTGTGCATCACGCCGTACCGCACAAATTCCGCATTCTCAAGTCCCGGTATAAGCGAGAACACGCGCTTTTGCTCGCCGAATTTCAGGTGCGTCTGAAAACCGACAAGGTTATACATCGTGCCCTCGGCGTTCTCCTTGCGGAGCTGTACCGCCGCCCAAGGACGTTTACCTGTTCTCGGGTCGGTCAACCCAACCGGCTTCATACAGCCGTAGCGCACGCTCTCAATTCCGCGCTTTGCGAGCACCTCCACGGGCATACAGCCCTCGTACACGCTCGGTTTTTTGTCGAACTCGTGCAACTCCGCAGGCTCTGCGTTAACCAGCTCGTTCCAGAACCGCTCGTACTCCTCTTTCGTAAACGGGCAGTTCAGATAATCGTCGCCGCCCTTGTCGTAGCGCGACTGAGAAAACGCAATCGAACGGTCGATACTCTCGGCGGTAACAATCGGCGCGGAAGCGTCAAAAAAGCTCATAAACCTGCCGTTTTTGCCGAGCCGCTCGCGGATTTTTTCGGCAAACGCGTCGCTTGTGAGCGGGCCTGTGCAGATAACCGCGTTTTTCTCGGGAAACTCGGTGATTTCGCCGCTCATCACGGTGATTTTCGGGTGATTTCTGATAAGCCGCGTCACCTCGTCCGAGAAATCCTTTCGGTTCACCGCAAGCGCTCCGCCCGCAGGAACAGCGGTTTTTTCGGCAGCGGGCACGATTATCGAACCAAGCCTGCGCATTTCCTCTTTCAAAAGTCCGCACGCGCTGTCAATTCGTGACGCTTTCAGCGAATTTGAGCAGACAAGCTCCGCGAAGCCGTCATATTTGTGCGCGGGTGAAAACTTCACGGGCTTCATCTCGCAAAGCTCGACCTCAAAGCCGCGCTCGGCAAGCTGCCAAGCCGCCTCGCAACCCGCAAGTCCCGCGCCGATAACCTTAACCTTCATCTTTATCCTTTGTCTTGTCAAGCGGGCGCTCGTAGCCGCAGCCGTCCTTCGCGCAGTAGATTTTTCCGAGCTTGCCGGTTTTCTTGAACAGCGACGCACCGCACTGCGGGCATTTTTCCTCAATCGGGATATCCCACGTCATAAAATTGCAGTCCTTGTAGTTCTCGCAGCCGTAGAAAGGCTTGCCCTTTTTGGACTTCTTGAGCAGCATTTTCCTGCCGCATCTCGGACAACTGCCTTTGGTTTCCGTGACAATTTTTTTGGTGAATTTGCACTCGGGGAAACCCGAACAGCCCAAAAATTTGCCGTAAGGACCAATCTTGATAACCATCGGCTTGCCGCATTCCTCGCAGACAATATCGGTCGGCTCATCGGGAATTTTAACGTGCTTTCCGTCCATTTCCTTTTCGGCTTGCGTCAGGCTCTTGTCAAAGTCCTTGTAGAATTTCCGCAGCGTGTCAACCCAATCCTTGCTTCCGTTTTCGATATCGTCAAGGCTGCTCTCCATTTTCGCGGTGAATTTCACGTCAACGATGTTGTTAAACTTATCCTTAAGCAGCGTTGTGATAACCTCGCCGAGAGAGGTTGGTTTAAGCTGATTTCCCGCCTCGCGCTCGACATAATGCCTGTCTAAAATCGTGGAAATAGTCGGCGCGTAGGTTGACGGTCTGCCGATGCCGTTTTCCTCGAGCGCCTTGATAAGCGAAGCCTCGTTGTAGCGCGCGGGAGGCTGGGTGAAGTGCTGATTTCCGAGCATCTCCGCGCAAACCAGCTTCTCGTCTTTTTCAATCTTCGGGAGCGCACCGCCCTGTTCATCGGTATCGTTTCGCTCCTCGTAGAGCTTGGTGAAGCCGTCAAATTTCACCGAATAACCGCTTGCCTTGAACAAGCAACCGTTCGCCTCGATATCAACCGAAACCGTGTCAAGAACCGCATTTGCCATCTGGCTTGCCGTAAAGCGCTCCCAAATCAGCTTGTAGAGCTTGTATTGGTCGCTTGTGAGCGAGCTTTTCACCTTGTCGGGAGTAAGCTCGACATTTGACGGACGAATAGCCTCGTGCGCGTCTTGAGCGTTGCTCTTGGACTTGTAGACGCGCGGTTTCTCGGGGAGATACTCCGCGCCGTAAACGTTCTTGATAAGCTCCGCCGCGGCAGCCTTCGCCTCATCGGAAATTCTCAGCGAGTCGGTTCTCATATAGGTTATCAAGCCGACCGCGCCCATTCCCGCGACCTCAACGCCCTCGTAAAGCTCCTGCGCTGCCTTCATTGTGCGGCGCGCCTGAAAGCTCAAACGCTTGGACGCTTCCTGTTGAAGAGTCGAAGTTGTGAAAGGCGGCGCGGGCTGTTTTTTGCGCTGTGACTTTTTGATGCCCGAAACCGTGTAAACCGCGCCGTTGAGCCGTTCGAGAACAGCGTCCGCTTCCTTTTTATCCTTAAGCTCGGCTTTTTTCCCGTCAACTTCCGCGAGTTTCGCCGAGAACAACTTTTTGGAATTTGCCGTGTGGAATTTTCCGTCAACCGTCCAGTATTCGGTTGATTTGAACGCACGGATTTCTTCCTCGCGGTCAACGATAATTCTCACCGCAACCGACTGCACGCGCCCCGCCGAAAGTCCGCGCCTAACCTTCTTCCACAAGAACGGCGAGAGCTTGTATCCGACAATTCTGTCGAGAATCCTGCGCGTCTGCTGCGCGTTTACAACGTCCTCGTTTATCGTGCGCGGGTGGTTCATTCCGTACTGAACGCCGGTTTTCGTGATTTCGTTGAACGTAACGCGCACCGCCTGCTTCTCGTCAATATTCAGCAAGTGCGACAAATGCCACGCGATTGCTTCACCCTCGCGGTCCGGGTCGGTTGCAAGGTAGATTGTGTCGCTTTCCTTTGCGCGTTTTTTGAGCTCCTTGATGATGTCCGCCTTGTCCTTCATATTGACGTACTGCGGCTCGAAATTATGCTCAACATCAACGCCGAGCTTGGACTTGGGCAAGTCGATAATATGTCCCGTTGAGGCAACAACATCATAGCCCGCGCCCAAATATTTTTTCACGGTTTTCGCCTTGGACGGCGACTCAAGTATAACTAAATCAGACAAAATAAATTCTCCTTAAAATCCTTGTTTATTCCGCCGAAACATTTTATCGCGGGGAAATAAACAAAGAAATTCAATTTTTCGATATCTCCCAGAGGATAATCGCCGCGGCAGCCGCAGCGTTGAGGCTCTCCGCTTTTTTTATCGGGATATACACCTTTTCATCGCATAACGCCGCGATTTGTGGAGAAACGCCGCTCCCCTCGCTTCCGATAACAACGGCTGTTTTTTCGGGAAAATCAATCTCACCGAGCTTTTTTGCGTTCTCATCGAGCATTGCCGCAAAGATTGAAAAACCGCTGAGTTTATCGCGCAGATTTTGCTCGTCCGCGTAACCGAACGGCATTCTGAGCGCGCTTCCCATCGACGCCCGAAGCGTTTTCGGCGAGAACGCGTCCGCGCATTTTCCCGTAAACACAACGCCCTCAATCCCGAGTGCCTCGGCGGTTCTGATGATTGTGCCGACATTTCCGGGGTCCTGCACACCGTCAAGAACAACGATTTTCCGCGCGTTTTCCGAAATCTCCGAAGCGCGTCCCTCAACCGCCGCAAACAGCCCCTGAGGTGCTTTTGTATCGGAAATATATTCCGAAATTTCCTCGGTTATGACAAGGCTTTTCTCGGCTTTTTTGCACGCTTTTTCAACCGTCTGCGGGTACTTTCCGCGAGCCTTTTCGGTGAACATAAACAGCTCGATTTTATAGTCAAGCCCCGCCGTTTCCCCGCACAAATGGTCGCCCTCAACCGCGAAAAATCCGCTTTCACGGCGGCGTTCGGTGCTCGAAAAAAGCTCCCGCATAAAGCGAACATTTTGGTTTTTTCTCGAAGAAATTTCCTCCAAAAAAGCACCTCCAAAATCGATGATTTTCACCAAATCCCGATTGATTTCAAGCCTCAAAAACTAGCCCTACATAGCGAAAATCTCACGCCCGCGCGCGGACGTGAGAAGATTCTTTTAATTAAAGCGCTGCTTTTGCCTTTTCGGTGAGCGCCGTGAAACCTGCCGCATCGTTAACAGCGATTTCGGAAAGCATCTTTCTGTTAAGCGTGATGTTTGCCTTTTTAAGACCGTTCATAAACGTGGAATAGTTCATGCCGTTCATCTTGCAGGCAGCGGAAATTCTTGTAATCCAAAGACGTCTGAAATCTCTTTTCTTAAGTCTTCTGCCGACATAAGCGTACTGTCCGCTCTTCATAACCGCTTCCTTCGCGGTCTTAAACAGTCTGCTCTTGCCTCCCCAGTAGCCCTTTGCGAGCTTCAAAGTCTTGTTTCTTCTTTTTCTTGTGGCGAGCGCGCCTTTTACTCTTGCCATTTCATTTTCCTCCTAAATTCAAGCTATCAAACGCAAAAGCGCGTTCTCATTATTTGTACGGAATAAGGCTCTTTGCCTGAGCCACATTGGTGCTGTCAGCGTATGCGCCGTTTCTCAGACCTCTTTTACGCTTGGTGGTCTTCTTGGTGAGAATGTGACGCTTGCCGCAGTGCTGCATCTTTACCTTACCGGTTCCCGTCAGCTTGAAACGCTTTTTAGCGCCGCTGTGTGTCTTAATCTTAGGCATATTTATGTTCCTCCTTAATTCTGGAGTTCCCCCGCGTGTCCGATTTTCATCGAAAGCAAGCAAACTCGTTTTTTACAATTCGGTGCGCCGTTACTTCTTGGGGCTGAGTACAACGGCATAATTTCTTCCCTCAAGCTTTGAAGGCTTATCCGAGCCTCCGTACTCCGAAACCGCGTCCATAAACTTTTTCATCAAATCCTCGCCGAGATTGACGTGGGTGAGCTCTCTCATTCGTCTGAACCGAATGGTCACCTTCACCTTGTCGCCGTTCTGAAGAAACTTGATTGCGTTCTTCACCTTGATGTTGAAATCGTTCGTGTCGATATTGAGCGACATCTTGATTTCCTTGACATCGGCTGTTTTCTGGTTCTTCTTTGCCTCTTTCTCACGCTTGGTCTGCTCGAACCGATACTTGCCGTAGTCCATAATACGGCACACCGGCGGCTTTGCCGTGGGAGAAATCATAACCAGATCCAAATCCGCCGCATAAGCCTTTTCAAGAGCCTCTGCCGATGACATAATCCCGAGCTGTTCTCCGTCCGCGGAAATTACGCGAATTTCTTTCTCGCGGATATCCTCGTTGATGAGCTGTTCCTTCGTTGCGATTTTAAAGCACCGCCCTTTCCTATCATTTAACCTGAAGCAAGAAATAAATAAAGCGTGAGTCACGCAACTCACGCTTAACATATAATAAACCCAAAAGTTTATTTACATTAAACTACCGCGCCCGACTGTGTTCTCCGTCCGTTCAGGCGTCTGCTCAAATTTTCGGAAAAGCCCCGTTCTTTTCAATCGGAACCGCTCCGTTCATTCAAGCCGCTTGTCGGCGGTCGTCGGCGGGTGAGAGCGTTTACTCTGCTTTGACTATGCTATTATACAACACTTTTTTCCGTTTGTCAAGGGGTTTTTAAAAAAATTTTTAAAATCTTGATTTTTGTTGAAATTTGTGTTATAATTATCGAAAAGCGTGTAAATTATTCGTTTTGTTATGCGAAACGGGATTTTGAAAGGAGTTTTTATGAGCTACAAGAGAATTTTGACGATACAGGACATTTCGTGCGTGGGACAGTGCTCGCTTACGGTTGCGCTGCCGATTTTATCCTCATGCGGCGTTGAAACGGCAATTCTTCCGTCGGCGGTGCTCTCGAACCACACGGGCGGTTTTTCGGGGTGGACTTTCGCGGATTTGACCGAGGAAATGCCCAAAATCCGCGAGCAGTGGGAGAAGGAAAATCTCGGTTTTTCCGCGGTTTATACGGGTTATCTCGGCTCGGCAAAGCAGATTGACTACGTTCTCGATATCGTAAAAAGCCGTCTCGAAGCGGGCGGAAAGTTCATCTGCGACCCCGCAATGGCTGATAACGGCAGGCTTTACGCGGGTTTTGACGACAAATTTGTCGAGGCGATGAGAAAGCTCGCGTTCAAGGCGGACATTATTCTCCCGAATATAACCGAAGCCGCGCTTTTGACCGGAATGGATTACCGCGAGAGCTACGATGTTGATTACATCAACGAGCTGTTCGCGAAACTAACCGAAAACGGCGCGAAAACCGTTGTTCTCACGGGTGTGAGCTACAACGCAAATTCAACCGGAGTCGCGATTTATGAAAACGGCGAGCACACCTATTATGAACACAAGAAAATCGCGGGCGGCTGTCACGGCACGGGCGATGTTTTCGCTTCGGCATTTACGGGCGCTCTCGCGAACGAAAAATCCGCTGTTGAAGCCGCGAAGGTTGCCGCTGATTTCACGGTTTCGTGCATTGAGAACACAATCGATGACAAAGACCACTGGTACGGCGTGAAATTCGAGCCGATGCTCGGAAAGCTGATAAAAGCGCTCGGTATCTGCTGATGTACGAGTTAAATCAAGTCGGCGCGCATACCTATTATATGGACTCCTTCGCGAATGTCGGCGTTTTTGAATACGGCGGAAAGTGTTGCTTTATCGACAGCGGCGGCGACAGGGGTTCTGCGGAAAAAGCGCTTGCTCTCGTTCAACAGCGCGGGCTTGCGCTCGAAAAGGTGTTCCTCACCCACTCTCACTGCGACCACATCGGCGGCGCGGCTTTTCTGCGCGAGAAAACAGGTTGCGAGGTGTATGCGCCGGGGGTTTGCGCGGCTCTTGTCGAATACCCTCAGCTCACTCCCGTCACCCTTTTCGGTGGTTATCCGACCGATGAAATGCGAGCACGGGTAATTATGAGCGCACCGTGCGAGTGCCAAAAGCTAACGGAAAGCGTTCTCCCGAGCGGTCTTGAGTACGTTCACATCGACGGTCACGACTTCGAGCAGGTTGCTTTCGGGACAAGCAACGGAGTGTGGTTTTGCGCGGACGGAGTTGTCGGGGAGCACATTCTCGACAAGTATAAAATCGCGTTTATGCACGATGTTTCCGAGCATCTGAAATCGCTCGAAAAGCTGAAAACGCTTGACGGACAGCTTTTCATTCCCGCGCACGACGAGCCTTGCGGGGATATCAAGCCGCTCGTTGACAAGAACATCGAAAATATCCGATTTGTGCTGGATATGATAAAACGGCTCTGCGAAAACGGCTTGACAATCGATGAGCTTCTCGAAAAAATCTTCGCAGAGCTTCATATAAAGCTGTATTTAACGCAGTACGAGCTTATCGGTCACACAACGCGCAGTTGTCTTTCTTATCTGAAGAAAAAAGGCGAAATTGCGTGTATTTATCGGGGTTCGCGGCTGTTGTGGAAAACGGTGGGCAAAAATACTTGACAAATTCCAAAAAATGTGTTATAATTCAATGTAAGGCTGAGAAAGCGTGTAAGTAGAGGGTTATTTTTCGGTTCAGAGAAAGGCGTCGTTGGCTGTGAGCGCCCCGCCGAGGTAATTTTTGAATTTCAGCGCCCGAGCCGCCCGCGAGAAACTAAGCGGGACGTTCGCCGCGAAAAGGCGTTTGAGAGCGGAGTTTTCTCCGAAAACGGGTGGTACCGCGGATATTATTCGTCCCGACTGTTTGCGAAGCGTTTTCGTTTGGCAAGAGTCGGGATTTATTTTTTGTAAAGGAGTAGTTTTATGAAGGATTTCAGCGAAATCAAGGAACAAGTTAAAGCTAAAATCGGCGAAGTCAGGGACGGCGCTTCCCTTTCCGAATTCTGGCAGAATTTTCTCGGAAAAGCGGGCGTTATCCAAGGGCTGATGAAGGAGATGAAGAACGTTTCCCCCGAGGAAAAACCGCTCTTCGGAAAAGCCGTGAACGAGGTTCGCGAGTGGGCGCAGGAGCTTTACCGTCAAAAGCAGGACGAAATCAAAAAGCTCGAGCTTAACGCGCGCTATGAAAAGGAAACCGTGGACGTTACGCTTCCTGCGCTCAGACGCGCTCCCGGCAATCTTCACCCGATTACTATTATAAAGCATCAGATGATTGACGTGTTCGCGGGAATGGGCTTCGAGATTTACGAAGGTCCGGAGATTGAGGACGACGACCACAACTTCACCCGCCTCAACGTTCTCAAAGACCACCCCTCGCGCGATATGCAGGACACCTTCTGGCTCACGGAGGATTTGCTCCTCAGAACGCACACCTCCCCCGGACAAATCCGCACAATGGACACCCACAAGCCACCTATCAAGGTGCTTGTTCCCGGCAAGGTTTTCCGCTCGGACAGCGACGCGACGCATTCGCCGATGTTCTCGCAGATGGAGGGACTTGTTGTCGATAAGGGTATAACTCTCTGCGATTTGCAGGGTATGCTCGACAAATTTGTACAGGAAATCTTCGGAAGCGGCACGAAAACTCGTCTGCGCCCGTCCTATTTCCCGTTCACCGAGCCTTCGGTTGAGGTTGATGTTTCCTGCTTCGAGTGCGGCGGAAAGGGATGCTCGCTGTGCAAGGGAACAGGCTGGATTGAGGTACTCGGCGGCGGTGTTGTCAACAAAAAGGTGCTCGAAAACTGCGGCATCGACAGCGAGGTTTACTCGGGACTTGCGTTCGGAATAGGCATTGAGCGTATCACGATGCTCAAATACGGCATCTCGAATATGGGCGTGCTTTTCCGCAACGAAATGGATTTCTTGGAGCAATTCAAGGCGTAAGGGGGAATTTCAATGAAGATTTTACAAAGCTGGCTTAAAGAATACGTTGACATAGATGTTTCCACAGAAAAGCTCGTGGAGAAGCTCTTCGGAGCGGGTTTTGAGGTTGAGGAAATTATTTATCTCGGTAAGGATATCGAGAAAATTGTTGTCGGAGAAGTAACCTCGATTGAAAAATACGAGGGCACACACCTTTATATATGCCACGTCAACTGCGGCTCTTACGGCGAGGACAACCTCATTTTAACGGGCGCGGACAACGTTTTCAAGGGAGCGAAAGTACCTGCGGCGGTTGTCGGAGCAAAGCTCCCCGGCGGTCTGGAAATTCAGCCGCGCAAGATGAAGGATATGATGAGCTACGGTATGCTCTGCTCGGGCGGCGAGCTTGGCATTGACGATAACTGGATTAAAGGCGCTTCCGTAAACGGAATTTTAATTCTCCCCGAGGACGCTACCATCGGCGAGGATATCGTGAAGTATCTCGGCTTGGACGACTACGTTTTCGATATCTCGATTACCGCAAACCGTCCCGATTGTCAGTCGGTTCTCGGTATCGCGCGCGAGGTTGCGGCGTTCCTCAAAAAGCCGCTCAAAGAGCCGGATTACAGCTTCACCCAGACCGATAAAACGCAGAACGAAATCTCGATTGAGGTTATCGACAAGGATTTGTGCCCGCGCTATCTCGGTCACTACATCTATGATGTACAGCACTTTGAAAGCCCGCAGTGGATGAAGCGCAGACTTTCCGTGTGCGGTTTCGGGGCAATTGACGCGATTGTTGATATCACAAACTATGTTCTTCTGGAAATCGGTCAGCCTATGCACGCGTTTGATTTGGACACGCTTGACGGCAAATCCATCGTTGTAAGACGCGCGACAAACGGCGAGAAAATCACAACTCTTGACGAAAAAGAGCGTACTTTAACGAGTGAAAATCTGCTTATCTGCGACAAGGTAAAGGGCGTAGGACTTGCGGGAATTATGGGCGGATTGAACTCCGAAATCAAGCCCGCAACAAGCGAAATTCTCCTCGAAGCCGCAAAATTCCGCCGCGATAACGTCAGAAAAACCTCGCGCGCACTCGGTCTGCACACGGACGCTGCGGCGCGTTTTGAAAAGGGCGTTGACGAATACGGCGTGGAAATGGGTATGGCGAGAGCGCTCAATCTCGTTGAGAAGCTCGGCGTTGCAAAAATCAGCTCCTCGCACTTTGACGTTTCCGCGGGCGAAAACACCGCTCCGAGAACCTTTGACGTTACCGTTGAAAAAGTGAACTCGGTGCTCGGAATTGAAGTGCCGCAGAGCGAAATTGTAAGCATTCTGAAAGCGCTTGCATTCGGTGTTTCCGAGAACGGCTCGATGCTCACCGTCACTGTTCCCCGCTACCGCGAAGATGTCGAAAATTATCAGGATATCGCGGAAGAGGTTATCAGAGAGTACGGCTACGACCACGTTATCCCGACCTTCCTCAAAACCGCCGAGGTTACGGGCGGCGGCTTGAATTTCCTCCAGAACAAGGAGCTTGCCGCGAAGAAATTCTTCTGCTCGTGCGGATTTTACGAGATACAGACGCTTGCGATGTACTCGAAGCGCGAGCTTGATATGATTTTACTTCCCGAAAACGCGCCCGAGAGAAAAGTTATCGAGCTACTCAACCCCATCACCGACAACCTCTCGATTATGCGCACGGTTATGAGCCCGTGCATGATAAACGTCATCGCTGACAACGTGAAAAACGACCGCTCCGAGGGACGTTTCTTTGAACTTGCGAACATCTATCTTCCGAAAAATCTCCCGCTAACCGAGGCTCCCGAGGAGCGTAAAATCCTTTGCTTGGGTGCTTTTGGAGCAAACGAGAGCTTCTTCACTGTCAAGGCGGAAATCGAGGCATTTGCCGCGGCAAACGGTCTTACACTGCGGTTTGAGCGCGGTGAAAGATGCTGGTTGCACCCGGGAATTACCGCGGAAATATTCTGCGAGGGCGTGAAAATCGGCGTTCTCGGAAAGCTGAGATACGAGGTTGTCGAGAACCTCAATGTTGCCGAGGGCAAGAAGTCCGATTTGAACATCATTCTCGCGGAGCTTGATTACAGCGCAATCCAGAGTCTGTACAAGCAGGAAATCAAGTACACACCCGCGAGCGGTTTCGCGAAAATCAAGCGCGATTTGTCGCTCACTCTCGACAAGAAAACTCTCTGCGTTGAGGTTGAGGACGAAATCAAGGCGGCGAGCGACAAGGTTTCCGAGGTTGTTCTGTTCGACCACTACGAAAACGAGAAGCTCGGCTTCGGCAAGAAGAGCCTGTCGTTCTCGATAACCTTCGCGGACAATGCGGACGTAACCGATGAACAAGCAGACGCTGAAATGGAAAAAATCACCGCGCGTCTATCCGAAAAGCTCGGCGCGGCGAGAAGATAAACCGATTTAAAGCAATTCTCCTTGGCATATTTCGGTATGTCAAGGAGATTTTGTATAAAATGCAGGTTTTCCCGAATAATATTCACCAAAAAGGAGCAAACAAAATGTACACAACAGCGCTTTACAGCCCCGAAAATCCGCTCTCGGACGAGCTTTTTTCGGAGCTTTTTGAAATACTCGAGTATTCATTTCCCGAGGACGAGCGGCGGGATTTTGAGGCTCAGCTTGCAAAATCAAATTGTCCCGAATTCAGGACAATGACGCTCTCAGATAACGGAAAAATTCTCGGATTTCTGAATTTCTGGGAACTGTCGGACTTTGTTTATCTCGAGCACTTTGCCGTTGACAAAAGCCAGCGCGGGAAAGGGCTTGGCTCGGAGATGATAAAGCAACTCTGCGCGATTTGCACGGGAAAAACGATTGTTCTCGAAGCTGAGCCGCCCGAGCTGAACGAGTTTTCCGCGCGGAGAATTGAGTTTTACCGGCGGCTCGGTTTTCACACGAACCCGTTCCCCTACAAGCAACCGCCCTATCGCAAAGGTGATAACCCCGTGGAGCTTGTGATAATGTCCAGCCCGTTGCCGCTTTCCGAGAGTGATTTTGCGGAAAAAATCCGCGAGATTTATCGGAGGGTGTACGACTGCTGATATCACGAATTTCAATCCCCCTTTGACAGAATTTAATACGCAGGTGTGGCGGAATTGGCAGACGCGCTAGCTTCGGGTTGCGTTACGACAGTGATATTTTTAGAGTCCCTTTTTAGGAACTTTTTTGTATTCAAAACAATTTGCAATATAACAATGCGGCAACCGGTGCGACCGGTAGCGAATTTCGCCCCTAGTATGTTCTAGAGGCAATTTTTGTGCCCGAAGCTGACAAATCTTTTAAGTCACGATTAGTCGCCGGTGCGACCGGTAGCGAATTTCGCCCCTAGTATGTTCTAGGGGCAATTTTTGTGCCCGAAGCTGACAATCCTATAAAGTCACGATATCACTGATTGACGGTCTGCCGCATTATCTAACTTTTATATTACTGTGAAACGATTTCCCCGTCCGAAATCTCGATAATTCGCTCACATTGATTTGCAACGCCCATATCGTGTGTGACAATAATAACGGTTTTCCCCTCATCGTTGAGCCGCTTGAAAACGCTCATTATATCGGCGGCGGTTTTGCTGTCAAGCGAACCTGTCGGCTCGTCGGCGAGGATAATTGACGGCTCGTTGACGATTGCACGGGCAATTGCAACGCGTTGCTTCTCGCCGCCCGAAAGCTGTGATACATATTTGTTCGCAAGCTTTAAAATGCCCAGCTTTTCAATCGCCGAAAGCGCCTTTTTCTTTTTTTCGGCTGACCTAATCGGATAAAGAGGTATCATAACATTATCAAGCACAGAATATTCATCAATAAGCGCAAAATCCTGTTTGACAAACCCAATTGAACGAGCACGGATTTTTGATACGGTTCTTTCATTGAGTTTTGAAACATCTGTTTTATCAAAAAAATATTCGCCGCTTGAAAATGTATCAAGCATACCGATTATGTGAAGCAAGGTTGATTTCCCCGAACCTGATTTTCCGATAATTGCACAAAAATCTCCGTCATTTACGGCGAAAGATATTCCGTTAAGCGCTTGGAAGCAGTATTGTTTTTTTGAATTGTAGATTTTAGTTATGTTTTTCAATTCAATCATTACAATGCCCTCCTGATGTACTCTGCGGGGGATACTTTACGGCACTTCAACGCGGGAACAACAGATGAAATTGCCGAAAGAAGCATACAGGTTATAAAAGTAACAATGAAATTTTCAAATGTCAGATTTATGCCGATAACCATTTCATTGCCGCTTATTTTCAGCAGTCCGTATGTTGCAAGCGAAATTATTACAGATAATGCGGTCATCAATGCAATTCCAACAGTCTGAACGCCGATTATTCCTGCTCTTGAATAGCCGCATATCCATAAAACCGCGTTTCTTCGCTCGCTTTCTTTAAAAATAATAATCGAAATGCATATAATCCCGATTATGACGATAATCAACACCGTTCCCACAAGCGGGATAAATTTTAGCAAATCCTTTTTCAGAGCTTTATTTGTGTTTTCGGCAATTTCGGTTGTAGGAACGGTTAACGCCACACCTTTAAGCGCTTCAAAATTTCGAGCCGTGTCGCTTTTAAACTCAATCAGAAATCCGCTGCTAAGCCGAAAATGTTGCTCGTATCCGCCGATAGACGAGCGATTTGTCAGAATTATATTGCGCTCATTTACCGAGGTATAATAAAAATCGCCGGCTGTCATATCCTGCGATGATAAGCTCATCATTGTGGGAATATAGGTTGAAGCAGTAAGTGCGCCGCTTGTTTCCAGCTTTAAATCTGTTCCATCGGGAAAGAATATTTCTTTTTCTCCCGCCGGCGTTCCAAACGAGCCGACAGCGCTTCCATAATTCCCGAAGGCAAGCGGCAGAGCAAGCGAGGCGTAAATATCATCGCTTACGGAATAAACGGTGTATTCGCCGTTTGTAAATGACATTACATCATAAATTTTATACTCGTCCTTTATTTCACAAAGCAACATCTCACGCGACGCTTTTGAGTCAATGCCGAGCATTGCCGCGTTTTTTACATATTCACTGTCATAAACAAATGCTGTGTTTTCGTTGAAGACGGGCTTGAACGGCGAAAATTGCATTTCACGCTCAACAAGCGCCGAAACCATATAGTTTTCTGCAAGGAACAGCACGGCAAGCTGTGCAATTACAAGAATGAATGTAAATGTGTTTTTCTTAAATGCTAGAAGCGTAATTTTTATCGTATTCATATCTTGCCCCCTTATATCTCGCGAAGCTCAGCCGTTACGGATTTAGAAAGCGACGGCGCTATGTAAATAAAGAACATTAAGGCGCAGGCGGCAGTAAACATTCCGAAAAGGAAAAAATAATAATCGGCAGTAAAAACGGTGTTGAAGATGCTGTAATAATTTGTCATAAACGGTTTTAAAATCTGATTGAACACGAATATTGACATTGCCGATGAAACAAGCGAAATCAACATAAACTCAGCAAAGCTGTATTTTAAGCAGACGGATTTGTTAAAGCCGCAAAATCTGAAAACCGCAAAAATTTTCTTTTTTGATGACAGCAAATACCTGAAAACAAGCATTATATTCAATACCAAAATTACAATTAACAGCAAGGATACAAGAATATTTGCGGCGTTTGTGCGCTGTTCAAGCAGACCTTGTATCTTGGGAAGCTGTAAATAAGCCGTTTCCTGACCAAAGATTTCAGTATAAAGCTCATAAATTTCCTGCGCCTGCTTTTCGCTGATTATATCAGACATTTGAAACTGAAGACCTGAAATCATTGCGTTATTCGGCTGAGAGCCCCAAAAGAAAACAATTCCGTTGCCGTTAAATCTTCCGCAAACATCATATTTTTCGTCAAATGTAATTATTTTCCCATTATCGTCGAATTGAAATTCCGGTGTAAAGGCAAATATTTCGTCCTTCGCGTCCTTTAGATAAATCGTGCTTCCGGCTTTTTCGCCGACAAGAACGGTTTTGGTCTTGTTTTTGAACTGCTCCTCAGTCGGCAAATTAGCCACAGAATTAACGAAATATTTTAGCAGGTGCTTTGTCAAATGCTCGTAATCGCTGAAAAGAAAAAGAACATTTTGTGTATATTTGTCGTTTTTATTATCCGTTTCCGTTGACATAAAAACGTTCATATAATCAAATTCGCAAGGGATTTTTTCGGCAAACAACCGAAAGCGTGCAAACCTTTTCAATAATGCTTGGACAATCATCGGCATTTGCGGCAAAAAGATAAATGCACATTTCCTTGAAACCTTTTGATACATAATCACAAATCCTAATACAAATGCAAATAATTATTATTGCAGTTATTATCAGCCTTTGAACGTAAATTGATTTTTGCGGCTCAACTCGTGATTTGCCGCAGGTCTGACAAAATTCTTTCTCTTGTTTTTATCGAACTCTTTGAATATTCCGCGCATTTTGGCCCGATGTTTAAGTGAAAATTTAGGCACTTTTTTGGAAAAACTACTTGACAAACCGTGAGCATTGTGATATAATATTGTATGTTCAGTGGGAAACCATTGGATTTTATACGCAGGTGTGGCGGAATTGGCAGACGCGCTAGCTTCAGGTGCTAGTGATCGCGAGGTCGTGTGGGTTCAAGTCCCGTCACCTGCACCAGCCGGTGCGACCGGCGGCGTATTTCGCCCCTAGTTTGAGCTAGGGGCAATTTTTGTGCCCGAAGCTGACAAATCATTTTGGTAACAATTAGTCAGCCGGTGCGACCGGCGGCGTATTTCGCCCCTAGTTTGAGCTAGGGGCAATTTTTGTGCCCGAAGCTGACAAATCATTTTGGTAACAATTAGTCAGCCGGTGCGACCGGCGGCGTATTTCGCCCCTAGTTTGAGCTAGGGGCAATTTTTGTGCCCGAAGCTGACAAATCATTTTGGTAACAATTAGTCAGCCGGTGCGACCGGCGGCGTATTTCGCCCCTAGTTTGAGCTAGGGGCAATTTTTGTGCCCGAAGCTGACAAATCGTCACAATTACAGAAAAGTCGGACTTTTTCAAGCCCGACTTTTTTCTGAGTTTTCTTCGTAAATCTTACTTTTTGTTCAACCTATTTCGCCTGCGGTTTGTTCTTTGGGCGAATTATTAAAATTGACTCAAACCTAGTCGGAAAGACCTCCGGTAATTCCGGCAATCTGGTACATTCTTATCTTTTGGGTTATGTCCGTATAATTCAGAGCCTGCGGGGTTTTTTCAACTTCTTTTGCAA
This sequence comes from uncultured Clostridia bacterium, assembly GCA_945829235.1. Classification (GTDB taxonomy): domain Bacteria; phylum Bacillota; class Clostridia; order Oscillospirales; family Ruminococcaceae; genus CAG-115. Next base: position 60,696 of record CALZUA010000005.1, on the reverse strand, counting down.
GGACAGACAACTCGTCAGCAAGTAAATTGAGGTTTGCATTAAGCATAACTATTCTTGTCGCCATGTTCTTCATAATGTCTACGGCGTTTTTGGCATTGTCCCGCACAAAGCCCTCAAACTGCTCTGCTTGGATGCGCATTACCATAACTTCACCCACTGCCACAACGGTATAAGGGCTTGGCTTTCCTGCCAGAAGCGATACATCTCCGAAGCACTTTCCCGCTGAAAGCACGCCGATAAAATACTCGTTCTCTTCTCCGAAATGCAGATACAGCGCCGCTTTTCCGGAGATAATTTTATACATTTCGCTTCTTGTATCGCCCTCCCGAATCATCACCTCATTATCATTGAATAACGCCATCAGTGGTTTTTTGTCCATAATAATCCTCCCTATTAGTTTATTATCCTATAATATTATACTTAATTTTTGTGTTTTTGTAAACATAAATTTGAAATTATTCACTCATTTTTATGAAAAAATCTATATTGACAAAAATTGCTCGATTGATTTAGCTATATTCAACAAAAATTGCGTATTCAAAATTATTTTGACAAATTTTGCACGACAATATAAATTTTTCGCATCTATATTTATATAAGGACAAATTCTCCAAAAAATGTCTGCAAATAAACTCTATGAGGTGATATTATGAAATCAAGAGTAGCAATTGTAATTTTTTCTGCACTGGTTGTGATTTCGTCAGCGATTTTAGGTGGTTGCAATAACAACGATAAAACAGTGCCCGATAACAGCCTCTCATCAAGCAAGAACTCATCTTCAACAACAAGTTCAAGCACAGAAAGTTCCTCAGGAAATAGTCAGTCAGTACCGATTGTCCCCGAAATTCCCAAAGGTGAACCAACGGTTTTCATCGGTCTTGACGGAGAGCCGATTTACACATCGGAAATTTCTGCAATTGACGGAACGGATAAAACCGCCGCCGAACTCACAAAAACCGACTATAACACTTCGGTTTTGTGCGAGGGATTTCAGTATTTTACAGAGCCTTCCGGTGTTGCTTACAATAATTATCAGCACAGCAAAATGTTTGATGATATTTTGTTCAAAGGTGAAATTCCCGAAAACAAAAATAAATGCAAGCGCGTAAATGTTGGCGAAGAAATTTGCGGGCTGAAGCTTGTGGACGCGGTTTCGGAGTTTAAAATCGATGATTACGAGAATACCCCCGAGCCGTATTATTATGACGGATATCATTTTGGCACCGATTCCAACAAACCTCTTGCTCAGTTTGAGGGTTCGGTTACTCTTGAAGGCTTTTTGGGGGCAAACTCACGAAGTAGCTATGACCCTGACGGAGGCTTGTTATACTTTACACCAACCGAGAGCAAGTTGCCGATTTTAGGCAATAAACCGAAGTTTTGCGAACGTACAAATTATATCGGCAACGACTTTTCAGCGTTCAGTGAAACACCGGAAATACAGTGCGGATATATTCAGGATTTGAAATGCGATGGGGCGGGACTTGGCATTGGGGATATGACATTTGTTCGCGTAACCCTGACCAGCATTGAGTACATCAGCAGTCAATTTATCAATGCTGAAATAGAGAACATTGAAATGCTGTCCGATGTTCTCGCTCATAAGGAAGACTCAATTTAGATTTACGACATTTCCCCTTTTCATTTTGTAAAATTGAATACAAAAAACCCGAGCTTTTGCGATGAAAAACTCGGGTTTTTTGCGAATTTATTTGAAGGTGACGCTGTTGTTGAGAACGGGCGCGCTATACATGAAAAGCACGTCCTGACCGTTGAAGGTCACGAAATTGCCCAAAAGCTGAGGCGCAAGATAACGTATGTCAATCAGCGTTATCTTTGAATAACCCTCCGCAAAAAGCGGCGCAATACTGCTCGCAAAGGAGTCGCGGAATATCAGAAGCTCCTTGTCGGTTGTCGCGTTCGGGTTTTCGATGGTGAGCAGGGATTTTGCTCCTGAGAGGAAGATTTCATACGCGTCCTTGCCCGAGGCGAGTTCCAAATTGTACACGTCAATATAGCTGTTCGTTTCGCCGTCAAACACCTTGCAATCCTGCAAAATCTGATTGTTGAGATAAATCAGCGTGTCCGGTTCAATCGAAATCCCCGACTGTCGGCAATGAATACCGTAAAACGGCTCGGGAAGCGTGGTTTCCGTGTACTCCGCCGAAAGCGAAACTCCCATCTCCCCCGCGATAAACTTTGCTATATCAACAATTTTTTCCTGCCGCCAGTGCGTGTCCGTACGGTAATAATCGGACAACTCCAGCATCGGGTAAATGTCGATGTATTTCGCGTAATCCATCTGCTTCGTGAGCATCTCGGCAAGCTCGTTGTAATCAAGCGACGGGTAACCATTTTGCTCTGCAAGAAAATAATTCTTGTCGGGTACAACCGTCATAAAAATGTTGTCGCACTTGCCGCTCAAATACTGCTCGTGAACATACGCAAAGCGCTTTGCCGCATAGTTTATGTTCTTCTCGTTGAGAGGGTACTCAAGCTTTGCCGCGTACCCGTCAACAACATAAACCCCGTTGTCATCGCGTGAACCCGAAACATACTCGCTCTCCTCACCGTTTGTCGATGATTCGGACGAATTGTCCGTGGAAACAGCCTCCGAGGTTGAACTGCTTGTTGAACTATCCGAGGAAACGCCACTTTCCTTTGAGCAACCCGTGAGTAACAGTGCCGCTAAAATCGTTGCTGAAATAAACTTTTTCTTCATCATAAAATAGGCTCTTCAATCAAAATTTTCGAGTTGGGATAAGCTTCGGCAAGGTGCTTGGTAAACGAGTCAATCTGCTGATTTTTGCCGAAAGCGCTGATGACATAATCGTCAACCGTTGCCACAATCAGCTTGTCGGGGAAACCGCACATCCACATACGTCCCTGAATGTTCGCGCGGATTGCCTCGGCGAGCGCCGCAACGTCCGTTCCCGCAACAACGTGATACGCGCCGGACGAGAAGGTGTTCTGATTCATCATGTGAGTGAGGGTTGCCGCGCTGTCAATTTTCGCGATTTCAGCCGCGGGATAGCCTACCGCATAATCAATTCCATCGGGTTCAGCCAAACCGTAAACGCCCGCTCCCTCAATCAACTCGCCGGTGCTGAAATCACCGCCGGTTGCCGCAAAACGCTCGTTCTCACCGAACAGCGCGTAGACATTGTTGAGCAAGGTTACAGCGTCGGTAATGCTTCCCTCCTCGGGCTTGCTTTCGGGTTCGCTTGTATCGGGCTTGCTTTCGGTTGAACTCGAAGAACTCTCCGTTGAACTTGACGAGCTACTCGATGAACTACTGCTCGAAGAAGAACTCTCGGTTGAACTCGAGGAACTGCTTGACGAAGAACTACTGCTTGATGAAGATGAGCTTTCGGTTGAACTCGAAGAACTCTCGGTTGAACTCGAGGAGCTTTCGGTTGAACTCGAGGAACTGCTTGACGAAGAGCTACTTGAAGAACTGCTCTCTGTTGAACTCGAAGAACTGCTTGATGAAGAGCTTGTCGATGAGCTCTCAGAGCCGCTTGACGAGGAATTTTCCTTGTTCGAGTTGCATGCGGTGAGCGAAACCGCCATAAGTACTGCCGCTAAAATTGCTGAAATTTTCTTCATATTTTTCTCCTTTACTGTCTTGTTAACCTGCGGATTTTTCACAAACCGTCCACTTGTTTTCGCTTTCATCAAACGAGAGCGTGAGAACGCGGCTGTGCTTTCCCGTCTGCGCCGTAAGCTCATACTCAACGCTCCTGTCGCTCAGCGGAACAGTCCACACAAGCGAAGCGTTGCCGAATAACTCAAGCTCAAAGTCGGCATTATAAACGTTTTCCTTGTCGCCTTCAACGTACAAAGTGCCGCCGGAAATTCCGACAACGGTTTTGTCCGATGAAGTAATGCTCACGGGAATGTCAAGATATTCAACCGCGAACGCTCGAATTACGCCGACCTCGTTGTCGCAACTGCGCACGGCAACCGGACTTGCAGACGGATTTTTCCCAAAAACGAGAATATCGGCCGCCCTGCCATGCGGAATGAACATAACCGCGCAAACTGTCGCTGCGCAAGCCGCTGCCGCTAAGCATATTTTAATCGCCGTGGGAGCGATTTTCCGCTTTGGAAAAGGCTGTTGCGCTTCCTCAATGTACTTGTCGTCAAGCATTGAAACAGCGTCTTGAAGAGCCTCATTTTTCATACCGAAATCCCCTCGCTTTCAAGGTGAGTTTTTAGTTTTTGCCGTAAACGAAACAGGAGCGATTTTATCTTGCCCTCGGAATAACCCGTTTTCACCGCGATTTCTTCGATACTTTCGCAGTAAAAATATCTTAACACGAAAATTTTCCGCGACTCGGGTTTTTGTTCCTCGAGAAAAGCGTTCAGCGCTTCGCGGATTTGTCCGGCATCGCTCGGCGCGCTTTTCTTGTCGGGAATACACTCGTCAAGCTCGTCCAAAGATACGGCAAATTCACCTGCATAGCGTTTTTGAGTATGCTCGGCTTTATATCGGTTAAGTGCAAGATTTCTGACAATCTTCGCGAGAAACGGCATAAACGGGTTTGGCTTTTTCGGGGGAATTGACTCCCACAACCGCAAGTACGCCGAATTTACAATCTCCTCGCTGTCCTGCGGATTTCCGAGAATACCGTAAGCAATTTTCCCGCAAAGCTTCCCGTATTTCGCGGAGGTTTCGGAAATTGCCTTTTCATCGCGCTGCCAAAAAAGTCCGACAATTTTTTCGTCGTCCATTTGCGCTCCTTCCCTAGGGATTTTTTACGTCCCTATCTATATACACAACATTTTTTTGTCTGCGTTTCGTTTTTTCAAAAATTTTTTTGAAAATTTTGTTTTTTTTGCAAACACACTTATTTATTATAGCATATTTTGACGAATTGTGCTAGTAGGTTTATGAAATTTGTTAAAAAAAATACCACTTATTTCCCCAAATCAACCACCTGTTAAAAATCGCTGGACAAAACGCGAGTTATCGTATATAATTAAGACAACAAGAAACGGAGGTGAAACAGTGAAGGTTGAGATTAAGCTGGACAGCGAGTTTAGCGAACCAAAGGTTGTCATTTTGACCGACAAGGTGACGGATGAGGTGAACGAAATTGTCCGCAGAATTTCCGAAACAAGTGCGAATACGGTTTTAGGGTTTATTGATGAAAAAGTTTCCATTCTTGAACCGCGGGATATTCTGCGAATTTACGCCGCAAATTCAAAGGTTTACGCGGTAACCGAAACGGGTGAATACATACTTCGTCCGCGGCTCTATGAAATGGAGGAGAAATTGAAAAGCGAACGCTTTGCAAGAATTTCCAACTCCGAGATCATCAATCTCAGAAAGGTCAAAAATTTTGACCTAAGTTTAAGCGGCACAATCTGCGTCACTCTCTCCAACGGAACAAAAACCTACGTTTCACGGAGATATGTGTCGAGAATTAAAGAAATTTTGGGTATTTGAGGTGTACATTATGAAAAAAGTTATTAAACAATGTCTTATCGGTGCTCCCATCGGGCTGGCAATTTCTTATGTTATTACAATCGTCATTTCCTGTCTTATCGGCGAGGGCAAGTATTACGCGGTTGTTCCGGAGTTTGCCGCCGATGTCGGTTCGGAAATAACCGCGGTTGTTCTGCAGGCTGTGTTCTCGATGCTCTACGGAGCGGCTTTCGGCGGAGCATCGGTTATCTGGCAAAAGGACTGGAGCTTGCTGAAAATGACCGTTATTCATCTGCTAATCTGCTCCTCGGCAACCTTCCCGACTGCTTATATTATGTACTGGATGCCGCACGACGTTGTCGGAATTCTCTCTTATTTCGGAATTTTCGCGGCAAGCTATGCGGCAATTTGGTTCGGTCAATATTCCGCGATGAAACGTAAGCTTCGCAAAATCAACGAAAAGGTTCACGAAAATTCATAAATCCAAGCAAAAATTCCCGCCCGACTGCACACGCTTTCGGGCGGGTTATTTTATTCGAGATGATTTTAATGTAAATTAGTCCACTCCGATTCGGAAAACCACAGGAAACTCGCCGTTTTTGTAATCGGTTCTGATATGCAAACCGTCAGTTTGGCGCTTCCACTCGGGCAAAACGTCCGTTCCGAGCACCTCGACGCTCTTGATGATACCGTGGAAATTCGCGTGCTTTGAAGCGTCCAGCTCGCCAAGCGATGTGATGACGTACTCGCCGTTTTCGCTGTTCTTCAAGGCAGTCGCGTAAAGAAAACCGTTTGCGGTGGTGAAGCGAATGTCCTGCGAGGTGAAATTCTTCTTTATTCCGTCCGAGAACTGTCCGTCCTCAACAACGGTCGGTCCCTCACCCGACTTTCGCCAAGTGGTAGTGTCGTAGATTGCCTCGCCGTTTATCTCAAGCCACTTCCCGATATCAAGCAAAATCTGCCTGTCCTCATCGGGAATTGTGCCGTCGGATTTCGGACCGATGTTTAACAGCAGATTTCCGTTCTTGCTGACAATATCCACAAGGTCGCGAACAATCTCATACGCGGGACGATAAACGTTTTCGGTTGTGTAGCACCACGAATTGAGCGCAACAGACGTGTCCGTCTGCCAGTAATAGTGCTTGATATCGGCGAACTGTCCGCGCTCCACATCGGGAACAGCCGTGCCGAACTGAAAAGCATCGTGCTTGTAGTTGATGACAGCGCCCTTGCCGCGTTCTGAAGCGCGGTTGTAGTAATACGCCGCCAGCTTTTTCAGATACGGCTTGAACGCGCTGTGCTGAATCCACCAGTCAAAATACAGCACCTCGGGCTGATACCGGTCAACAATCTCGCAGGTGCGTACAAGCCAATCGTTCAGGAACTCCTCGGTTGGCTCGGGCTTGGAAAACAGGTCATGTTCATTAAAAAACGGAAGCGACGGCCAGTAAAAATCGCCGCGCTCAAGCGGTTCTTTGATATCGCTGTCAAAGTTTTTCCCCTCACCCAGAAAGAACCAGTGTTCCGCGCGGTGTGAGGACGTGCCGACTTTCAATCCGCGCGCTTCACAGCTCTTCTTCAATTCCCCGAGAACATCGCGGTGAGGTCCCATCTCAAACGCGTTCCAGTGCGAAATTTCACTGCGGTACATCTGAAACCCATCGTGGTGCTCGGCAACCGGCAAAACATACCTTGCACCCGCCTTTGAGAAAAGCTCCGCCCATTCATCGGGCGAGAATTTCTCCGCCTTGAACATCGGGATAAAGTCCTTGTAGCCGAACTCGGCGTGTTTTCCGTAGGTCTTGATGTGGTGCTCGTATTCGTTTGAGCCTTGCACATACATATTCCGCGAATACCACTCGTTTGCATATGCGGGAACGCTGTATGCACCCCAGTGGATAAAAATGCCGAATTTCGCTTTTCTGTACCATTCGGGCAGACGGTATGCGGAAAGCGAGCTCCAGTCGTCCTTGTATTCGCCGTTTCGGATAACCTCGTTAATCCTCTCGAGATACGGTTTCATATCGTACATTTCGGATAACCTTCCTTTACTGATATTGACGGTGTGTTTTTTCAAGCATTACTATTATAATTATAGCATATTTTTTCCTGTTAATCAAGTGCGAAATGAAATTTTCCCCAAATTTCAAATTCAGGCGACTCGGTATGTGTACTTTTTGTCCACATAGATTTTTTATGCGAAAAAAACTGTTGAAATTCATCGAAATTATGCTATAATTAGATTACAGGAGGTGGAAAAATGGTCAAGAAAAACAAATCCCTGCGAATGTTAAAAATGCTGAAGGTTATCAAGGAAAACTCAGACAGTGCTCACCCGCTCACTCAGAAAGAAATCAACCTTCTTTTGAAGAATGTTGACGGAGAGGATTTCTCAATCAATACCGAAAACGGCGTAAAGGCGCTCTCGCAGACAATTCGCCGGCTTATCAATGAATACCCGAACATCATCAAATACTCAAAGGATAAAAACGGCAGAATTTCCGATATTTATTATTCGCCGGAGTTCAATGCCGACGAGCTTGAGATTCTTGCCGAAGGCGTAATGCGAATGGGACTTGACGATAATGCAACCGATTCTATCCTCGAAAAGCTGTCCGTGCTTTTTAAATTCGACAAGAACAATTTTATTCCCATTCACACCGTTCGCCACGAAGATGTTCACCCAAATACAGCTTTGATTAAAAACGCAATTCGGCTTGACAAGCAGATTTCGTTTGAATTCAAAGGCTACAACCATAAAGGTTATCTGACGCAAACAGTTAACAAGCGAACATATATTGTAAATCCTTACGAGTTAGTCGAAAGCGAAAACAAAATCTATCTTTTCGCCAATACTCCGCCATACAAAAACCTTTCGATTTACCGCGTTGACCTTATGACCGATATCAAGATTATCGATGAGAAACGTCTTGACAAAAATAAGATAAAAGAGCTTTGGAATGCGGATATAGAGCAGTTGATTGCTCAACACCACGGTATGATGTACGGCGAACCCGTTACGGTTACGCTTAAAGTCAGAAGCGACCGATACGCGCTTGTTCTCGACATTTTCGGAAGCATAAAATTGCTTAATTCAATCGATGAAAACCACGATTTAATCGAGGTCGTCGCCGCCGAAAAGATTGTCCTTGACCTCGCGTACACCGCAAGCGATATCGTTGAAATAATAAGTCCCGAATATCGCCAAAGGGTTGCGGAAAAAGCGCGCGCGATTGCTGAGAAATATGAGCAGAACTAAAATTTAAAAAGAGAGGTAAAAAAATGATTACCGAAAAAACTGTTGAAGAGTATCTCGGAGAACTTTGGCCCGAATTAACCGCAAAAGAAGCCGAAATCTCCCATAGTTTGTGGGATATTTTGCACACTGCCGAGAGGTTTACAGACGAAGAAGCGAAATCTGCCAAGACAATGTATGCTGATGATATTTTGGAATTTTCGGCAAAATGCGGTCATATATCGAAAGAAACTCTTGAAAAACTCCAAGATTATCTGGACTTTATAATGAATGATGCAGAAAACGGATTTTTGCTGGATATGGTTTTGGATTATTTTCTTTAACTATAAGGAGGGTTTATTATGGAGAGTATTATGAGAGAATTTTTGGAAGATGTTATCGGGGCGATGGAGAAACTGGATAAAGATACCCAAAAAATGATTGAGAAAATCAAGTTTTGGGGAATTGCCCGCGAAGAGCTTCAAAGCGTTGTCGAGCGGAAAAAGCCAAGTGCTTTTAAGTACGAACAACACAAGTTATCGTCACAATATAAAGATGTGGTTTACTGGGCTAAGCTGTCATTGTCAAATGACGCGGCAGACAAGCTGAACAATCAATACCGTGATGTTACCTGCATTCACATAATGCCTTATTCGATAACAAAGGATACGGTTGACAAGGCTGAACAAACCGATAACTTCAGCGATAAAATCAATGCAAATCCGGATTTTTGCGATTTCGACAGCAAAAGCGGCAATTTCCACAAAAAACCCGACGGCAACTATCAGGTTGTGCTTGCAATAGGCGGCGGGCCGCTTTGGAATAGCGGAATATCAATCAATCAAAATGAAAGTCTTGAAGCCAAAAAATCTAAAATTAAAAACAACTATTATTTCCCGAGAATTTTCAGCGATAACGAAGAGCTTCCAAATCAAACTAACAGCTCCGATTATATTCTCAGGCTCTTGACTCAAGCGATGACGGAAATCGGGCTGTTATAAGCGGTTGTTCGGTGGAAATCTGTTAAAATACCGTTTAAACAGGAGGTTTTATGATTTACGCAATCAGTGATATTCACGGCGAATACAAGCAGTTCCTTGCGCTTCTTCAAAAGATAAATTTCAGCGAAAACGACACGCTCTATGTTCTGGGAGATGTGGTTGACCGAGGCGCGGAGCCCGTTAAGGTGCTTCGGTATATGATGACGAGGAAGAACATTATTCCGATTATCGGCAATCACGAGGTTTTGGCTTGCGAGGGACTCAAGCTGTTGCTTGGAACGATAACTCGGGATATTGTTAACCGGTTTAATTCAAAAGAGCTTGAAATGATGTCGAACTGGATTAAAATCGGTGCAAACAGCACAATCGGCGAGTTTACAAAGCTTGATTCAGACGAGCGACGCGAAATTTTGGAGTACATAAGCGGGTTTGCTCCGTATAAAAAAGTAAGCGCCGGCGGGAAAAATTATTTGCTGGTTCACGCGGCGATAAAGGGATTTGCCCCCAATAAGCCTTTGGACGAATACTCGGTTGACGACCTTGTGTGGGAGAGAATAAACTATGCTATTCCCTATTTTGACGACATTTACACGGTAACCGGTCACACGCCAACTCAGAAAATTCTTGACAATCCGCGTCCCGGCTATGTTTTCCGTGCGAATAATCATATCGCAATCGACTGCGGTGCATACATAAAAGGCGGCAGACTTGCGGCAATTTGTTTGGATACGGGAGAGGAGTTTTATTCAAGATAATTTGCGAAATACGGTTTTTCCGAAAAAATTCTATTAAACGGAGGTACTGCTTATGAAAAGTGAACTCGAGCTTATGCTTCAGCGGGATTTTCCTTTTATGAAGCAGAACAATGTTGACGAAGAAAAAAATCTTTACCGCTGTTTCGGCTGTGATTGCGGCGATGGTTGGTATGAGCTGTTAAGTGATTGTTGCCGCCAAATCTCCGACAGATACGCCGAGGAGGGCGTGCCTGTCGATTTTGTTCCCACGCAAATCAAGGAAAAATTCGGTACGCTTCGGTTCTATTATGGTTACGAGGACGCGCCGTGCGGCATCGCCGCTTTCGATTGTCTTGGAAGCGGAACAAGTGTACGTTTTGAAACGAGCAATGAAAGTGTTGATGAGAAAAAACAAAAGCTAAGGCAAGATATTGCCGACATAGTTCGGAAAGCCGAAGAACGCTCAAAACACACCTGCGAAATATGTGGGCACGAAGGCGTTCTCAGAACCGACCTTCGCTGGATTAGAACGTTATGCAATTCCTGCTACGATAAACATAAGGTTGCAATTGAAAACAGTAAAAATCGCTCTTAACGGGCGAAATAAATATACTCTGAAAGCCGTTAAAAGGAGGACATTATGAGTTACAAAAGAACAGCGTATGAAGCAATTCTTTCCCACCTTGATAATTGTGTAAAATATTCCGAGGATGTGGATAATGAAGCTCCCTTTGTTTCCTTCGTTAATGAAGGAAAAGAGCGTTGTACCGAAAAAACGCTTGAAACGCGTATTTGGTTTCACGAGGAGTTCATCGAAGCGAGCGTGTTTGACATTGAAGACGCACGAAAAATGCCGCGGGAAAAACCCGAAAACAAAGAGGAGCTTCTCAAGCTCATCGACTTCATCAATGAAATTATTACTAAACCTGAGAGTTTGTTTTCCTTTCAAATCGAGGTTACATACGAAGGGGAAATTTGCTTAACAAAGCTGTTTTCCTACACTGATTTTCTTGGCGAAAACGCGTCCGAATCGCTGAAAATCCTTACAGAGGGTTTGCCCAACGCGGCAGAAACGTTTTGCCCACATATATACGACGTTGCGCTCGGCAAGTGTAATTCGGAAACTGCTATAAATAAAATTAAAGAAAATCTTCACAACAAATAATTTGTCCGAAAACGCTCTGCAATAGCCAAAAATCCCGATTAGACTGCGGTCTTAAAAGAGACTTTTCGCCGGTACATAGTTTTCATCATCGGCTTGTTTTTCGCGGGAATTGGCGTTGCCTTCACAAAACACGGCAATCTTGGCGTTACGCCCATTTCATCGGTCGCAAATGTTATGAGCCTGAAATTCCCCGTAATGAGCTTGGGAAACTGGCTTATAATCTGGAATTGCGTGCTGATTTTAGCTCAGATCCTGATTCTTCGCAAGGATTTCAAGCTGTATCAGCTTCTGCAAATTCCGCTCTCGTTTTTATTTGGCTGGTTCACGGATTTGGGAATGATGGGCGTTTCCGTGATACCGCTGAACGGCTATTTTATGCAAATTCTGATGCTGGTTATCGGGATAATTGTGCTTGCGTTCGGGATTTCGCTGTCCGTTATCGCAAACGTTATTATGAACTCCGGAGAAGCGCTTGTAAAGGCAATTTCGGATAAATCGCATCTTGAATTTGGATATGTGAAGGTTGGATTTGACGTTTTTTGCGTTATCTCGGCAGTTGTGCTGTCGTTGATTTTCTTCAACGGTGAAATCGTCGGAACGCGCGAGGGCACGATTATTTCCGCGCTTTGCACGGGATTTGTGATAAAAATCATAACCAAATTTCTCCGCAAACCCGTTGAGAAAATCATATTACATAATCTATAAAAACCTCGGTTCATCAAACACAAAACCATTTTCCAAAAGATGCTCGATAAACAGCTTGTAATATTCGGGCAACATCTGCTCGGTTTCATCGTGTGCGTGCAAAAGCAGAATATGCCTGTTGTTCTCGGCAAACAAAGCCGCTCCCGAATCAGGGTTTGTATCATGCATTTTTTGCCAGACAAATTCCTTTGTGAAACCCGAATTAGGGCGAATCATATACTCTGCAAAATCGAACGTCCAATATGTATCGATATCCGTATCCAAGCTTTTTTCTTTCCACCATTGATAGGGAATTTGCGTATCGTCAACCTTATCAAAGCCCTTCGCTTGCAAATAATCCTGCAAGGCGTCCTTGTTTTTGCCACCCTTGTCGCCGTAAGGGAAGCGAAACGGTCTGAATTTCCGCTCAACTAAGCTGTCGTTATACAGCCTGTCCAGAACCCTCTCGCATTTCTCAATCTCATCAATACATTCTTCCAAAGTTAACGTTGAAAAAGCAGGGTGCGAATAGCCGTGGTTTCCGACAATCATTCCGTTTTTAACAGCATAAACCGCTTCCTCGTAAAACCGCTCAACATTCGCTCCCGTGGCAAAAAGGATTGCCTTAATCCCCTTTTCGTTAAGATAATCCACAATCGCAGGTGTATTCTTGGATGAAACATCATCAATTGTTAAAAGTGCAATATTCATTTTTCTCCCCTCTTTATCAAGCCAAATTCAATGTAGACGCTGATTTCTCGATGAAATTATTTCACGGTCATCGGCTCAAGGTTTGCGATTATCAAAACATTCGTTTTACCGGATATTTCATTTCGCATAGCAATATTATAGCATAACCATTCCCGAATGTCAACTTCACCGACATCAACAATCGTGCATTGCTTGCACAAAAACAACGCAATCGCAAATAATCTCGAATAACCAAATCCCCGCTCGACTGCAAGCGCTTTCGGGCGGTTTTTTTCTGCTCAAACCGTTTGATATCGGAAAACAATTTTATGCCGTTTCAATTGACTTTTCTGAACGTTTATGGTATAATTATCATCAACAAATATAATCGGAGGTTGCGATGAAATACAACTTTGACTGTCTTTATCAAACAATGATGGGAATGACATACGAGGAGGTTGAAGCGGCGGTTAAGGACAATGCCGTGGTGCTTTTTCCCGCGGGTGTTGTCGAAGCACACGGTCCTCACCTTCCGCTCGGAACGGACATTTTTACCGCATTAAATCAAGCGTTGGAGGTTAAACGGCACTTTGAATTGCAAGGCGGAAAATGTGTTGTTGCACCGCCGTTTTATTTTGGAGGAACGCAGGCGATGACGCGGCAATTTGCCGGAACCTTCACTTCATCGGAAGAAAACATTATTGCCGCCGTTAGCGATATTCTTGCTTCGCTTGACCGTTTCGGTTTCCAAAACGTTGTTATTCTGAACGCTCACGGAGATAGTGTTCAGCGAAATGCAATGCTGAAAACCATTGTTGAATCGAATAAAACGCTCAAAATGAAATCTTACTGGGTTGAATATGAGGACGACGCGCAGTATATGGGTTTCAACGGCGATGAGGATTATCTTATCAAGATTGCGCCGATGCAACTTGACGAAGCATTTGAAATCGAGAAATGGCCCGAGGACGAGTTTGATATTCACGCGGCGGCGTTTGAAACAGCGTTAATGCTGGATATTTGTCCCGATATGGTTCGCGAAGAAAAGCTTGACGGGCTAAAACCGACAATGCTCAAGGGTGATGACCGCCGCAAATGGAACGAGGGAAATGCTGAAAATATTGCTTTAGTTCCGAAAGCGTATGTCGGCGACCCTGCGGGTTATCGATATATCCGCGCCGATATGGACAAGGTTTACGAAGCGTTTGCAAGGAGCTTGTATCGGTATTTTTATGAGGGAAAATAAAACGGAATTATGTTCCAAATTGCATCGAATGTTTCAAGATTCTTTTGCTCGCTGTATATCTGCTTACATGAGTTTACATAATCACTTCTGATGTCGTTCAAAAAACTGCTTGTCAGGTGCTTGACGAAATCTGCCGGATAATTTAGCCGTAGAGCATTTCTCCCGTTCTAAAGGTTAAGGCTGAATATTACCGAGAGCAACAAAATTATTCAACCTACTTGAATTTCCCGATTTAATGGAGTATAATGAAATAAAAATTGAAAAGGCGGTGTTTCCGCGGTGGATTTCAACGAAAATATTTCTCTGAATATCGGGCTGTATCTGTTCGCAATACTGGTTACGCTGGCGCTGCTTGTCGGAACAGCCGCCGACAATACCCCGAAACGACCGTTTATAAAACTGTTCATCGCGCTTCTTGCGGATAATATTATAACCCTGCTCGGAGAAACGGGGCTATGGTTTTTTGGCGGAAATACACAAAATCTTGCGTTGCTGAAAATATCGGAGCTATGTGCATTTGGCGGAGGAGCGATACTTATCGTACTGTACAGCTACTGTCTGCTGGAATTTATCAGCGAGAAAACCGATAAGGTTCACCGAATTATGGTGCATATCAATGCCTGTATCTGCGGCGTATATTTTATATTGATAATAATTTCCCTCTTTAACGAAATGCTGTTCGGAGTTGACGAAAACGGTTGTTATACAGATGGTCCATTGTATTGGCTGGTAAGGGTGCTGGATATTGTCACAATGTTGATTGCAATGAGCATTGTAATCAGTCATCACAAGGCGCTTTCCTTGCGGGGAACGCTCTCGCTGCTGTCGTTCAGCATTTTGCCGGTGGCTGTTCAGCCCTTGCTGTTGTTCTGGGACGCGACTCCGTTAAGTATAGCCACAACGCTTTCTCTCATAATAATGTTTATCATTTTTCAACGCGAAACTATGCGGCGATTGGCTCAAACTGAAATCAAGCTTGCCGAAAAAGAACGCAATCTCACGGAACAACGTATTGCCGCAATGATAAGCCAAATCCAACCTCATTTTATCTACAACACGCTCGGCTCGATATGTCAATTATGTCTTGAACAACCCGAAAAGGCGGCTACGCTCACGCGGGATTTTTCGCAGTATCTTCGCGGAAATTTCAGTGAGCTTGGTAACAACAAGCCCATTCTTTTAAGCCGAGAGCTCGAGCACGTCAGGCATTATGTCAACATAGAGAAGGTGCGGTTTCCCGATATAACCGTGAATTTTGATGTGCGGTGCGATGATTTTTTCCTGCCCGCATTGTCCGTTCAACCACTCGTGGAAAACGCAATAAAACACGGGCTGATGGGCTTGGAAAAAGGCGGCAGCGTCACCGTTTCCGCTTATGAAACCGATGATGAATATTGCGTAAAAGTGAGCGACAACGGGGTTGGTTTTGACGTGAACGAACAGCTTGACGATAAGCAACACATCGGGATAAAAAATATCCGCGAACGCATCGAAACAATGTGCGAAGGCACGCTTGTTGTGGACAGCAAGTTGGGTTGCGGGACAACCGCTGTTATTACTATTCCAAAGGAGGTTTCGTGATGAAAGCACTCGCTGTAGATGATGAGCGGCTTATGCTGAACGCGCTTTCCGCGGCAGTTAAAGCCTCTCCCGATATTGACGGAGTAACCGAATTTACAAGCTGTTCCGCCGCGCTTGAATGGGCAAAAGAAAACGCCGCAGATGTCGCATTTTTGGACATAAGTATGCGCGGAATGGGCGGGCTTGCTCTTGCCGAAAAGCTCTTGGAAATACAGCCGAAAATGAAGATTGTTTTCTGCACGGGACATTCCGAGTATGCCGTTGACGCGTTTAAAATACACGTTTCGGGTTATCTTATGAAGCCGATTACCGCTGAGGCTGTTCAACGGGAAATTGACCATATCAAGTTGACCGTCAAAACGAAAAAACTGCTCACAATACGCTGTTTCGGCACATTTGAGGTGTTTGCCGACGGAAAACCGCTTACCTTTAAACGTTCCATTGCAAAAGAGGTGCTGGCGGTTCTGACCGACCGTTTCGGCTCGGGGATTACGTCAAAGCAGATTTGCGCGATTATCTGGCAGGAAAACACCGACGATATCAAAAATATGAATTACCTGCGGCAAGCGTTCAGCGACCTTCGGAAAACACTGGAAAGCGTTGGTGTGGAAGATGTTCTGTTGCGCTCGGGAATACATAGCTACTCGCTGAATACCGAGCTTGTGGATTGTGATTATTTCCGCTTTTTGCAGTGCGGCGAGCCGCCTTTCAGGGGTGAATATATGAAACAGTACAGCTGGGCGGAGGAAACCTGCGCGATGCTTTTGAATCGCGGGCAATCATAAAAATAAGCAACCTCGCCCTGAGTTTTTCGAGCGCTCGTCAAGTTCCTCGAGAATAAACCCATACAGCCGCTCCGAGTTGATTTTAAGCTTGATGTTGACTGTTTTAAGGGGTTAAAATCTTGACATAATACGCTTATAATTGTATAATAATTGAAAGAAAAGTGTAGAATCAAATATAGTTAAAGGAGAGAATGATATGGAAAAAATAATTTGTGAATCAACATATTTCTATGGTTCGTATGAAGAAAATCCGCAGACCTATCGCATCAAGTTTCGTCTTAAAGACTCGGTGGACGGCGAATTGCTACAAAAAGCGGCAGAGCTTTCGATGAAGCGTTACCCTTACTATGCCGTGCGGTGCAGTCGAACCGAACAGGAATATGTGCTCGTGAAGAACAGTGAGCCGTTCGTGGTAAGGCACACCAATGAGCCGATTGAGCTTGGCGGTGATGCTTCCAACGGTTATCTGTTGGCAATAAGCTTTTGGGAGGATTTAATTTGGCTCAATGTGTTTCACGGACTTTCGGACGGTTGCGGCACAATGAGGTTTGCGCGCACGTTGCTTTACTACTACTGCCAACAACGCTATGACGCTTCCCTACCGGCTGACGGTGTACAAATAAACGACGGCTCAATACCGCAGTATGAATGGGATAACCCCTACATAAAGATAATGAGCGGCGAGCGCAGGCTTCCAAATGAAGATGAAATTTCCGTCAAGGTGAAAACACCGAGCAATTCTCCCGCACTCAGTCTGTTCGATGACCCTCGTATAACTTTAAGCAACCGAAAGTGCTATCAGCTTCGTTTGTCGGAAAAACAGGTTATCCAATATTGCCGCACTCAGGACGGCACGCCGGGCGTTTTGTTCTCGTTGCTGATGAGCCGTGCTATCGACAAGCTCAATCCACAAAACAAGCGTCCGATTATATCCGGAATGGCGATGAATCTTCGGCCGGCTCTTGACGCGCCGATGTATAAAGGCTCTACGATAACACTTGCTTATCTGCCTTACAGCGGCAAGATTAAAGACAAGCCTTTTGCGGTGCAAGCAACGGCTTTAAGAGGAAAGCTCCTGCTTTTATCCGACCACAATCGGCTATTGGCGGGTATCAAAAATTCCACAAAGCTATACTCGGCAATTGCCCAAATCCCCACGGTTGAAGGCAAGAAGCAGTTTATGCAAAAAATTATGAGCAACTACAAAAACACCTCAACCTTTGGTGTGAGCTATGTGGGACCCGCTAAGCTTGGTGCTGCCGAACGCTATGTCACCGAGGCAGAGGTTGAAAACGCGAGTGAAAGCATTTTTATTGAAGTGATGTCGGTGAACAATTCGTTCTTTCTGAACATCACTCAGCAATGGCAGGAAAATCTCTATTTTGACGCGTTCTGCGAGGAACTTGCCGCGATTGGTTTTGAGTATGAACTGCTTTACTGCGGTGAACAGAAGGTTACAAAAGTCAATCTGCCGTGACAAAAAATACCGCAAGCCGCGATATTTCGATAATTATACAGATTAGAAATAACATCTCTTAAGAAAAGAGCAAAAATATGATACAAAAAGAGCGGTGAGAAGCCGCTCTGTTTTCACCTGATGCTGTGTGTTTCCCGACAAGAAAAGCCTGTTAAATCTTTGTAAAAGGAGCTTAAATTTCGGTAAAATTCATTGACAGCAACCGGAAATTGTGATAAGATTAGCTTGACCAAAAAATCAGTCCTGCCGCAGTATCGGCAGGACTGATTTTATCGGCAAGCGCGGTTTGCGCTTATGCGGAGAAACCCGCAGGCTTTGAAAACGAAAACGCCGCTCTTTCGGCAGAGCTTGTTGCAAGATACGATTCCGGTGCAATAAGCGCGGACGGCGGAAGTATGGAAATTGTGGTCTTTAACAAGGTAAACGGCTATGCTTACGCAGTTAGCGGAATTAAGGGCGCAATTGCCGCTATCAATGTCGGCGGAATGGAAAAAAGCGATGATGTCGCAAAGCTTTCCGGTACAGAATTTGACGTGAAAGAGCTTGTTTCAAAGGCGGAAAATCTCGGTGACTTCGTTTACGGCGATATAACAAGCGTTGCGGTTTCGCCCGACAAAACAAAGCTTGCCGCTTGTATTCAGCACGAGGATTATTCCAAAAACGGCGCGGTTGCGGTATTTTCTTTCGGTGAAAACGGTGAGTTTGTAAATCCCGTTCTTTACAGCGTCGGCGTTCAACCCGATATGGTTATCTTTGCAGATAATTCGACAATACTCACTGCAAACGAGGGTGAACCGCGAAACGGCTACGCAGACGGTACGGTTGACCCTAAAGGCTCGGTTTCGGTTGTTGACATTGCAAACGGCACTGTAAAAACCGTTGGTTTTGAGAAATTTACAGCAGACGAGCTTTTCCCAACAACGAACATTCCGATTAGCGATGAAAAAATATACACATCGGCTTGTTCAATTTGCAATCCGGTCGAATTATGGGAAGTTGTCAAGTAAATCAAAACTTTCAATGCCACGAACCTACAATTAAATATCACAACTTTTTGGAATTGTTTACTACTACCCCACGGTATAATATTGCTGAACAAAAGCGTGAAAAAATAGGGGTAGTTTTGGTGTAGGTGGGCTGAAATTGCTTTAAACCTATTGAAAATTCAAAACAAATGCGCTATAATAGACTAAAGAGTTAAATTAACAATTGCATAGGAGAATAGCTAAATGAACATTACCGATGGATTAAAAAGCTCAAAGGAATCGCGCACTACCCTTTATACTAACCTTAGGTGTAGTGTGATTATTGCACTATGTTTCCTCTGGACATCGGCGGGATATTTAACATGGCTCTATAATTTAATGAATTTTGCCGAAGCCTCGGCGGTGGATTGGCTCACGGAAGTAATCGGATATGTATTTCAGGCGATTGGGCTATTTGTATTCAGCATTTTAACAAAGCGGAAAAAAGACTTTTTCTCAAGGAAATCGGTTTTCATTGCCAGCATAGCCACGGATTTCGTGTTTATTATCCTGTCCGCTTTATCCAAAAATTTCCTGTTAATCTTGATTTTTGGCTACCTGATGAACCTGTTTCACGGAATAATCGCGGGATTTTATCTCGCTTTACTTGCGGCAAAGGTTGAGCAAAAATATAGGTCAATTGTCTTTGGCGGAGCATACGCCGCGTCCAGTATATTTTCGTGGTTGCTTTCTCTTGCGAACAACTCGAATTTCCTCCGCTCGGGATACGCGCTTATCACCTATGGTATTTTTGTTTCCATTACAATCGGACTTGTTATCACGGAAAAAGATTTTTTGCGTTCGGAAAAAATTTCTTTTACGGGAGGAAGCGTGTCAAAAGGCACCTTGGCTTTGGCAGGACTTACCGTATTGTTGGTAAGTCTGACACGCGGGATTGGATTTTATTTTCCGATGGCGGATATTTCCTCGGGAATCAGTCTTGAGTTTTCCAGAGCCTTCTATGCGGTTGGTCTGATAATAGCAGGAATTATCGGCGACCGAAGCAGAAAGTTCGGGGCAATCAGCTGTCTTGCGGCGCTGTTTTTCCCGTTTGCAATGATTGCTCTGTCAAATGAAGTAAACGTAAGTATTGTTATATGGATTCTCGGTTATTTGTTCTTTGGATTTCTTGCGGTATTTCGCGTGGTTTTATTCTCGGATATTGCCCGAATGAACGGAGAACTTTTCTATGTTGCGGGATTTGGGTTGATGTTTGGCAGAATAGGCGACGCAGGGGGTAATTTAGCAGGAATTATGCTTAACGACAAGCTCATTCCACTTGTAACAGTATCCAGCGTATGCTTCGTTGCGGCATTTGTGGTTTTCTTCACGCTGTACAACAAGCTGTATATGCCTGTTTCCGAGTCATTACCGAACCCCGAAGAACGCCTGACTGCGTTTATCAAAAAATACGAACTGTCCTCAAGAGAAACGGAAGTTCTCACCCTAATCACAAAGGGTGCTTCTAACGGTGAAATTTCAGCAAAATTATTTATTTCCGAAAACACGGTAAAGTTTCATGTTCGTAACATCTTAAAAAAGACCGGCTGTGCAAATCGCTCGGAACTGCTGGCTGAGCTGAACAAGCCATAAACAGACAAGAGCGTAAATAAGTCAAATGGAAAGCCGGTAATTTTCTGTCCATTTCGGAATAAGAGGTTGAATATCGAACCGTGTAAATGCCAATAATACCCACAAGAAAGTGAGGTATTACACATGAAAAGAACACACGGACTGGACGAAAAAGAGATGGAACTGGTAAAGCTGCTGATGGCGGATTGCCGGACAACAGGAGATATTCAGGCGAAGTTGAAACGGCTTTTTGCCGGTACGATTGAGCAGATGCTTGAGGCAGAAATGGACGAGCATCTCGGCTATGAGAAGAACTCTGTTGCCGGTAACAACTCCGGAAACAGCCGCAACGGTTACGGCAAAAATACCATAATCAGCGATTATGGCGAGTGCGAAATCGCTGTTCCCCGCGACAGGAACGGAGAATTTGAGCCAAAAGTCATCGAAAAACGACAGACACGAACCGACGAGATTGAACAGAAAATCTTGCAAATGTATGCGAAAGGTATGTAACAACGTGACATCGAAGATACGATAAAGCAAATCTACGGAACCGAAATTTCGCAAGGGTTGGTTTCGAGGATAACCGACAAAATTCTTCCCGAAGTCAACGAGTGGCAGAACCGTCCGCTTGAAGGTACGGAAATTCACCAAATCCAAGTCGATTTTTCCGACCGATGACTCTATTCGCAAGGTCGTTTATATGAGCGTTGCCGAAATCTCCAAGAAATGGACTATGCCGGTGCGCGACTGGGGGCTGGCTTACGCTCAATTCATGAATTATTTTGAGGACAGGTTCGCGGCTTAACGGCATTCGGGGGCTCTGGTCTGTCGGTCAGCCCCTCTGTCACTTCGTGACACCTCCCCCACAGGGGGAGACCACCCCGTACCCCCGGGGTTTATCCGCTGAAGAATACCGGTGAAGTCTGAAAAGCAGCGAATTGCTCCGCTGCTCTTCACCGTATATCTTGCAACTGCGTCGGGGCGCTCCCCAGCGTTGCCCTGTTTGGCTGCGTATTTAGTATTGTTACGTTTTTCGGGATTATTCGTGTTTACACAGTTCTTTTTTCAGACCCGAATTTAAAGCAATCGGAGAAACATCGCTGATATCATTAGTATGTAAATACAGTTTTTCCAAGTTTGTAAGCCCTGCAAGCGGAGAGATATCGGTTATTTTATTACTACTTAACCATATTTCTTTTAAATTAGTAAGTCCTGCAAGTGGTGTAATATCACTAATTGAATTCAGAGACAGTTCAAGTTTTGTAAGCTTTTTCAGATTTGCAAGAAACGAAATGTCTGTAAGAGTGTTTTGTTCTATTGTAACCCTTGTTACATTTTTTAATTTCCCAATTGATTTTAAATCCTCGTCCGATAACTCTTGACCCCAAAAAGCACCATAATAAGTCGTCGTCGCGATATCATACCTCTCGCCGGCAATGATTACATATTCCTCGTCTTTAGGAGGATTTGTAGGTCTGCTTGAACTAGACGAACTGATCGAACTTTAAGCACTTGTTGAGCTTTCCGAACTGCTTGACGAACTGCTTTCGGCTTCCGATGAACTTGAAGAAGCCGAGGTGTTTTCTTCAGAGCTGCTCGAAGCAGATGTGCTTGATTCTTCCTCGTTTGCGAAATGCTGTTTTTGATAGTTTTATTTTATCATAGATTTCGGGAATCTGTATTGTAGAGTTGTTTCGGGAAATCTACACAAACTATTTTTTACGGTTTGACTTGTTGTATTTTGCGATTTCCTTGAATTTTGTGCGCTTTTCCTCCAGATACTGACTGCCGTTTGCGGCAACAACCTGCTTCTGCTTTTAGGACAGCATTATTCTAACGGTTAGAACTCAAAATTTAGATTTGTAGTACCATTCGGGGGTATCGCCGAAATCTTCTGCAAGCTTGTCGCCGTATTCGTCACGGATTTTGGCGCAGAGTAGCGCAAATTCCCGAAGTATCGGGAGCGACTCGCCCTCCTCTTTCATATGGTAATCCAGTTCGATAGGAGTCCGGATTTCAAAGTTGTGTCCGCGCATCTCAAGCCAAACACGGAATGTACACCCATCGGAAAGCTTCTGGATATACGCCTGATGCAAGTGTCCGTGGCTGTCGCGGCAGTCGTACTCGCCCAGCCAGCCGGGATTACCCTTTTTATGCGTGAAGCCTGTTCCGGCGAACGCTTTTTTCATAGTCGGTAAATCCGCAAGATGAGGTATTGGCTGGATATGTTCTGAAGGATAGGGATAGTCTTTGGGATTCGGCAGGGTATTCGTCATAAGATTGCGGAGATATTCAGAGTGCTCTCTCGAAAGCTCTTTGTATCTTAGGAAATCTTCCTTTGAAAAAACACAGTTAGTGCTTGAACTTACAGGATTGCCGAGATAGGGTATCAGCTTTTCGATTACTGCGGAGGAATCGCGCGGCTCGGGGGTTGCTGTGGTTTCAATGCAAACGGATATGATGTTGTATTTCAAGCCGTCATCGAAGCTGCGGTGCTGGGCAATAAAGTCGGAAAAGTAGTGTACATACGAGAGCTTTGATAGGTCTGCTTCTTCCCAAGCCCAATCCGGAGCAGGTGCGGAGGACTTTTCTCCGAACCAGTTTACTCCGTTCAGCAGAATATGCCCGAACGCGATATTTAACGGGCGCGGTATCTTTGAGAACAGCGTGAATATATCGTCATAATCCGATTTGTCGGCAAAAAGCTCCCCGTTAAACCAGTTTTCTGTATAGCTGCATACTGTCGGACCGTTTTCCGTGGAATGGTAGTATTTTTTCAGCTTCGGGAATTTTTCCAGTGTTTTTGCTATCACCGGGTCACTGCTTACAGAATCAGCTGAAAAAGCAAGGTCAGACCAGCTAAATCCAAGCTCCTCGAGCATATTTTTCAGATAAGGCTGCGTGTCCTTGAACTTCACCTTGTCCGCAATATTGAACCGGTATGTGTCGAATACTCTCATGCCGTCCTCCTTAAACATCAATTTGGTTTGGTGTACTATCTACAAATAATTCCGCTTTACAATAAGTTTATTATATCACAAACAAATGAAAATTTCAATAAATAACTACAAATGCACCCAAAATTTCTCAGAAAAGGCAGCTTTACGAATGCGTATTGAGGCGTGACGCCGAACCCAACTTTGCCGGCTTTTGCTGTAATGTATTGAAATTTCGCTTTGAATGTGCTATAATTATAATATAAATTGTGCAAAAAGGAGAACAGAAAATGCGTTTTGTCATTCAGAGAGTAACTAGCTCAAGCGTTACAATTAACGGTGAGATTAAAGGAAAAATCGGAAAAGGCTTTATGGTTCTTATAGGAGTCGGCGAGGGAGATACCGAGGAAACTGCGAATAAAATCATTCGCAAGATGATTAACCTGCGGCTGTTTGAAGACGAAAACGGAAAGACAAATCTTGCGTTAAAGGACGTGGGCGGAGAGCTTTTGCTTATCTCGCAGTTTACGCTGTATGCAGACTGCAAAAAAGGCAACCGTCCGTCATTTGTAAAAGCGGGTGCGCCCGATATGGCAAAAGCGCTGTATGAATATATAATTGACAAATGTAAAGAGGAAATCGGCGTTGTTGAAACAGGAGAATTCGGCGCGGATATGAAGGTTGCGCTCGTCAATGACGGACCGTTTACAGTGGTTCTTGACAGCGACGAGCTTTAACAAAATTTTCGTTATCCGCAAGATACAAACTTTCGACATTATTGTTCAATTTTTTGCATATTTCAATAAATTCTATGGAATTAGCAATAACATCGTTGAGATACATTTTTGTCCGCACAACACGAAAATTTCCGCGTAGAAAAGTTGCTTTCAACCACTTGCAGATACTATTTCGCAATATTGTTTCACCCTCTGTTTCGGCAACAGAGGGCGATTTGTTAAAGTTGCAAAAAACAACATTTAAACGCTGTTCTTGTTCCATAAGACAGACTGATAAATTGCAAGTTTATCATTCGCACTTTCTATTTGGCGACAAAGAAGTGATTTTCTCGGAACGAACAATATACTCGCCGCCGTAGCTCTCAACAATCGGCACAACACTCTCGATGTACTCGTCATAAGCTCCGCGACCTTTTTCTTCATCAATATATGTATCAACGACAAAATAACACATACTTTTACCTCGCTATCTTAAACAGTTTATTGTAGTCGAAAACAGCGGATTTGATTTCAAGAAACCCATATTAAGTTCCCGACAAACATCATCAACCAAAGCAGGCAGGTCTTGCCCTTTGTCCAAAGAAACAACGGTGCCTGCTTTATCGTTATCCACGCAAGCATAGAGGGGTAATCCACGCTACGCAAATAATCTAAACCTCGCTTGCCTTGCTCACTCGAATTGTTTTGTTGTTGACTGTGGGTATGATAAACAAGGACGACCAATATAAAAAAGCAAAGCCGACTATTTATGTTGAAGTCAGCTTTGCGGCTACATATTATTCGTATTTCACTTTTGATTATTCAGGCTCTTTCAAACCGCGCACGGAGCTTTTCGCGTTTTTTGCAAATTATATTTTGAACATTGAAACCTGTTCATTGAGAATATCCGCCTGCGCCTTGAGCTCAAGACTTGCGGCGGCGCTTTCTTCGGCTGACGCCGTGTTGGACTGAATGGTTGCGGCAATGTTATCAAGCCCCGTGTTTATCTCACGGATTGCCTTTGTCTGTTCTTCGGAGGCAGAGGAAATGTTCTCCATAAGCACCATAAACTGCTTTGTGGATTCTGTTATTGTTTCAAACGAGCCTTGCGTTTTCCCTGCAATTTCCGTGCCTCTCGAAACAGCCTCGGTGCTGTTTTCAATCAGCTTCATCGTATCAGCCGCCGCCTCGGAGGACCTTGTTGCAAGCGTTCTGACTTCATCTGCAACAACCGCAAAGCCCTTTCCGAGCTCGCCTGCTCTTGCCGCCTCAATAGACGCATTAAGCGCAAGAATATTTGTCTGGAATGCGATATCTTCGATAATTGCAATAACTCTCTGTATCTCGTCCGAGGCGTTCTTTATATCGTTCATCGCTTCCGTCATATCAACAATATTATTTCCGCCCTCATCGATGTCGTCCAGAACACTTTCAAGCAACTTTGACGCTTTTCCGGTAATCTCGGTATTCTTTACAGCGTCCGCTTCAATTCCTTCGGTCATCGAGGTAATTTCTTGAATCGCAGAAGCCTCACTGGAGGTGTTATCCGCAAGCAACTGTGCGCCGGACGAAAGATTTTCCGAATCCGTGAAAACCTTTTTGCTGACAGAATTTATCGCAATCATTGTTTCACGCATACGATTAACTATCCCGTCAAGCGAATGTTTTATTCCCACAAAATCTCCCTTGTAATCAACCGAGCTGTTTACATTCAGATTGCCCTCGCTTATCGAAGAAAGAACGTTGTCGATATCCTTAATATATGACGAAAGAACACCGACTGTTTTCTGAAGTGCCTCTGCAAGCACCTGAGTTTCATCACCGCGATTATTCAGCTCACATTCGCTTGAAAGGTCGCCGTCCGAGAGCTTAACAAGTCGGTCTGTTGCCTTTGCCACAGGATTAAGAATATTTTTGGAAACAATAATTGTTGCAATTATAGAAACTGCTATGCAAGCAACCATTGAAACTCCAAGCAATATAAGCATATTGTAATACGCCGCAAACAAATGGTCGAAATCAGCCGCATAGACGATGAAATAATCCGTGTCGCCGATAACGGAATAGTTTATCAGCGCCTTCTTTCCGTCCATAACAGGAGAGGCAGCCGTGTAAAAGCCTTTCTCACCTTTTTGAAGAAATCCCAGTGCCTTGTCAAGTCCGAGCGCAGAAATGTTCAATCCCGTATTCCGATAGTTTTCCTCCGAGCTTACGATAACATCGCCCGCACTGTTGGTTACTAACGCAAATTCCGTGTCTGTAATTCCATCAAGATAAGCGCCCAGATAATCATACGATAGCTCTCCGACAATGACCTGTCCGTCTTTCTTGTATGCCGCAAGGTTTACAATATCGCCGTCACACTCTGCCATGGGAAGTATTGCAAAATCGCCGTCATTCATTTTTGCAACAACAGACTCACCGTTTGCGATTTTATATCCGGCGTCGTCCCATAAGCTCACGCAGTCAAATGTCGAATCGCCGTCCTCAGACAGCTCCGCCGAGGCAAGACTTTCCTCAAGAAAACTGATTTCATCGGATATCGACGCGGCGCAGTTTTGGGTAATTCTTTCACCAAGCGTTGTGTTATTCTTGTATGTAACATTGTATGAGGCAACCGCGGACAAAACCGTCAGAAGAACACCCGTGCCGGAAACCGCTATTGTGCAAAGGCGCATAAGTCTTGCTTTCAACGTTGTTTTCATATTTTTTTGACCTTTCATTTTTCTGTATTTTCTTGTGAAATAATTATAACATATAATTCCCAAAAAATCAATGCTTTCGTGATAAATTTACGCATCGATGATTTCTTCTTCTCTTGTGTTGGCAACGCGCGTTTTTCGCTCGGAAAAGTTGCTATGATATGTCCGTAAAAAACTACAAAAAACGACAAAATGCCAAAAATATATAAATCTATATTTAATAAAGTGTTATAACAAAAGTGTGTTTGTATATTTTTGCTTGGCACAAAATGTATTTAGTTGGTTCTGCAAAGAAGGAAGTAAAATGAAGAAAAGCTTTTTCAAGAAAATCGTATCGGCTTTGACAACGGTTGTGATGACTGTAACTCTGTTTTCGGGCTGTAATGCCACAACCGAGAACGAGGACAAGGAAACTATATCCGTTTATTTGTGGACTACGGTGCTGTATGAAAAATACGCTCCGTATATCCAGTCACAGCTCCCTGACGTTAACATTCAGTTTATAGTAGGTAATAACGACCTTGATTATTACAAGTTTATGAACGAAAACGGTGCGCTGCCCGATATAATCACTTGCTGTCGTTTCGCTCTGCACGACGCTTCTCCCCTTAAAGACAGCCTTATGGATTTATCCACCACCTCCGAAGAAGGAGCAGTTTATGATAATTACATAGCAAGCTTTACCAACGATGATGGCAGTGTGAATTGGTTGCCCGTATGCGCCGATGTACACGGATTTGTTGCAAACAAGGCTCTGTTTGAGGAGTATAATATCCCTTTACCCACGGATTACGACAGCTTTGTATATGCTTGTCAGGAATTTGAAAAGGTTGGAATCCGCGGCTATGTCGATGATTTCTCCTACGACTATACCTGTATGGTGCTTCTGCAGGGCTTGTCTGTTCCGGAACTTACTTCTGTTGAAGGTTCTGTCTGGCGCACATCTTATTCCGACCCCGCAAGCACAGAGCGTGTAGGGCTTGACGATAACATCTGGCATACCGTTTTTGATAATATGGAAAAATTCATAAAGGACGTTAACCTTACGCCCGACAAGCTTCAGATTGACTATGACCCTTTGGCTAATATGTTCTCAAAAGGTGAGGCAGCTATGATTGGCGACACGACCGGACTTGTTCTTAACTACCAGAGTCAAGGTATGGACACTGTTCTTCTGCCGTACTTCGGACAGAACGGAGAGCAATGGCTGATGACCACACCAAACTTTCAGGTGGCTTTGAACAAAAATCTTGAAAATGATGAATCCCGTCGTGCAAAGGCAATGAAAATCCTTAACACTATGCTCTCCGAGGAAGCGCAGAATGTGCTTGCCAATGGACAGAATGTTCTTAGCTACAGCAAGAATGTTGGTATGAAGCTTACCGACCATTTATCAAACTTAAAGCCCACAATCGAGCAAAATCACATGTATATCCGTATTGCCTCCAACGATTTCTTCTCCATTTCAAAAGGCGTGGTTTCAAAGATGATTACCGGTGAATACAATGCACAACAGGCTTATGAAGCCTCCGACTCACAGCTTCGTCAGCCAAAGGCGAACACAGCCGAAACTGTTCTCACCTCCGAAAAGGCATACTCCAACACGGTTCACAGCAAGGGCGGAAGCGAAGCCTACTCCGTTATCACCTTGAGGAAACCGAGGTCAACCTCTCCGACACTCTCCACGACCTTCGTACAATTATCAGCGGACAGATACACGCAAAACAGCTTGAGCTGTATACGGATACTCTTGATGTTGTCAACGAGAATGTTTTGTGCGATAAGGTCAGGCTTAATCAGGTGTTGCTTAATCTGCTGTCGAATGCGGTTAAGTTTACCCCGCCGGGCGGCACTGTGTCGGTGCGGATAACTCAGCTTGAAAGTAAATCGGAAGAAACCGGTCTTTACGAATTCCGTGTAAAAGACACGGGTATCGGTATGAGCAAGGAGTTTGCGGAGCGCATCTTCAATCCGTTTGAGCGTGAGCGTAACTCCACCGTAAGCAAGATACAAGGCACGGGACTTGGTATGTCTATTGCAAAGAACATCATAGATATGATGGGCGGTACTATTGAGGTGCATACCGAGCAGGATAAGGGCACGGAATTTATTATCCAAATCAGAATGCGGTTGCAGGCTGAGATTAAACACGATGTCAGAATAAAGTCCCTTGAGGGCTTAAAGGCTCTTGTTGTCGATGATGATTTTGATACCTGCGACAGCGTTGCAAGAATGCTTCTGCGTGTAGGTATGAGGTCTGAATGGACGTTATCGGGTAAGGAAGCCGTACTCCGTGCAAAGCAAGCTATTGCAATCGACGATGCTTTCCGTGCATATATCATAGATTGGCGTTTGCCCGATATGAACGGTATCGAGGTAACAAGGCAGATACGCTCTCTCGGCGATAATACTCCGATAATTATTCTGACTGCATACGATTGGACGGATATTGAGGCTGAGGCAAAAACCGCAGGAGTTACCGCGTTTTGTGCAAAGCCTATGTTTATGTCCGACCTGCGTGAGTCATTGCTGAATGCGCTCGGAGAAGCCGATGCAAAGCAGGATACGTCAGCCGTGGTTGAGGTTGAGAATTTCAAGGGTAAGCGGTTGTTGCTTGTTGAGGATAACGACCTTAACCGTGAGATTGCTTTTGAAATACTGAACGAATACGGATTTATCGTAGATACCGCCGAAAACGGCAAGGAAGCGGTAGATACAATTTCCTCGTCAAAGCATGGAGAATACGACCTTGTGCTTATGGATATTCAAATGCCTGTTATGAACGGCTATGAAGCCACAAAGAACATAAGAGCGTTGGAAGATACTGTGCTTGCTTCCGTGCCTATTGTTGCTATGACAGCAAACGCCTTTGACGAGGACAAAAAAACAGCGGCAGAATGTGGTATGAACGGTTTCATCTCCAAGCCCATAAACCTTGATGAAATCATTGAGGTGTTGCATAGTGTGTTGGAGAAAAGCAGTTGAAATTATAAACACATAAGCAAAAAGCTGTAAGGACGAGCAAATTCGCCTTTACAGCTTTTTTCTTCAATACTATCTTTAGCGGACAAATTATAATGGAAATGCCTGCTCCGAGATACAGCAACTCAACCATTGTTGTCGGTTCAATAAATTCAGCAACCGCTTTGACGCCGGTGCATTTAATGTACGAGCGAGAAACACCAAGCTTTTTCTCAATCTCTTTCTGCGTCATCGGTCTGCACACCCAGCCGTCCGCACGTTTATGTTTACTGCGTCCGAATTATCAGCGTTGCCCCAAATGAGTTGTTTCCCGATTGATAAGAATAGGCGTGATTATTTTGTGAATCGGCTCGGAAAGCGCTGTCGGCTTACGCTTTCTTCTCTCGTTAATCTGCATCATCAATAGCTCCATCGCAGTGTCAGCCATAACTCCTACCTGCTGTCCTATCGTACTTATAGGAATAATCGCTTCACGGGAAATGGGCGAGTTGTCGAAGCCGATTATACGGTATTTATCGGGCAGTCTGCCGTATTTTCTGAAAATTATGTTCAGCAGAATATTTGCGTGAGTATCATTCGGCATAAATACGCCAACGTTCTTATCGGGATAGGTTTCCTCAAGCTCGTTGAAAAGGCTGAGTATCCTGTCGTGGTTTTCCTCGAAATTATTGCCGAGGTCGGTGAGAATTACCCGATGAGCAATGCCGTTGCTTTCGCAGAATTCGCGAAAGCCCTTTATTCTGCCAAACGCGGGAATATCCTCGGGCAGGTCGCCGTTGACGTGCAAAACAATATCACAGCCGCTTTTCACAAGCAAACTAGCCGCCTGCACACCTCCCATATAGTTGTCCGTGTTTACGCTAAACACAAATTTGTCCTCGCGTTCAATAGTTACCACGGGAATATTGTAGGACTTCAGCTCCTCCGAGGGAATTGTGTGGCTCAGCATAACAAGCCCCTCAATATTGTACGCAAGCAGTTCCGCGATACATTTCCGCTCGGCATCGGGATTTTCGTTGCCCGTAAATACAATAAACTTGTATCCGTATTTCTCGTATGTGGAGATAAGCTGGCTAAGTATATCGGAATAGTAGTGCATATAAAGATTTGGTATAACCACGCCTACTATCTCGGTTTTTCCGTTCGCGAGAACCTTTGCAAGCTTGTTTTCCTTGTAATCAAGTGCCTCGAGAGCCTCGGCTATTTTGCTCTGATTTTCAAGCGTGAGGGAATCGGGATTGTTAAAATAGCGGGATATCGTTGTTTTTGAAAATCCCGTGTACTCGGCAATGTCCGCAAATGTTACCTTACTCTTTTTCAAAAGAAACACCTCTTTCCTCTTCTATTATAATACAGAACTGTCTGTTTTTCAATAGGTTAACCGGTAAAGTAACCGGTTTTGTACAATCTTACCAAAACAAGAAGATTTTTTTGTGACTTTCTATAAACTTGTGTTAAAACTATTGACAATGCTTGCAAAATGTTGTATTATAAAATCGCAAAGTAACCGGTTACTTTACCGGTTACGAGCAAACGAAAAACAAAATACAGAAAGGGTGGTTGCAATGAAAAGAGTCCTAAGCATTCTGGCGACAGCGGCGGTCTGTTTGACAATGCTGTCCGGCTGCAGCCGAAAAGTCAGCCCCGGCGATATAGAGGGCTATGACGAGGGCGAGCAATACATCAGCTTGTGGGTACATATTATCGAAGAAACTCCCGAGGGTCAGGCTTATCTCAAATCGGTCAACAGCTTTAACGAGCACTACAACGGCAAGTATTTCGCCGATGTGGAGTTTATCCCCCGAAACGGCAGCGGCGGCGGTTATTCCGACAAGGTGAATGCATCGGTTTTGTCGGGAAATCTTCCCGATGTTCTTACCGTTGACGGTCCGAATGTTGCGGCGTATGCGGCAAACGGCATTATACAGCCGCTCGCCGAACTTTCCGATGAAGAAAAATCAATTTACCTTGACTCGATAATCGAACAGGGTACGTTCAACGACAAGCTCTACGCCCTCGGTGCAATGGAATCAAGCGTGGGGCTCTACTACAACAAGGCAATTCTCCGCGAGGCAGGAATTGATGTTCCCGAAGCGGGAAATCCGTGGACGTTCTCCGAGTTTCTCGATATTCTTGAACAGCTGAAGCCGATAATGAAAGAGAAAAACGGCTACGCGTTGGATATGACATTCCCTGTCGGTGAGGCGACAATTTACTACTACGCGCCGTTTATATGGGCAAACGGCGGAAGCCTTGTCAGCGAGGACGGTCTTACAACCGATGGTTATTTCAACTCCGATAAAAACGTTGAAACAATGAAGTATTTCAGAGGTCTTGTTGACAACGGTTATATGTCCTCCGTGCCTATCCAAAATCTCTTTGAAAGCGGACGCGCCGCATTCAAGTTTGACGGTGCTTGGGAGGTAAACACAATCTACACAAGCTATCCCGGTATCGAGCTTGGTGTTGCGCCGTACATTGTCGGCGATGATTGGGACGGCGGTCGTTATACACCGACAGGCTCTTGGGCTTACGCAGTTTCTTCCGGTGCGAAGGACGTTGAGGGTGCAACCGAGCTTGTGAAATGGATGAGCGGTGTGGAAAGCGGTCTTGAATTGTACAATCAGACAAAATCGATGCCCTCAACCTATGCGGCTTATGAGCAGATTTCCGCATTTACCGACGACGAAAATTACAAGGCACTTTACGAGCAACTTCGGGATTACGGTCACCCGCGACCGAAAACTCCCGCATACCCCCAGCTGAGTTCGTCCTTCCAGCAGTCGCTTGAGAACATCGCAATTAGCGGCATGGACGCAACCCAACAGCTGAACAAATCTCAAGAAAGGATACGCGCAAAGCTGGAGCGCTACACAAGAAAATGACGAAAAAGAACAAACGAAACTCGATAATGGGAATGGCATTTTTCGGTCCTGCACTTGTGCTGCTGACGCTGTTCCTGTTCATTCCGATGATTCTCACGCTGATTTACAGATTCACCGACTACTTCGCGCTCAGCCCGAATACCACGCATTTTGTCGGGTTCGAGAATTTTGCCAAAATTTTCGGCGACGATTTGTTTGTGCAGTCGTTTTTAAACACGGTTAAATTCGTGCTGATAATCGTTCCCGTTCAATGTTTCGGCGCGCTTGGACTTGCGCTGCTGATAAACAAAATCACCGCGTGCAAGAAATATTTCAAGGTTGCGTTCTTTATTCCCGTGGTAATGTCGCTTGCCGTGGTTTCTACACTTTGGATGCAGATTTACAGCCCCGAGGGTATCCTCAACACCATTCTCACAAATCTCGGCTTTGACGCGCAGCCCTTTATTCACAGCGCAGACCAGGCTCTCCCGTCAATCGCGTTTATGAGCGCTTGGCAAGGTATGGGTTATCAGATGATAATCTTCCTCGGCGGCTTGCAGGCGATAAATCCCGCGCTTTATGAGGCGGCGGAAATGGACCACGCAAGCGCTTGGAAGAAATTCAAGGATATCACTCTCCCCGAACTGAAGCCGCTTTGCGTATTCGTTTTCATCACGGTAACAATCGGCGCTTTCAGAATGATTGTTCAGCCTATGGTTATGACAGGCGGCGGTCCGTCCAACTCCACCTACACGATAGTTTACGATATCTACGAAACAGGTACGGTAAACTGGGAAATCGGTCTTTCCTCGGCAATGGCGGTTGTATTCGTGATATTTGTTATTGTGCTAACGATGATTCAGAATGTTCTCACGAAAGATAAGGAGGGCAAAAATGAAAACAAGAAATAAAGTTCTCAAAATAATTCTTGTGGCAGCGATGATACTGCTTTCGCTGTTCTTCCTCTTCCCTGTTGTGTGGATGATAGCAAACTCATTCAAGCCGGACGCAGAAATTACAGCGGATATGAACTCGGTTCAAGCGTTTATCCCGCCGGTACCAAGCGAAAATTTCTTCGACAACTACGTTTCCGTTTTAACCAACACAAACTTCCTCCTCTATATGGGAAATACGCTTTTATACGCGGCGCTTCTCATCGTTCTCGGTATAATCGTCAACGGACTTGCGGGCTACGCTCTTGCGAAAATCAAGTTCCCGTTTTCGGATAAGTGGCTACTGATAATAATGATGCTGATGATTATTCCGTCGGAAACCATCATCACGATAAACTACCTTTTCATCGCAAAAATGGGACTGCTGAACACGATTTTCGGCTACATTCTCCCGATGATTGTAAATCCGTTCAACATCTTCCTGTTCAGGCAAGTTTTTGTGAGTCTGCCCGATGATGTGTACGAAGCGGCACAGCTCGACCACTGCGGCCCTGTGAAGTATTTCTTCACAATGGTTCTGCCGATGTCAAAGACCGTTGTGGCAACCGTCAGCGTGTTTACGTTCCTCAACGTCTGGAACGACTACCTCTGGCCGTCGCTGGTGTTTACATCAAGCGACCTGCTGACCGCGCAGATAGGTCTTAACGCAATCACCGCAAATGAAAATACAACAATGGGACAAACGCTTGCCGCTATTACGCTGGTAACAATTCCTGTTATCATCATCTATTCGCTGTTCTCAAAACAAATCGTTGAGGGCGTTGTTTCGACAGGTTCAAAGGAGGGCTAATTATGAGTTACATTCAGTTAAAAGGGCTTTGCAAAAAATATCCTAATGCGACAAAGAATTCGGTTACCGATTTCAATCTCGATATCGAGGAAAAGGAGTTTATCGCTTTCGTTGGTCCTTCGGGCTGCGGAAAATCCACAACACTGCGAATGATAGCAGGCTTTGAGGAAATCTCGGGCGGCGAGCTTTACATAGACGGTAAGAAAATGAATAATGTTCTTCCCCGCGACAGAGGAATTGCGATGGTTTTCCAGAATTACGCACTTTATCCGCATATGACCGTTGAGAAGAACATCTCCTACGGGCTGAAAAATATGAAGGTACCGAGCGATGAAATCAAGCGCAAAACCGACTGGGCAATTGATATTCTCGGTCTTGAGGAATACCGCAACAGAAAGCCGAAAAACCTCTCCGGCGGTCAGCGGCAGAGAGTTGCGCTGGGGCGCGCAATCGTCAAGGATTCAAAGGTGTTCCTTATGGACGAGCCGCTCTCCAACCTTGACGCAAAGCTTCGCGTGAGTATGAGAAACGAGATAAGCAAGCTCCACCGTCAGCTCGGAAGCACCACAATCTACGTCACCCACGACCAGGTTGAAGCGATGACTATGGCGGACAGAATTGTTATAATGAAGGACGGCGTTGTACAGCAGGTCGGAAAGCCTATGGAACTTTACGACCACCCTGTAAATAAGTTTGTGGCGGGCTTTATCGGTTCTCCGCAGATGAATTTCTTTGATGTGACTATCGAGGGTAACACCGTGAAATTTGCGGACGGAAAGCAGATGCCGCTCTCCGAGAATATAATCAATCAGCTCGGCGGGAAAACAAGCGGTCTTATCCTCGGAATACGCGGCGAGGACATCAAGCTTGACGCGCAAAATCTTGAGGTTTACGGCGAGGGAAAGCAGAGCGCGGTTGTCGAGAACACCGAGGTTATGGGCAACGAGAACAATCTGTATTTCACCTTCGGAGGCGCGGTTGCAGTCGCAAGAGTTTCCAAATATGAGATAAGCCAAGTCGGTGATAGCATTGATTTCACGTTCGTTCCCTCGAAGATACATTTCTTTGACAAGGAAACGGAAGAGTGCCTTTTTTGAGGAGGAAATCAAATGAGCGAGATACACCTTAAATCTCCGAGAGGCTGGATAAACGACCCGAACGGGTTTATCTTCTTCAACGGCGAATATCACCTGTTTTATCAGCATTTCCCCTATGCTCCCAGGTGGGGAAGAATGCACTGGGGACACGCTGTCAGCAGCGACCTTATGAACTGGAAACACCTTGATATCGCGCTGTTTCCTACAAAAACCGACGATATGGACGGCTGTTTTTCGGGCAGTGCTATCGAAAAGGACGGGGTTATGCACTTGTTATATACCGGTGTGAGATACGACGCGCCAAACCCCGAAAACACAAACTGCTGTCTTGACGATAAATTCACCGCGGCACAGCTTCATATCTCGTCTGCGGACGGTTTCAGCTTCGATAATTTCGATGACAAAACTACGGTTATCCCGCCGATTAACGATACCAAAATCGGCGACAGAACCCATACTCGCGACCCGAAGGTTTGGCGCGGCGGTGACGGGAATTTTTATATGGTTCTCGGAAGTACGGTTGATAAAAAAGGCAGGCTGTTGTTTTACAAAAGCGCCGACCTTATCCACTGGGAATATGTGAGTTTTGCAACCGCAGAGGGCTGCGGCTGGATGTGGGAATGTCCCGATTATTTTCGGGTTGGCGGTTCAGATGTGCTTATTTTTTCGCCGATGGGTACACAATACGGCAATCAGGCGGTTTGCACGCTGGTTGATTTTGACGAGAAAACCTGCTCAATGAAAATCGGCAACAAGTATCAATTCCTCGACTACGGGCTTGACCTGTACGCGCCGCAAAGCACCACCGACAAGGACGGCAGGCGGATAGTTGTGGCGTGGCTGAGAATGCCCGAGCCTGCGGATAATAACACAATAGGTATGTTCAGTATCCCACGCGTTTGCGAGGTGAAAGACGGTCACATTTTCTTTCACCCGCACCCCGATATTCAAGAGAAATTCACCCGAAAGACAACCTCGCCAAACGGTATTTATATGGTTAAGGCAAGCCTTTCGAACGGCGATGAACTGAACATCGGCGGATATATTATCCGAAAAGAAAAGGGCAGAATTATCGCCGACAGAAGCGGTGTTATCAGAAATAACGAGGAGCTGCGGAATGTCTTTGAAACCCCCGTGCTGAACGGCGGCGCGGATATCGAGGCTTATGTTGACCAAAATATGATTGAGGTTTTCATAAACGGCGGCGAGTATGTCATTACAAATACAGTTTACGACCTTTCGGACAAGGTTGTAGGAAACGTCGAGCTGTATGTTATGGAGGAATGATTATGAGCAGATTTGACGTTTGCGCGCTTGGCGAGTTGCTGATAGATTTCACCGAGAACGGAACAAGCTCG
This sequence comes from uncultured Clostridia bacterium, assembly GCA_945829235.1. Classification (GTDB taxonomy): domain Bacteria; phylum Bacillota; class Clostridia; order Oscillospirales; family Ruminococcaceae; genus CAG-115. The sequence continues at coordinate 23,666 of CALZUA010000005.1, read as the reverse complement.
CAGGGCAATCCGATTATGGAGGCGAACCCCGGCGGTGCTCCTTGCAATGTCCTTGCTATGCTGAATAAACTGGGATATAAGACTGCTTTTATCGGCAAAATCGGCGATGATATTTTCGGCAGGCAACTCAAAAAAACTGTCGAAGATGTCGGGATAAACACCGATGGTCTGGTGACGGACAAGGCGGTGAACACAACTCTTGCTTTTGTACACACGCTGCCGGGCAGCGACCGCGAGTTTTCGTTTTACAGAAACCCCGGCGCGGATATGATGCTGAACGAGGGTGATGTGGACGAGCAGCTTATTGCCGAGAGCAGAATTTTTCACTTCGGTTCGCTTTCAATGACGGGAGAAATTTGCGAAGCGGCAACGAAAAAAGCGGTTAATGCCGCCAAAAAGAACGGTCTGATAATCTCGTTTGACCCGAATTTGCGGGATAATCTCTGGGATAGTGTTGAACACGCAAGGGAGAAAATTGCGTACGGAATAGCTAATTGTGATATTCTCAAAATATCGGACAATGAGATACAATGGTTTACAGGCGAACAGAACTTTGACCGTGCTGTGGAGCAACTGCGCAAAAGGTACGACAATATCGGGCTTTTGCTTTTGTCGCTCGGCAAAAACGGGAGCCGCGCTTATTCCGGCAAAAACAGCGCTTACGCTCCTGCCGCTCCTGCAAAAACGATAGAAACCACGGGCGCAGGAGATACTTTCTGCGGAGCAATACTATCAAAGGTGCTGGAATATGGGTTAAGGGATTACTTACAGCAGGAGCTTTCGGATATGCTTAGCTTTGCAAATGCTGCGGCGGCAGTGGTTACCGAACGCAAGGGAGCGCTCAGGATAATGCCGCAACCAGAGGAAATCATTGATAGAATGAGGAGGAGCAAAAATGACTGAGGTTAAAATCAGGCTGTCATCGGTTAATGACGTAAAAGATTTTGTGAGCGCGGTGAGCTTGTGCAGATGTGACATCGACATCGCCGCAGACAGGTATATTATTGACGCGAAGTCGATTATGGGAATTTTCAGCTTGGATTTGAGCAAGCCGCTTGTGCTGAAAATCAACTCCACGGACGAAAACGAAATTGCCGATGTGCTTGGAAAAATTGAACGGTTTATTGTTAGAGAATGATATAAACGGTTGTTAAATTGTGTAGAACAAAAGATAAACGCTCTGCTGTTATTGCGGGGCGTTTTTTATTTCATCTCAAACCGCGCTCGGAGCTTTTCGAGCGCTCTTTTCTCAATCCTTGAAATATACGAGCGCGAGATACCGAGCTTTTTCGCAATCTCCTTTTGCGTCATTGGTCTGCACACCGAGCCGTCCACATCGGCAACGCCGTACCTTTTGCAGATAATCTCACGCTCGCGCTCATCGAGTTCTTCGAGAATAAATCTGTACAGCCGTTCCGAGTCGATTTTTAGCTCTGCGATTTGCTCGACGTTGATGTTGCTTGAAATAATATCTTCGATGGTGAGCACGTTTCCCTCGGAATCGCTTTCGATAGGCTCGCTGATGTAGAGCTCGATCTGCTTGTGCTTCATTTTGCGGAAGTACATTTTTTTGATTTGCTATAACATCGTTGAATTTACAATAGTTAGCGTTTTAACATTGCTGTTGGTTGCAAAAAAGACCAAATCGGTTGTAGAATAACTACCGTTCCTCGGATGATTATGCATAACAAACAAATCTGTGCCTTTGTTTGTTAAAGAGTCCCCGAAGTCAAGTATGTCATCGGAGCCTAAAAACGCGCTCTTTCCTGTCAATCCCTTTTGAAAAACAAATGCTGTTTCGTTGCAATTATTGTTTTCGCGTGAAAATTTCAACAATTCTTTATGTTGTTGCTGGATAAAATCGCATTGTTCGTCCGAATATCCCGATATGCTAATCTTTTGTACTCGTTCTATTGCATTATCGGAAATCGGCGTAATCGGGTTTTGACTTTCCTCTCGTATTATACCACTTTCATCGCCGTTTGTCAATCCCGCAATTCCGCCAGCGGCTACTTGTCCTCGGCATAACGCACCTCGTCAAGCTACAAAAAGTTATTCCGCAAAGCTGTGTCAATACTTCGGAATTTCGACAGCGTTGACCTTTCCGACGCAAAATGGAATAGGGGTGGCTACGAGTGCTCGGCTTTGTCAAAACTTTTCCTGCGCCCGACCGAATCGCTCACGGTATTTTTACAGCAACTGGAACGTGGTATGCGATTATTTGAGGGAAAATATTGCCTTACTGTGTTGGATTTCATCGGTCAGGCAAACAGAAAATACCTCTTTGAGGAGAAGTTTTGTGCGTTGCTTTCCGACAGTTCAAAATCGGTTCAGTCCGAGATAAAAAACGGCTTTGTTTCCCTGCCGAAAGGCTATTATTTACAGCTTGAGAAAAGGCGGCGGAGTACATTCTCGACAACATAAATCGCTCTCTCGGCAACCGTAATGCGATAATCAAAAAGCCGGTGACATTCACCGAGGATACCGGAATGCCGCTCACTCCGGTGAATTTTCTTGCATATTACAATCTTGACATATCCGCGATATATGCGACAAAATACAGCTTTTCAAGACTTTGCGTAATGGCGGGAGTGCGGGAAGATTTCTCCGAGCCGATGGAAGAAATTATCATCAAAACGCTACCGAGAATTTCGGCGATAGATTCACGGCGGTGGATAGAATTTCTTGCGGACATTCTGCCGGAAATAACGCAGAAAACCGAAGATGATTTTTCGCCGCTTCAGCTTCGTTGCGGCAATGGGGTTTCTGCGCCCGAATACTGTTCGTGAAGGTAAAAAATATCTCCCCGACAAGAATGTGGACGTGCATTTCATCACGTTAAACAAGGCGGAAAAGGACTGCTCGCATACCACGATGTACGAGGATTATTTCATAATCGAAACGCTGTTTCAAGTGAACAACCTCGCAGGACAGCCCAACCGGTCAGCGTTACATAAATCACCGTTTAATGGGAGCGCATGAGTTGCTGTTCGTTCGCGAGTTTAAAACGAATAAGCTGGGAGCGGCGACTTATACTTTCCTTGGAACTGCGGATTTTCTGTCCGTTACCGGTTCAAAGCCAATGAACATCACAGGGCGGCTTCACTCGCCTATTCCGGCGAAACACCTCAGAAAAACAAACAAACTGGTGGTGGGATAATGAGAGAAGTTACAGCGGCAATAATCCGCCGCAACGGAAAAATTCTAATTTGCCGCAGGGCATACGGCTCCTGCGCTCATCTTTGGGAGTTCCCTGGAGGAAAAACCGAGCCCGGCGAAACGCCGTTTCAGTGTCTTACCCGTGAACTTCGCGAGGAGCTTAGCATAGACATAAAGCCGCTTCGCGAGTATTGCAGAAGCGTTTACGGCGAGCTTTCGTTCGTGTTTATCGAGGCAGAGATTGTGTCCGGTGAACCGCAACTTTCCGTGCACGAGGAAATGCGGTGAGTGCTGCCGAATGAGCTGGAAAAATTTGAGTGGTGTTCTGCGGATAGGGCTGTAACAGAGGAGATTTCCATAGAAAACGAGCATATTTCCTTATAATGTGTCTGAAGATAACAGCGTTAATGCCAATTATTCCGAAATCCAACCCAAATCAAACAAATTCCCTGCCCGACTGCACACGCTTTCGGGCGGGATTTTCTGTTTCAGCTCAAACCGTGCTCGTAACTTTTCAAGCGCCGCTTCGAGTTCAGCATAAGTGAGAGCCTTGTCCCCGAAAATGTTCTTGAGAAAATCCATAGTTTTACCTCCATTTTAGATGTGTTGTGTCACAATGCGCTTTTTAGCCTGCCGCCGCAGGAATTGAACCGTTTAAATGCCTTGTTCGAGGCACAAAAAATGCGCCCGAAAAGGCGCGATAATATGAGGCGGCGGCGGGATTTGCACCCGCGGGAGCGGTGTTTTCCGTTCCGTTTGTCTTGTTACACCGCCGTTTGTCCGTGGGAGGAGGATTTGCACCACCTTAATCGCACTTTGCCCCACGATATTGCCCGTGGTGAAAGGAGAAGACCACGAGCCTTAAAAAGACAACCGCGGTTCGTTGGTAGCTCCCCGCGGATTTTACGCATAGAAAAAGCGCCCTGTTCTCGCAAGGCGCTAAATCTTCAACAAGTCAAAAAGTCACTCGCGCGAATCTGCTTTTCTGCATTTGCGCGCTTCTGCTTCCAAACGACTGATTTCCTTGTCCAATTCTTCTTTCGTCATTTTTTTGATATCATCGGGAATAATCACCCTATCATCAATAACATATTCCTTTTCAGCCATTTCACAACACCTCCCACACGCTAACATCAAAGTTCAGTGATAATCTTTCAAGTGCCTTTAGTTGAGCGTTAAACTCATCGCACCCGTCTTTCAAAAATCTTTCGATATATGCGCTGTATATACGCTCATTAACCTCTTCGTTAGAAGAATATGCAAACACTCGACCATCGTGACAAGCAACAAAACCCATTTTATAATGATTTTTGAAGCAAGAATTAAGGTCTGATACGCTCGGCGGCATACTGCTCGGGTGCGAATGAACAGTGATTATATCATTGTACCCCGAAATAGTTTTCTTGATATTTTCGGTATAAATGATAGCTCTCTCGTCACTGCTGTCGGTAACCGACAAAATTACTTTGCCGTTTTTACTGTCAATCCAATACATATCTTCAAAAACAGAACCACTGCGATGTTTCAGCGCTGCCTTTGAGCATTGATAAATCGACCTATTCACCTCAGGAACATCGGTTGCACTATCAAATTTTCGGCGATACTCACCGCTTTCAATATATGTGTTGTTGATTAACGTTTCTTTATTTCTGCCATACCGCTGATACTCAAGAGCCACATCATCACTCCCCAAGCTCATTATATCACCTTTTTCGCCATTTGTCAATCCCGAATTTGCTTTTTCTTTCGACTGTTCCCTGCCCTCGACATATTTCGCGTACCACTCTTCATATTCCAGCTCCCCCGCCTTGAAATCCGAGAGGTCGTCATCGGGGTCGAAGGCGATTGTTGTACAGCGGCAGTTCGGGTGCAGGGGCGGGAAATTCACACCAAATTGCTTGTCGGTGAGCTTAATCCGCTTGCCTTCCATACCGCCGCAGACCTCGCAGGTTCACTCGCCGAGGCTCGCCATAAACTCGTATTACTCGAAGCCGCACTCGTTGTAAGCGTCAAGCTTGGCGGCGTTGTGGATATGACTGCTCTCGGTGCGTATCAGGCGGAGCGCGTTGGAACGGCTCGCGTCAAGTCGCTCGGCAAGTTGTTGCTCAAAAAGAATAAGGGGACTAATAGATAGACCCCTTTAATTTTTTCATATGAGCGCAACACTTGCGCTGAGCGGTACAACCGACTTTTTGCTACTCTCTGAAATAACACTACTCTCAAACTACATACTTAATATATATCTGACATATCATAAAAAGCCCTAATATCTTCACGCATTTTACTATCGGAATAAACACGAAGATCTTCCATAAAAATATCAAGATCATGAGAATTATTCCAGTCTGATGCAGAGCCTAAAGAATATACCCCAGTTTCTGTGTCAGTTGGATAATTTTCAGTGTTAACGTCTTTCACATAAGTTCCGAACATACTATAAGCAATTTTAAAATCAAAATTTAGATCCGAATCGTCATTTTTGTAATTAATTTCTTTCAGAGCAACTAGACCTGTTTGGTTAAATAAAGCAATATAGTCCCAAATAGTTTTGAATTCTTTAATATTGTCAATAATTTTTTTGTAATTTTCGTCGTTAATACGAACTTCTGGTCTAGAATGGAATTTTCCATTGTTGTAATCATAGATAAGAAAATCCTTCTCGTTTATAGTCGTTGTACTCATATTATTTGTCTCCTTCAATTTATTTAGTTTTGCTGCCCTCTTAAATAACACTACTCGCCGTGCTATTTCAAGGGTATATTTGTATAATACCACAAATTTCGCCAAAAGTCAATTATATTACGCAAAAATCCTCATCAATTATAATCTGATTGACTAAATTGTGAGAATTTACCGCTCGCGGTTCTAAAAACAATGTATTGAAACGATGGTCAACGATTGTTTTGAAAAACACCTCCCGTTGTTCTTCATCGATAAACGACATAAGATTCAGAAATACAAAAATCTTATCGCCATCAAGCTCCCGAACATTCAGCATATAATTGAAAATACTCTCCTCCAAACTGTATTTCTCATCATTCAGTCGGAAATTTATCGCGTTGCAAAGATATTGCTTATTTCCGTCCACGTCAAACACCTGTTCAAAGATTTTGCACATTTCGTGTTTCTGTTCACTTTCAAAAATGTTGAATTTCCTTTTGAAAACGAACCTGTCCACAACTATTCTGAACGGCTCCATCAAATCACAGCTGAGATTAAACTCGTTAAACATATTATCGTGAAACAGCCCCAGCTGAGTAAGATATCCGCAGGCACATATTTCACGATTGACAGCGCTTAAAATAAGAGCGTAGCCGTAATTCAGAGCGGCATTTATTGCATTTGAACTATTTCTCGAAAAAGTGATGCCGAAAAGTGCAAGCTCATTCAGCAGACAGCCTGTGACGGCAACCGCGTTGTTTTCAACAATTATAACCGATACCTCGTCCAGAAGAATACGTTTCGTATCCTCCGAACGAACTACCACATAACCGAGTTTGAGGTCGAGCTTGCATCGACAGGTGATAACAACGGTTCTCCAGCTCATACTTCAAGCAGATTTTCCGAGCGATGTTCGATAAGACCTGTCGGTGACTGGTCTATAATTCTGATATCGGAAAAGCGTTTTGTTCCGTTAAGCGACATCGATATCTGGAGAATACCTGTGCTTTTTGCTCCGTTTATCAAAGTAAGGTCGGTTCCTGATGAATTGGAGCAACCGAAAAGCTCAATCACATGCAAAAGCGCAATCGCTTGCTTTTCGACAGGAAGATTTATAAAGAACTCTCTGTTGTTTTTCAACGTTTCAAGCGGTGTCGGCATCAGAATTCCATACTTTGTAACGGCAAGCTTTTCATAAAGAAAATCATACAAAGCAATATTCTGTTCCGGCGTGATTTTATCGTATTTTGTTATCTGAGGAATATCGGATTTGAACTTTACCGCGTCGCTGAACTTTACGGAATACGAGGACAATTTCTTGGCATAAAGCTCGAATTCCCACGACAGAACAAGTTGCATTCCTCCCTTGAACCAGATATTATTGTTCGTGCGGCAGGAAAGATTAGCTCTGAAACCGTCAATTTCAAACAAAGTGTTTATCTTGATTTTCCGCCCGCCAAGCAAAACTGTTTCAAGATTCGCATTGAAATTCTGTTCAACATAATCACTGCAAAATTTAACTTTATCGTCAAATGTTTTGACGTTTACGGCAAATCTCAAATCAACGGGAATTAAAGCTATAATTTGTTTCTTCCCCTTTTTATACTTTGCAAGAAGGAAATATGTGATTGCCGATTTCTGATATCCGCCGTATTTCTCAACATCAAGACCTTTCTTTCTCGGAACCTGCCCGTGCCCTTTTCTCAACAGCTCCTGTTTAAATAGTTCACCTTTCTGACAGAAAGAATATCTTACAAATCTGATGTTGTTCTTCGACATTTGTTTTTTAACCGTTGCGATGGTTTCGTCTTTCTTCCAAGCGATAACATTTCCGCGCTGTATATCGTGGTCGAGAAGAGAAGTGATTTTCATTGAATAGTTGTGATTGTTTCCGCCGTTTTCCTTGATGAAATTCAACGGATTTTTTGTGAATTTTGTATCATAAACATTTCCCAAAACAATGTTCAGATAAGCGTCCTTTGCGTGGTGCAAATCGTTTATCTCTCTGCATTTAACCATATCATACAGCTGACGAAATTCCGAAACAATTCCTGCTTTGACATACACAATTTCGGTTTCGGGGAACATTTCTTTCAACAAAACCGTTACAGCTTTTGTTGACTGTCTTGTTTCAACAAGCTGTCTGTTGATAAAATCCGCAAGCTCGATGTCGGTGAACGGTGTTGAACGCGTAAGCCGCTCGAATTTTTTGTCGCTGATAAGCCCGTTTTTATGCAACATAATCCAAAAGCCGTGCATTTTAAACCGTATTTTCGGGTCAATGGGATATATGTCCTTTTTATCGTTCTGATTGATGTCTGATTTCACCAGCACGCGATTGTCGATGCTGTCGTCCTTAAACTTTGACTGAGGGAAAATGTGGTCGATATCATATCGTTCTGTGCCGAGTTCTTCAATATCAATCGGTTCTCCCGAATACATACATTTTCCTTGTTGCATAAAATAGAGGAAAAGCCTGTCGCTTCTTAACTCGCTTTCCGACTTGCTTTCAAGCAGTTTCAGAAGCTCTTCGGTGTCGGGCATTTTCTTCAGATATTCTTCAACTTTGCTTTTACGAGAAACGGTTCTCTTGCCCTTTTGGTCATCGGTGTGGTCTCTCGCCATCTCCATAAAAATCTTCGCGGGAGCAGAGCCGGTCAATTTCCTGATTTCTTTAACAATGTCGATAGTTCTGATAACAGCACGCCGTACAGCGGTCGGCACATACATATCGGAAAGACGTTCTTCAATAGTTTTGGGGTGCTCGGAATAGTATTCTTGGTTCAATTCGTCCAGTTGCCATTTAAACCCGCGGTTATCGCTCAACAGCTCCATAAGATTAACGGAGTTTTCCCAAAGCTGTTCGATAACAGTACCGCCCAAAACCTCGCCCGATACAGAGTCAACCTCGGGAAGCTCGGAAAGAAACCTCTTTGAAAGCCTGCCATAATCGGTATATCCAAGATTTGAAATGTATTTCACATCGCTGTCGTTAAGAGAGAAGTTTGCTTTGAGCCACTTTTTCAGACGATTTTTGTCTGTGGTTACAGTAATTCTCGCAATAATTTCTTCCGCCTGATTTTCGGAAAGAAAGCCGCTTTGAAGCAAATTTCTGAAATCAAGATACGGTTTAAGTGATGATTTTACAGAAACATCTATGCCCTCGAGTTTGTCCTTTCCCTCGGTGAAATTGCCTGTTGAGGACAGATAATCCTTGATTTTTTTGAGAGTAACCTTTTTGTGTTGCAAAAAACATTGTTGTAAATGCCTTGCTTAACGGCAGTATCAAGCCTTATGCCGTTAATGCGAATATTGTTGATTTCATTCAGTACGCTGAATTTGCAATAAAGCAGAGAATTTTTCGGAAGAACATCTTCTCCCGCGATATAGGTGCATTTTGCGGTCACTCTGCCGATAAACTCTTCTTCGGATTTATCCTTGTCAACCATTTCGTCAAAATTCCACGGATAGATTTTTCCGGCTTTTCGCACAATCCAAGAGGTATCGTTTCCTTCAAGATTAACCAACGGTCCAACATAATATGGAACGCGGAATTTCATAATTGACAGTATTTTATCGGCAACGGTTCCGTATTTGTCCTTATTGTTCAAAAACGGACTTGTCCTCTTCATCGGGAACAATCCCATTGAAAACTCCTTTAATAAACTTGCAGAAATCCTCGCACAAACAGTTTTTGAACACATTGGCTTTGCCCAAGTCTGCATTTTTAAGATTAGCCGAATATTTCACATAGTTATTAAGATTACCATCAGCCTTTCTGAAAATCTCGAAATACTTTTTAGGAATGTACTTTTTAACCAGCCTTTTCAGTAATTTCAAGTCTTTTTTGTGGGTTTCATATACTTCAACTTTGGCTTCACTGATATAATCTTTGCCGTTACGAATATTTTCGAGTTGTCCCCAGTCGAAAATGGATTTTGCAATCCTTATAAGCTCCATATCATCGCTGTCAATTTCGGAGCAAAGAGCCTCGGCGGTTTCGTCAAAATTACCGTCCGCAAGAGAAATACTGTTGTGTTCGATTTCGTCGTATTCGGGGTTGCCAAACAATTCCGACAGCTTGACTTTTAAGCCGCTGACGAGCTTTACGAGTTTTTCCGCGTCTATGGAGCTGTCCGAATCCTGCTCGGCTTTCTTGCCGTTCCAAAGCAAATCCTTGAGTTTGTGCTCGCGTTCCTGTTTGCGTTTTTCGTTGGTAAGAATTTCTCCGAATTGTTCGGGATTACATTCAAACGGACGCACATACTCCTGCGTATCAAACCAGCTCATAAGATTATGAAAAAGCTCGGAAATGTTGTTGATTTTATCGATATTGTTTACTTCAACGTCCAGCAAGAAATGCCCGCGATGCGCTAAAATCCAAGCTACTGCTATAAACACAAGCCGTACATCGTGGGGTGCTTTGTTTTTCATTAAATCGCAAATCAGATGGTGAATTGTCGGATATTTGTCGTGATATGCTTTGTCAAGCGCGGGGTTTTCAAAGACATACCCGCCGTTCTCGTAAGACCTGTCTTCCGGTAATAAGGCGCTTTCTTTTCGGCGAAGGAAAAAATCGGAATCAATTTTGCTGATTTCTTTAGCAAAAAGCTCTTCCTACAGAGAAATTCGCTGATTGCGTCTGTCAAATCTTCTCCGATTGCATCTGTGTTGTCGTCTGTCAGACGCTTGATTTTCAGGGTCAAACAGCGATACCACCCACATAGCGTTGTTTTTGTATTTCAGAACTTTGTAGTTCGCATAAGAAACGCACCAGCCGACAGAGTTTGTTCCGATATCCAGTCCCATAAAATAATTGTCATAATTATTCATTATTCCTCACCTTTCGCTTTCCACAATTTGCACTTTTTAGAATTGCAAGAACAATATTACTTTTTTCAGTACACAATAATTGTCGAAATTTGTCAAGAGCCTTTATTTTCGGTTAAGATGTGCTTGATATCAACATAACCACCGATGAAGAAAACTAGAATTATCTTATTGAAAACGCGACTTCAAAACCGTGGATTTCGGGGATTATTGAGATTAACGGCGAAACCTTTGAAAATGTCGGTATAAAAACAAAAGGCAACACTTCCCTCACGCAGATTTCTCAAAGCAATAACAAGCGTTTCAGCCTAAAAATCAACTTCGGTAAACACGAAAAAATCATAGTTGCTACGGGCTTGACAAGCACGTTTTGGTATCAAATCTCTTCAATATCTATCTGAATTGTGCTGTTGTGCAAGGCTTTAGTAAAGCCTTCAATCTGCTCATCCGTTTTATCAAACAGGGAAATAATACGCTTATTTTCACTATACGACAAACTTATATCTTCGGCTTGCAAAAAGGTCTTGAGAAGTTTGTTGGTCATTTCCCAATTTTCATCGCTATTATTCAAGAGCTTTAACAGAAAAACATTAACCCGTTCGCCCTTTTTCTCCTTCAGTTTCATAATATAGCACATCATTCTTATGTGCGCGGGATTTATTGCCTTTGTTTCTTCGGAATTGGCGTTCTTTTGTAAGTAATTCTCAAGTAATGCGGATTTCAGTACATCGCCTGTTTTTGTGGTTGCCAAACCATCAACCGTGTACGGAACCATCTCGCCGCTGTCTATCAATCGAACGAAAATCTCGGTCAAAGCAGGGTCAAATTGAGTGCCGGAGCATTTTACGAATTCCGCACGAACGTCCTCGTTTGACAGACGTTTCCTATAAACACGGTTTGACGTCATAGCGTCATAGCAGTCCGCAAGACATATTATTCGTGCAACAAGCGGAATATCCGTGTCAGACAGTCCCTTCGGATAGCCTTTTCCGTCAAATCTTTCGTGATGATAAAGGATACCGTCAACAAGCCCGTCAATATTCTCACCAATTCCCACCATAAGCTCCGCACCGATATCAACGTGCTTCTTCATAAGGCAAAATTCATCATCGGTAAGCCGCCCTGCTTTGTTAAGAATAGAATCGGTTACGCCTATTTTTCCGATATCGTGCATATTTCCAATATACTGTATCCGCAGAATATCCTCTTCGGAAAAGTCATAATCTGCCGCCATTCCGCGCGCTAAAATTGTGGCGTAATGTCCGACACGTTCCGAGTGACCGCCCGTATATTCATCTTTTGCGTCAATAGCTCCTGCGATAGTTTCAATCGTACTTACTACCATTCTTGTCTGCTTATTTTCACGTTCTCTTGAAATTCTGATTTGGTCTATAATAGCTTGAATAACAGTCGCTACAGTAAGCATAACAAGACCTATACATATAAATATTCCGAAAACATAAAATCTTGAAATGTAGAAAACAACCAGCTCCAGCAACGATGTTACAAGAAAACATACCATACCAACTGCAATTGCACTGTATTGCTTTATCCTCTTTGTACGGATATCCTTAATTACATTTACAACAGCAAAAACAAGTCCCAGAACCATCCATATATGTGAGAAAATCAGGGTTTGATACAAATCCGCAACGTGTGTAAAGTGCAGAATTATATTTACTGTCAGTTGAATACAAACAACGGATTCTATGATTATATAGATTTTGTGGTATTTTTTGTGTTGAACCTCATCGAAAAACAAGCTCGCCAATACCCCAAGTAATTCTATAGAGAAATATGCGAAAAATCCCGACAAAGACGGTTTTGAAAAAATTATCTGCCGAAGATTTGACTCGCTGAACACCCATATACCTATGTCTGTCATAAGCAGTCCTAAAAAGAACGAGGCACGGGAATTCTGTTCAAATCGATGCAGAACCAGCCAGGCTATTATAAGGATAACGCCTAATATTAACACAACAAACGCGACAGCATTAACGGGTATGTTTTTCTGTATTATACTGAACCAGACGTTGTTTCCCGGACCAATCAGTATTTCATTGAGAGTTCCTCGTGTCTTTACACGAATTTGAACGGTAATCTCCGCGCAGGAGTCTTGTTCGGAAAGCTCTGTGACAACATAAGCACTTGGCAAGGAATACGCTCCGACCGATATGCTTTCCATCGCATATTGCTCACGAAGCTCGCCGTTTATGTAGATGTATATATCTTCCATTGAAGCTCTCATCATCAGACTGCTTTCGTTAGGTATATCAGCGGGCAAGGTATTCTTGATAATCAAAAAATCTCCGCTTTTGGCGTCAACGGTAACCGGCAGAGTTATAGCTTCGGTTTTACCGTTCATTTCCAGCGTCCAGCCCTCATTGAATCCAACCGCGTCAAAAGAGCCTGTTTGTGCTTCTCCCTCAGTATCGTTGCTGAATAAAGCTACGGCAACAATAAGAACGGTAATAAGCAACATTCCATAGACAAACCATTTGATTAAGATTTCTGCAGTTGAGATTATTCTTTTCATTGTTTCTCTCCAGTCATTTAACCATTTCCGCTTTACAGTCAGTCTGATTATCCAACAAATCCGTAATGTCAATCAATTCGATTATGTAGCCTATATGCCGTTTCCCGCTGTTCAGACATCTGATTGAAAATCCAAAGCTCTTTTCCTTAATTACAAATGATTTACCCTTTAACGGTTCTTTGAGATTTGAGTTTATATATTGCATCAGAGGCTGACGCAAAAAAGTATTAAATCTTCCGCCGCTTCCGGGGACTTTCTTTTCGAGTTCCCATTTCTCAAGCTCGGGAAAGAGTTCTGCGGCGGTCTTGTTGCACCCCATATAGTATAGCTTCTTCGTAAAAACAATATATCCCGATTTCTCAAGTTTCTCGCTAATTATTTCCTTATTTCCGTCAACGGAAAAGTTCCTTATTTTGGTAATGGGAACTAAAATAACAACAATGCCAAATGTAAACACAATCGGCATAAGCTCCACCGTTAAATGAAGAAAGCGTTGGATAGCGTATGTCACGACTATTGCGATAATCACAAAAACCATCAAATCAATGTTTTTATAGCTGACTATATTTCTTTTTTTGCTTGAATATATTGAAACGCATATTCCTGCCACAAGAAATAAAAACATCATAATCAGATACACTGTGTGCATTGGACCGTATGTCTTTGTCAGATAAACTCCTTTTTCGTCCATATTAAACTGAACTGTTTTATAGAAAATCTCATATTTACCCGTTGTGCATACACTCAAATAAAGTAGCATCTGAATTGAATACATTGCTGCAACCAATCGGCGCGGAAGCTTGAACCGACAAATTTCACATATATTTAATAAAAGAAGCATTGGCGAAAATATCCCGATTAAATATGTCAGATTGTTTGCAAGAATTGCCTTTTCAAGGCAGGTTGATGTTGCAAGAGCATAGTATCCACCATTACCTGCCATTGTTACAACTATCAACATTATCTGATTTATTCTGAAAGAGTCGCTCCTGACGATTACCCAAAGAAACATCACTATTGACAGAATAAAACACACTAAATAAACCATAATTTATCTCCTATTGTCATAGCAAAAGATTAGCATACACATTTATTTTAGCCCACAATTATCATCTTGAACGAATCATCTATCCGCAGTAGCGAGCTTTCTTCCTGCTACATTTTTTCTAACATTCTGAAATAATACTACCAATCAGGAAATATGACTATAACTTACATAGCCCCATAATGAGGATATCCGTACTTGAGATATTGGTGATTTTGAAAAATGTGATGAATTTCACAGGACGGTGACGCCTCGGTGTGCAAATTCCCCGAAAGCGTGACAAGTCAAACCCGAAAATGATATGGAGCTAAGAAAATCTTAGCTCCATCAATAATTCTTGGGGGAAGGGCAGGTTATTATGTTGCCGCAATAATCTCTATATTGTTTTCTCTATTGACTTGTCTGAAAGTTAATGATTCTGCACCGGTTTACTGACAGAGCATACTCAAGTGCGATTGGACAAGAAACTATTCATCGGGGTAGCGTTCCATAATTTCAAGAAACTTGTCGAAATTTTTCGTAAATGCTTCAACAACAACCGGGTCAAAATGCTTACCGCTCTGCGACACGATTTCCTCGCGGGCTTTCTCGGGCGGCCACGGTTTTTTGTAGGCTCTGCGGCTGACCAGCGCATCGAAAACATCTGCAAGTGCTACGCATCTTGCGTGGCGTGAAATTTCCTCACCCTTTAAACCTATGTAGCCTGTGCCGTCCCAACGCTCGTGATGCTGATATGCGATTTCGGTTGAGATATTGAACAGCTCGCCCGGCGATGTTTCGAGCATTTGCTTTCCGTACTGCGTATGCTTTTTCATAATCTCAAATTCTTCGTCCGTCAGCTTTCCGGGTTTTTCCAGCAATGACTCGGGTATCATAATTTTTCCCACGTCGTGCATCATTGACGCAAGACTTATCTTCCAGCTTCCTTCGTCGTCATATCCCAGACTCTTGCACAAAACCGAGGTGTATTCACTAACGCGGCGAACGTGCTGTCCCGTGTTCTCGGATTTGTTTTCGATAATCTGCGAGAGCGAGAGAATAAGGTTTTCCTGGTCCTCGTACAGCTCGTTGTTCTTTTTCGCAAGAGTATCGACAAGCTTTTCAATTCTGTCGGAGATAAAATAGCATATTACTGCTACAGCCAAGAATTGAAGCATTCTTGGGATAATTCCGTACATAATTGTTCCTTTAAGTGTAACCAGCGGTTCATCGGGAATGGTTTTCAGATAAAACGCCGCAAGGTGTGAACCGATAATCATAGGAATGCTGAGGATTGTCGTGAAGATAACTTCCTTTTTGCTGCTGTACAAGCACGACATCACAAGCGGGAATACCAGCATAATTATTGTGTGATAGGAAAGCACCGCATACATAAGACCGGACTGAATAACCAGAATTGCCAGAATAAGATATCTTATTTTTAAAGAGTGGATTTTCAGTATATTATAAAACAGTGTGGGAAGGAAAAAATCAATAATCGAAACAGCAACTGTCACATACAGCGGAACGGGCTCTATTATGAAAATCCCGACGATATTCAGCAGCGCAATCGACAGTATAAAGCCTATCATCATTCTGCAAACAAAAGCAACTCGCTTGTCGGCTTTTCTTCTGTATTCGTTAATAATCTGCTTGGAAAAATTCATTTTCTTATTAACCTCCTGTCTTTCGGAAAATGTCAAGCTATGCAGCTGTAACAGAGTAACACAAATTGGCAAGTGTAGTTTCGGTGGCATGGTTATAATACACAATTATACCATATAAGTGAAATCACCGAGAGAACAAAGCTTATTCCGTACAATAGAACTTTTCCGTTATAAAATCCCCCATATAGGAGAACACCACAGGTGCCATTGCAATCGCGTTACAAATTACCTCAGATTTTCTGTTTCTTATAAATCATAAACCTTCTCGCGCGACTAACGTTCGTTTTCTTATATTATAGCATTTCGCTTCACTGTTGTCAAGAGCAGTAATAATAAAAAAGGAAAAATAAACTTATATTTGCGTTGTTTTATTTCTTGACAACAGGGCGATAGTGTGGTATAATGATGAAAACGCTCGTTAGCTATAACGCAGTTAAAATTTCAAGACTGAAAAATAGGTTTATGGTGCAGGAAGGTTGCATTGTTAATCGGAATTTGACATTTAGAATATAGAAAAGGTGGAGTGAAAACATGAGTAATTTAGTTGGTTACAATGATTTACCTGAAGAAATCAGTCATCAGATAGAAAAGGTAGTCAATATATGGGAAAAATATATGAATGATGAATTAGTTGGAGTATATCTTCATGGTTCAATCGTATTAAATGCTTTCAATCCTAAATCTGGGGATATTGATATTTTAGTTGTTGTGAATAAATCTTTGGATATCCCAACAAAATTGTCTATTGCAAAGGAAATAATTGAAATTGACAAAAAGCCTTGCCCATTGGAAATGTCCACAATACTGCTAAATGACGCAAGGGAATGGAAAACACCGGGAAATTGTGTTTTTCATTACAGCGATTTCTGGACGGAAAAATATCAGGAAAAACTTGCTGATAAGGATGCTGAATGCTATGTGGTTGATAATGAATTTCCGGATGCAGATGTAACCAGTTATATTAAGCTTATCAATCAAAGCGGAATAGTTTTGTATGGTAAGGAAATATCCAATGTGTTTGGTGACATTTCTGATGATGATTTTTGGACAGCTATCAGTTCAGATATAGACGATTATGATTTTCATGCTTACGATCCCAGATATTTTGCCAGCAATATTTTGATTTTGGGTAGAATATTGTCTTTTAAGAAAGAAAAAAAGATACTATCGAAATATGACGGCGGTTTGTGGATGATAGAAAACGTACCCGAAGAATTAAGCTATCTGCCAAAGCTTGCGATGAAAATATGGTATGAAGATGAACAGTACGAACTGCCGGAATCTGATTTAAATAAATTAAGTGCCTATTTAATTGAAGAAATCAAAAGATAAATGCCGGTTTGTAGGGCAAAAAAACAGATTGAAAAATCGAAATTTGTCAATAACTCTTGTCGGCAAATTCCACGCGCAGAATGAAAAACGTGAAAATAAACTTGACAAATTCCCAATGATAGAGCAGATTACTAACAGAACAGACGACCAAAGAGAGATGATATCTTCTTTGGTCGTTTTTCATATTCGTATAGCTAACGAATTTAATGTATTGGCTCTGTGTCGGCGTTCGTTGAGTTGATAATGTGTAGCCGCAGGCACGCTGATTCAGCTTTTGCTTTTGTGCGCGATTTGCATCGTCCGCGCCGACAACCGCCCGCATAGTTTCTCGTTTCTCGCGATTGGGAAGACTGCCTGTTTTGACTTTTTACAATTCTTATACACAGACTGCGCTATGCAGAAACAGGAACAGTTAAAAAGGTATTTCAGGAGCACCCCGAGCTTAACGAAAAGCTGAAAGAGATTGTTGAAAAACACCAAGCCGAAATGCAGGCGAAAATGACCGAGCTGATGAAAGAATAAGGCGTGGAGCTTACTGCGGAGGATTTAAAAGCTCCCGCTGGTGAACTCAGCGATGATGAGCTTGAAGCGGTTGCCGGCGGCAAAAAACGGTGCTTTTGCATGTCCAGAGGAACGGGCATTGTAAGATAAATCCAACAAACGCAAACAAATTATCGGAGTAACAATGAACGGAAAATTCTACATACTGAACGAACCTTGCTGTCTGCGCGGTTATGACAAGCTGCCCTACGCGCTGCTTCGCCGACCTGATAACTCGATACAGTTCGTGAACAAGGACACGTTCTGGGCGCTTTCGCTCTGCGACGGAAAAACCGACTGCACGCTGCCGATTTTTCCCGAAAATGTGCGGAAAATCGTGACGGAGCTTGTGAAAAACGGCATTGCAAGAGAGTGTGAATACGGCGCGGAGTTAACGGACGACCAAAAATACAAGCTGTACGAAAACCGCTTTGTAAGCAGCGCGCACTGGTCTGTAACGGGCAAGTGCAACTATCGCTGTCGGCACTGCTATATGTCCGCGCCCGAGGCAAAACTAGGCGAGCTTTCTCACGAAACCGCGATGGATATTATACGGCAGATTGACAAGTGCGGTATAACGCGGGTTTCGCTTACAGGCGGCGAGCCGCTTGTCAGAAGCGATTTTGAGGATATTGTCCGCGAGCTTTCAAAGCGGAAAATCAAGATAACGCAGATTTACTCGAACGGTTTTTTGGTTAACGAAAAGCTGCTGAATATGCTGGAAAGCTATGGGCAAAAGCCCGAGTTCAATATGAGCTACGACGGTGACGAGGGAATGCACGACTGGCTTCGCGGTATCGATAAAGCGGGCGAGATTGTGCTGAAAGCGTTTGATTTGTGCGCCGAGAGAGGCTTTCCGACAGGCAGCGAGCTTTGCCTTCATCAAAAGAACAAGCACCTTCTTCGGCAAAGTATAAACACGCTCGGAGCGCACGGCGTTTCAAGCTGCAAGGTAAATCCCGTTTCCGAAACCGAGCTTTGGCTTCGCACAACCGGCGAAAATGCAAGCATTGAAATGGAGGAGCTGTTCGAGATTTATCTTGACTATGTTCCGCATTTTTTCGAGGACGGAATGCCGCTTTCGCTGATGCTGGGCGGGTTTTTCTGGGGCTGCAAGGGCAAGCGGGAATATCGAATTCCGCTTGAAAAATATCCCGCTGATATGGACTGCTCGAGAATGACGCTTTGCGGTCACGCACGGAATACTCTCTACATATCTCCCGAGGGACGTATGCTGCCGTGCCTTTCGCTGTCCTCGTTTGATGAGATAATGAAGGATTTCCCGCTTATCACGGAAATTGGGCTGAAAAAGGGACTTACCGACAGCAGCTATATGAAACTGATTGACACAAGGCTGGAGCAGTTCTGGGATATCAACAAAAAGTGCGGTTCCTGTCAATACCGCACACGCTGCGGCGGGAGCTGTCGTGCAAGCGCGCTCGATACCGCCGGAAACGACCTTATGGGTAGCGACAGAGCGGCGTGCATTTATTTCGGTGAAAACTATGACCAAAAGCTGCGTGAGCGTCTTAACGGAATTGCTAAAATTGAACAGAAGAATTGATTGCAAAAAAGAGCGTCACATTATCTGTGAAGCTCTTTTGCATTATTTGTTAGAGTCTGAATAACCAACCGTGTAAGTGCCAATAATACCCACAGAGAAAGTGAGGTATTGCACGTGAAAAGAACACACGGACTGGACGAAAAAGAGATGGAACTGGTAAAGCTACTGATGGCGGACTGCCGGACGACAGGAGATATTCAGGCAAAGTTGAAACGGCTTTTTGCCGGTACTATTGAGCAGATGCTCGAGGCAGAAATGGACGAACATCTCGGCTATGAGAAGAATTCCGTTGCCGGGAACAACTCCGGAAACAGTCGCAACGGTTACGGCAAAAAGACCATAATCAGCGATTACGGGGAATGCGAAATCGCAGTTCCTCGCGACAGGAACGGCGAATTTGAGCCAAAAGTCATCGAAAAACGACAGACAAGAACCGATGAAATTGAACAGAAAATAATGCAGATGTATGCCAAGGGAATGTCCCAGCGTGACATCGAAGATACGTTAAAGCAAATCTACGGAACCGAGATTTCGCAAGGATTGGTTTCGAGGATAACCGACAAAATTCTTCCCGAAGTCAACGAGTGGCAGAACCGTCCGCTTGAAGGTACGGAAATTCACCAAATCCAAGTCGATTTTTCCGACCGATGACTCTATTCGCAAGGTCGTTTATATGAGCGTTGCCGAAATCTCCAAGAAATGGACTATGCCGGTGCGTGATTGGGGGCTGGCTTACGCTCAATTCATGATTTATTTTGAGGACAGATTCGCAGCATAGGGGCTATTCGGGGCTCTGCCCCGAACCCCGGGGTTTATCCGCTGGAAGATACCGGTGAAGTATGAAAAGCAGCGAATTTCTCCGCTGCTCTTCACCGTATATCTTGCAGCTACGTCGGGTCGCTCCCCAGCGTTGCCCTGTTTGACTGCATTTTTAGTATTGTTACGTTTTTCGGGATTATTCGTGTTTACACAGTTCTTTTTTCAGACCTTTACGATAGAAGGCTTTGAATCTCCCTGATTGGAGCTGCTTGCGACAAAGGTATAACACTCCAGATAAATTCCGACTTTCTTGCCTTTATACAAATATACGCCGTCAAGAATCATTCTATTTTTATCTTCATCCCACCCGTTTTCCTTATTGGTCACAAACTCTTCCGTCCACTGTTCGTTGCCGGACTTCAGCTTGCCGGAATTTTTCACAACACCGTCATCGGATACGGCTTCCAAATCTTTAAGAAATTTTTCAAGCCAAGTATAAATATCAGTCCCCAAATAATCGTATGTGAAAACACCGACTGAAGTGACATTCCCCGATGCGTCATGGCTTAAGGCGTCAACACGGGTAAAGGCATAGCATTCCACATCTTCTGTTGTAAATCCGAATGTATTCAGATAGCCCTCAACGGTTGTGGTATCAAAGTTTTCGGCGACTTCGGGAGCGCTTTGCTCTGTCTGAACCGAGCTTGACGATTTGCCGCTGCTTTCGCTCGGCTTTTTCGTCCTTCTCGCAACCGGTAATTGAAAGCGCCATAATCGCTGCAAGTGTGAGTGTAATAATCTATTTCATAGTTTTCCTCCAAAAAAAAATTTTATTTACATACTCTGCTCACCGTCAATTATGCGGTTTGCAAAGGCACGCTCGTTAATACAAGGAGCAGGGCGGCATTTTTCACGCACCTGTCCTATCTTGTCAAAGTCTTTCCCGAAGATATGACAGCCATAATCCCTCCATCGTAGAACTCCGTTGCGGTGAAAGACTTGCTGGAGCTTGACGCGTCCATCTCAAGCTGCCGTTCGTCGGAATCCAGCGAGCTGCTAACCCACGTTGTGATGCCTTTAAGAGTGAGCGTTGCTGTGCTCTCGTCCAGTTCAGCCGTATACTCCGTGCAGCAGACATCACCGCCGTACCACGGCAAATCGGGTTGTTTCACGATGACATTGTCGCCTTCTCTGTATAAGATAGTCCGCTTTCCGTCCGCGTCATACCATTCTCCCATAAATGCGTCAATACCGCCTTCAAACATCGGCTCAACGTCGGGTTCCGATATATCGCTTGATTCAACCGAAGAAGATGATGATGTAGAGGTAGATGATGATGTATTGCTCGAATTATCGGTATCAAATTCCTTTCTCAGCAAATCTATTTCTTTAAGGTATTTGATGAATTCATCGATAGCAACGCTCTTCTTGTTTTTGGAAGCAAGCATTATCCATTTATTCAGAAGATCACCCATATTAGTGCATTCGGGGTCTTTAGAAAGCCATTCAAGCCTATTCATGTCGATGTACTGCGAGATGAATCTTTTTACATTGACAAGACGCTCAAGCCTATTGGTCATGCTGTAATCGCTTTCGGACTCCTCCCCGAAAAATTCCCTGTAATATCTGGAATTAAGTGCGCCATAGTACGGATTGAGCATTGAGTCAATATTCCTGCTCTCGAGCTCTTTTATTTCTTCCGCGCGCTTCTCCTGCTTCAAGCGAAGTTCAAAGTATTCCATAAGCGAGTCTTGAGCGCGCTTATTAAATATTGCTTTCTTTTCTTCGGACAATTCGTTGTAAGTCTTTTCTTCCCAGCCGTATCTCTCGCATATCTCCGCGATTTTGTCAAGATTGTAAAAACGGGAAACGCACCTGTAAGCGGATATTCCGCCATATTCGTTGTTAAAGTACTTAAGGAACGATTCTTTATTCTGGGGTTGTACCTCAATTCCGAATAAACCGGTCGCACCGTGTTTGTAGATATTATACATCTCGTCTATCATATTTGATTTCCAGTTGACCATGGCGGTATTTCCAAGAGAAACCAGCAATGTCGCACCCTTGGTGCAAAATTCCACCGACGGATGAACATTCTGCATTACGCCGCCAAGTTCCTCCATCGCACCCTTAACGTCGCCCTCCATCAGTCTTCCTGCCATTCGGGCAACTCCGTTTGAGCTGGAAAGAAGCGTACCTACTGCTCCTCCCGCAAATTCCGAACCCAGCACCTTATCGATTTTGTCGTTGAATTTGTTCTCTTCCCACGCGTGCATCAGCGCGCCGTTGAGCGTGTCCTCCAGACCGCTTTGAATGGTTTCGGGATCTTTTTCGTACACTCCTCTTGCAACAGAGGTGATGGCCTTGCCTGCCGTTTCTTTCCAATCAATTTTATTGCCTTCTGCGTCCTTAAAACAGCCGCTCATATAATTTAGTGTTGACTGAACAAGGTCAGCGGTAGCTTTTTCCGTCAGCCCAAGCGCCTTAACTTTCGCCTTAACATAAGGCTCCAGCTCGGCAGCCGCGCGTTTTTGCTCCGACTCCTCGATTGCAAGCTGCATACTGTACTTTTCCAGAAACAGCTCCTTTTCCTGTTCCTTTGTAAGCTTCGCGCCGAACCAACTTGAGAAATGCGGAAGCACAACAGACATCGTGCCGTTTTCGAGGTCATAGCTGTCAGGCTCCAGATAGCGCACCTCGCCCGTTTCTTCTTCAAAATATCCGAACACATACCTGCCCAAATCATCCGCATCTTTTGGCATAGGAACGGTGTAAACCACATCTTCCGCAAAAAATCCGCCCGAATAAGAGTCGCAGTCTATTTCTACAGGAGTAGAAAGAAATTCATAAGCGGATTTGTTCTCAATTTTGGCGAACTTTTTCTCATCGAAAGGAGTTACTGTCAGTGTACCGTCCTGTGAAAATGCGCCGTCTTCAACATGAATCGAAAATCCGTTTTCCGCAACGCTGCCGACTGTCGTTCCTTTTCCGTTTGTATCAGCAGGAATTTTCGCAGACGCCGCCTTTGCTTCTATCATTGTTACGGGTTTGTCGTCAGATTTGCCGCCCGTAAACATATTTCTGATGAAGCCGGGATACCAAAATCCTGTTATCGCAAGACTTGCCACCAGAACAACAGATGTAATTGTAATGACCAACGGCTTTTTACTGCGCCGCCGCCTTGATCTCTGTGCTTGCGGAACTTGCTGCACTTGCGGATACTGCTGAACTTGCTGCACCTGCGGCTGTTGTGCAACGCCAAGGTCATATCCGCAATGCCCGCAGAACCTTGAGCCCATTATAATCTGCTTGCCGCAGTTTTCACAAAATCTTATCTCGTTTGACATAATTATGCCTCCTAACAGTTTCTTTCGGTTAATGCTTGCGTTTCCGAATAATATAGCGAAGATTTTCCGACACAGTTTACTCTGCGGTCTTAAAGAAAATAGCAGAAAATCAGAACAGCGCCGATGGAAAGAAGTATCAATCCCAACGGCAACGGAAATGGGTGCCCGACAAACCGCATAAATTCGGGATTATTCGGGTTGTAGCAAATTTTCATTTTTGAATCAATCGCATATTTCGTTTTCCGCA
>CALZUA010000004.1 GCA_945829235.1 uncultured Clostridia bacterium | reverse complement strand
CGCAGTTGGATTTTACGATATCGCCGACGGTTTTTCCGTAAACATTGTCGAGCTGAGCGTAGGACTGCACGACCATATTGAACCAGATTTTTCTTGAACGTCCGACGGTAATCATCTTGTCGAACTTATCGATTTTCGGCATATTACCGAACTCATCGAGAATAAAGTAAACGTTTCTCGGGAGCGACAAATCCTCGCGCGTGGAGGCTTTTTTGATAAGCGCCTTGTAGATACAAAGGATAAACGCCGCGGCAAGCGTGTGGCGCGTGTCCTTTTCATCGGGGATTTTGAGGAACAGCGCGGTTGATTCATCGGCAAAAATCGCGGGGTCGATATCCGTGTTTGAGGTGAGCGAACAGATACCTTCATCGTTGAAGATAGACAGCTTATCGAACGCGATTGACATATAGCTCGCGAGGGTGTTTTCCGCGGCGGAGAGCACCTGCTTGCTCAAAGTAACCGCCTTCGAGAGCACGTTTCTGCCGTAGAAATAGTTGCGGAGCGCCTCGAAGTTGTTGTCGGAGTTGCCGAGCGCCTTGTTGACATTGAAGAAGTTGAATTTATCCTTGGTCATACCAAGCTCGGGATTTTCGCTGTCCTCGAGCATACCGAGAATTGTCGCCATTATAATCGAGCGCGCGCCCTTTTCCCACACGGGGTCGTCCTGACTTTCAATCGGGCAGATAACGCTTACAAGGTCGTTCAAATCCTCGTAAACCTCATCGTAAATCTTCTGGCGCTGAACCTTGATAACGCCAATAAGCTCCTTGCGGACAGCGTAGGCTTTGCCCTCGTACTCGTACCATTCGTCCTCGTACAGCTCGGGCGGATTTACAAGCTCCAGTCCCGATTCCTCGGCACTGTCGGTTCTGCGGTAGATTTCGTTTCCCGTGTTCGCGTATTCCTGATAACGGTCGTACAGCTCCCCGAGCGGGTTCCAGCGGAACGAAGAATACGGGTCACGCAAGTCGAGTACCATTACCTTATACCCGCGCTCCTGCAAAAACTTGCTGTGCATTTGGAACAACTCGCCCTTCGGGTCCGTGCAAATCATCGATGAACCCGCGCCGGATTTCGCAAGAATTTGAATCATCGGGTTGATGAAGGTTGTCGTTTTACCTGAACCGGTTGCACCGATAATCAGTCCGTGCATCGGCGAAGCAAGATTGACGTGCAAGCCCTTTTTGTCGTACCACGCTCTCACCGGAATACCGTCCTTTTTGGACTCACCGAGCTTCGCGAACTCGTGCGGAGCGAAGTTGAAATCGCGCTCCTTGTCGGTCATAAAGCGAGAATTTTCCAGCGTGGAATCGGTCACGGCGTTCTTCTTGTTTGCACCGAGCAGGCTCTGTCTTGTGCGCTTAAAGCTGTCGGGGCGGGTTGCCGCGTAAAGAACGATAATAACCACAAGCGCAATCAGCCCGTACAGGTAGTTTATCGGATTGAGCAACACCGCGGGATTAAGGAAAAGCGAGAAATCCTTCGCCTCAATCGCGGGCATCAGGTTATCGAAAAGCGCTCCGGCAATGTATGTACAGAAAAAGAGCGCCACAAGTCCGATAGCCGCCGTGCTGTAAATTTTCTTCAAATTCATAATTTGTCCTCCCGACTGTTATTCGAGAACTTTTTCGGCTTTTGCGTTGCCGAGCAAAGTCTTTACGCAGAAAAATACCGTTATACCGCCAAAAATCAGGTAAACAAGCTCCGCGACAATGTTGTTGAAAAGCACCTTGTAAGCCTCGGTGTTCATCAGCAAAAGCATCGGCACGGTCGCGAAGTTAAATCCGACGTGCATCAAAAGCGGGTATGTGAGGTTGTTGTATCTTATGCGGAGAATGGTGAAAAAGAAACTGCTCACAAGCGCTATGATTATCCAAATCGGCTGAATATGCGGAATTGCGAACGCAATCGTCACGACAATTGCCACGGCTTTTTCGGGGAACGCGCGCTTTAGCGTGTGTAGCAGAAATCCGCGGAACATCATCTCCTCGCAAAGCGGCGCGAGAATTACGATGTACACTAGGCTGAGCGCGATATTGTCTGTGTAGAGCAACGATTCTGTGCCCGCGCTGTAATTTCTGATAAAGCTCTCGGGGAGCGGAATAACCGCCAGCAACGCCGATGTAGATAAGTTCAGACAAAACCCTGTCAAGAGGCATAACAAAGCGGGTTTACGGCTGATTGTACGCGGGTGAAACTCCAACATATCCTTGACAGTTTCGGTTTCGGGGTGCTTTTTTCGTTTGCGGATATAGTGGTTCATCAGATAGAAAAAGTACACAAAAAATCCCATTATAGAACAGAGCAACTTGAGCGTGCCGCTGTTCTGAAGCGCATCATTCGAGAAGATAATGAAGAACATCTGCGGGAAGAAATAGAACCCGAAATACAGCCCCACCGCCGATAAAATCGAGGTTATGATTATGTATTTGCGGGAATTTCGGTTGATGATTTGGCGGCGTTTTTTCTCGCGTTTTTTCTTTTCGGCAAGAGCCGCTTCCGCGCTGTCGTCAGCCTCGGCTTCAACCTCAACCTCGATTTCCTCGGTTAATTCTTCCAACTCGGAATTTTTTCTCTGCTTTTTCTTTTTCAATGCAATTCACCCTTAAATTAAGCCAAAAACAACTCTTTGCCGCTCTCGCGTGCCGGAACAACGCTGTTCCGGGAACTTACGGAGAGCGGCAGAGTAACATATTAAATCAGGTCGAAGAAGTAGCCGCGGAGGTTGCCCACTGTTGCATTGCGGGGAGACCGATTTTCAAGCCAACGAGCAGAACGAAGATAAGTACAAAGCCGATGATTGCGTTTCTCAAGCCGTGCTTTGCCTTTTCTCTGTCCTGCGGCTCCTCAGCCTTCGCGAACTTCACGCCGAGTATAATGCAGAAAACTGCACCAAGTGCGCCGACAACCGCAAGCGCAGGCCCCAAAATCATATCGAGCAGGTCGATAATCGGGTTGGTCATTTTCTCAAACGGGTTTTCCGCTCCCGAGGAAGCAGCAAGTAAAAGCAGTGTGTTATTCATAATATTTCTCCTTTATAGTCCGCCGTGGCGGTTATTTTTTTCATTGGTTTATACCAATTTTTCCAAATTTCGTAACAGCTCATTTCAGCGATTTGCCATTTTTCTTTTCAGCGTTTTTGGCAATATCCCGACTTGGCTGTTTGGCTGTTTTCGCCGTTTTTACGTCCGACAGCTCATCAAGCGAAACCCTCTCCCGAGAATTTTTCTGATTTATCTTGAACTTTTCAGCAAAAGCAGACACGATTTTTCCCATTGTTTTTGAAGGCTCAAAGCGAGAGTAGTCGAAAATTTCGGCTATGCGCTGTTCGGAAATCTGCATTCTCACCACCCCAATTTCTGTATTTTATAGGGCGCACCGTTTTGTCGTGAAACCCTTTTCATTTGTTTATACGAAGTAAATTCGGTTTCGTAACAGTTTTTTGCCGATTTATTATTTTTTTGTCGAAGTGCTGATTTCTCCCGCCGACAAATCCTTGCTCTTACCGGCTTTGTTGATGTCAAAAATGCCGTATCTGTTGTTGCCGATAAGTTCATTAAAAGTAACCTTCTCGCGCTCCGTGTTGCTGAACTCCCAGCCGCTTTCGGTTTGCTCAAAATCGGCTTTATTAAAAGTGACCTCTTTTTCCGGCTCGCGTGTGAGGAACTTGACAATAGCATCGAAAATCCGCTGGAAAATGTTTCTGGGAGCATTTTTCTCAACAATCTCCGGCTTCAGATGTACAATTTCCCCGTCTTTTCCCTTGATGCTTACGTCCTCGCCCGACAAAATGTTTTCAAACAAAAGACGATAGCGGTCTTTGGGCGACAGGAAGTTATTTCCTTCAATCATCGGCCTCCCGTTAACCATAATTTCCTGAAAATCCTCGAACTCGGCGTGTTCTGTTCCGCGGATTTCTTTATTGACGTTGTCAAAAATCTGCGTCAAATAGTCGAGCTGTTCATCACTCAATTCGTTATGTTCCTTCAAATCGGAATAAATTTGGGCAAGCTTATCTTTATTATAATCGTTGTAGACGATTTCGAGAGATTTTATGCTCTCTTTGACAGGCTCAATCTCGCCCGAAATTTCTTTCCTGCTTGCGGGGAAAGCGAGTTCATCGGAAATCAGTTTCCCGACTTTTCCCAATCCGGCTTTATTGAATCTGTCGGAAACTTCCTCGAGAACAGTCCGGATATTCCGATTCGGTTCGGCGTCCTTCAAAACAGCGCTGACCGAATAAACATACGCAAGCCCTTCCTCGAGGAACGCGTCCGGGTCTTGGGCATTTCTATAATTAGTATCATAGCACTCCTGCATATGTTCAACGAGCGCTTTCGCGAGAGGGTTATCCGTTTCAATCTTAAACTTTTCGTCGATACTCGACATCATCTTCTCACGGAGTTCCCGTCTTTCTTCATCGGTACACAGCTCGTTTGCAATAAACTGTTCCGCCTTCGCTTTGACCTTGCCCTTCATATTTATATTGTTAATCGCCATAAGCGAAAAAGTAAGCGCGTACGCCGTGTCTTTGTAAATCTCATTTTGTTGCTCGCTTAATTCGCCCTTCGCCGCGGTATCGGTCAAACCGAGATGCATCATATTTTGTGAGAGCTCCCTCTCCAAATTTGCGATATGCATAAAATTGTGAGAGCCCGGTTTCGGGTTCGCTGTCGGAACTTCAATATTAACAATATCGGTCTGTTGTGCAAGACCAAACGCTCTTCTCAACAAAAACTCATAGTCAGCAGCCATGTCATTCCCTCCTTAAAAACAAGTTTTTGTGCTTTCACAGCTTTTTTCAAAGCAAATGAAATCAGGTAACAAATTTTTACATTTCCCTGCCCTTGGATTTTTCGTAGGAACTCGAGGGCGGGCGAACAGTTCTCTTGGCTTCGTTTGTGTTCATAAGGTCCAAAAAAGACAGTTTTTCACGAGCACCAACATGTTTGTTCTCCTTTTTGTCTATATTCTCCTGATATTTTTGAACCCCACTTTGTTCAAGCTTCTTTTCCTTCGCGGATTTAAAATTGAAAAAATCTGCAATAGCCTCGTAAACCTTCTCAAAAAAGCCCTTTTCCTTGTCCTCTTGAATGAGCTTCGGTTCCAAATTCACGATTAAGTTGTTCTTTTCGTTCTTCACGGAAACAATGTTGCCTTCAAGCATATTCTTTATAACCATGCTTGAAAGCTCGGCGGGAGTTTTTGGATAGTCCGCATCACCAAACATCGGCTTGCCGTTTACCATAAAATTCTTTAACGGGGCAAGCGACTTATCTCCGAAAACATTTGCACGCATATCTTCAACCGTCTGAAAAGCCCAGTCGAGCTGCTCTTGTGAAAGCGAGCCTGAAATCACGTCTGTACTGGCTTTACTGTAGAAATCGGAGAGCTTTATGCCGTTCAAATCTCCGAATTTGATGTCGACGTTATACTTCTCCGCGGAGGGCTGCTTCATACCCATTGCAACATCATATCTCGCCTCTGCCGACTCAAGCCCGTCAAGCAACGCTCTTCCGATATTCCAGACCGAAACATCTGGGTTATCATTAACCTTTTCTATAGCAAGGTCTCCGCCATTTTCTATGTCTTTGCTGTCAGTCGCGTCGTTTATCATGTGGATAACCAAAAGCCCCTCTTTGAGAAAGCGGTCGGGCTCCATGGTCGCGTTGGTCTTGGCGTAGTCCCTGTCATAGGTCTTCTGAAGATCTGCCAAAAGGCTCTTCGCATACGGGCTTTCCGTCTCAACCTTATACTGATTATCAACGTACTCTTTAAGCGATCTGCGGATATGTTCCCTCGCCTCTTTTTCTCTGACAGAATGTCCGTATACGGTTTCGCCGTATTGTTTGATAGTGTCTGAGTCAAGATGATTTACGATATCGTCAATATGCCACTTGACTTTTCCCGCCATATTTATGTTGTTTATCGCATTGATCGAAAACGCCAAAGCGCGCGTTGTAATCAGAGGGTTGTCAGACTTGCTGACATCTTCTTCCATTACCCTTTTGTTCAAAAAAGTATCGGCAAACAATTCGAGAAAATCTTTTGATTTCATCGTTTTCTCATTGCCGTCCTTGTCCAAAACATCAACCTCGTCAAAAGACCTTCCATTCGCCTTTTTTGTAGCTTCAGCCACAATGTTCAAAAATTCAGGTGTAGGTATTGTCATAATACTTTCCTTTCCAAAACGTTCGTTTTTTGTTTTCACCTGTTTATACGAAATACAATAAAATTCGTAACAAAACCGATTTACATTCCCTTGTCCAAAGACTTCTCCTGCGTCTTATCGGACATTGCGGTAACCTTTTTAACGTCATTGTTGCCCATAAGCTCGCTAAAGCTGATTCTCTCACGGTTAGCCTTATTTTCCGGCTCTTTTTTGGCGATATCGTTCTTGATATCCTCAACCTTTTGATGTTCCCGCTGCTTATCCTTGGTAAA
Organism: uncultured Clostridia bacterium; assembly: GCA_945829235.1. GTDB lineage: Bacteria > Bacillota > Clostridia > Oscillospirales > Ruminococcaceae > CAG-115. The sequence goes on along the minus strand of CALZUA010000004.1, from coordinate 185,920 downwards.
AACTTCCACAATCAAATCGAAGAGCTTCTGAAAGAAGTTTCTCGACTTGTTTATCTCTTCAAATTTCGGAGTAAGGTGAGTGATTTTGCCGTCGAAAGAATTCTTGGCGGCAATGTCCTCGCCCTTGAGCATATTCTCGACAACCTTGCAGGAAAGCTCCTCGGGATTTTTCTTCAGTTCATCTTCGGAAAACATCGGCTTTCCGTTCATCATAATATCCTTGAATTCAAAACCCAATGTCCTGTTCTTGATATAATCATATATACCTGCCGCCCAGTTTTTTTCATCATCGGTAAATTCACCGGATTTAGCGTGTTCAAGGAACTCGGACAGCTTTATTTGCGACGCGGTGCCGTACAGGACATAACTAGTCTTAAATTGTTCGCGCGACGGCGTAGCCTCTTCGGCAAATATGGCTCTGTCGTCTGAAAGCGTAAGCCCATCTGACAATTTATCGGCAAGCGGTCCAAAGCCAATATCCCTACATTTTTCATAAGCTCCAATCAAAGAATGCAAGGTATCATCAGCCGTAAGAGCCCTATAGTTCTTCATTTCTTGGCTTGCGGAATAAACATACGCCAAGCCTTCCTTAAGGAACGCGTTTTTGTCCTCGTTATCCTTATAGTTCTCGTTATAGAGCGTCTGAAGCTCATTAACAAACGAATTTGCTTCTCTTGAGGAAGTTTTAATCGCCAGATTATCATCGATGTGCTTCTTAACCTCATTGCGGAGAGCTTCCTTCTGCTCAGCGGTTTCATAGCCTTGTTCTTCCAGATAGCGCTGAACGTTTTCCACCTCAAAAAGCTTGTCGATATTCGACTTGATTTTGCCCGCCGTATTGATGTTGTTTATCGCGTGCAGGGCGAAGGTCATAGAGCGGGTTGCGTTTCTGCGCTCCGTAAAGTTTTTAATATCCGCACCGTATTCGGGCTCCTCAAAATCGTGCAGACCGTTCTGCGACATCAGGACCGAAAGATTATCCATAAACTCCTCCGAGTCCATGGTCACGATTTTTCCGTTCTTATCGGGATAAGCTATCTCATTCGGAGCGTTTTCTGTTGCCGCACCAACCGCCTGATTCAAAATAAAATCAAATGCTGTTCCGGCCATTACAATTCCTCCTAAAACTATCTTGTATTGTTGTTTTCATTTGTTTATACCGATTTTCAGGAATTTTGTAACAACAATTCAAGAAAGCCTTTCGATTATCGCCTTGAGCTTCTCCAGTGCTCTTGCGTGGGAAACTCTCGCGTTTGCCTCGGAAATGTCCATCATTTCGCCGATTTTGGCAAATCTGAACCCGTAATAATACCTCGCAACAACGATATCGCGCAACTTCTCCGGCAACTCCCCAAGCGCCTTTGCAAGCAGTTCCTGCTGTTCTTCCATGACAATTTTATCGACAGGCTCGTCGCTCACCGGTATCTGAAGTTCTTCGATATCCTCGGTGACGCGTTGCTTTCGGAAATGCTCGATAAGGGTATTTCGCGTGATGACAAAAACCCACGTTGACAGGGAGGCTTTTTCGGGGTTGTAGCTGTCGATGTGCACGACAATTTTCGCAAAAACATCGGACGTCAAATCCTCAGCCTCGGCGTAATTGTGTATTCTGTTGAATATGTAGCCGAACACCTTGTTCTTGTAGTCCTTGTACACCTGTTCGGCTGATATTTCAAAGCTCATAAAATTGCTCCTAATCTGACTTTGTTCAAAGATTACCAAACCAATACCGCTCACTTTAAATTATATTCAGATTTTTCGCCGCAAGAATTGCTTCGGTGCGGCTGTTCACGCCAAGCTTTCTGTATGTTTCCTGCGCGTGGAATTTAGCCGTGCGCTCGGTTATGCCAAGGCGCTCGCCGATTTGCCTGAGCGTCATACCCTCCGCCTGCATTTTGAGGATATTCACAGCGGTTTCCGAGAGCGCGGGGAGATTTGCGATTTCCGTTTTGAGATAAACGGGATAACAAAGCGCAATTTTGCGAGTTTCATCAAGCATTTTCCCAAACCAATCAGCGGTGTTCCCGTCGGACAAAAATTCCTCGCGAACCGTGTCCAGAAGCGGATAAACAGCCGCTCCGTGCTCGGAAACAATTCTGATAAAATCGTACTCCTTGATTTTGCGGAGAGCCGCAGTAAATTCCTCTTGCCAAGCGGCTTTTTTGCGGAATTTTATGATTGATTTGAAAACCGCAAGCTCCATCGAAATATACTTTCTGTCGCAAATCTCCGCATAATCCGACATTCTGTCAATCAGCGCAAGCGCGGGCGCGTACCGCTCGAGCGCGATATAACAGCGGATTTTCGTGATGTACTGATAACGGTACAGTACGAAAAACTCGTTTTCATCGGGCGCTTCTTTCAAAAGCCAATCGTTAACCGCATTGTAATCGCCCTCGTAGAGCGAAATTCTGCACAACAAGGCGTTGATATTTTTTCCGAGCTTGTAAATTAGCTTAGTTTTTTCCGTGCGCTCACGAAAGCCCTCAACCAGCTCTCTTGCCTCGGAAATCTCGCCGTTTATCAGGAAAAGTCTTGACTGAAGTCCGATTGCGACAAACATCATATTGTAGTTTCCGTCGCCTGCATCGATTTGGTTTTTTGACTTTGAAATAAGGCTCGAAATCTCGTAGGAGTCGCCGCCCTTTTCGTAGAAGCTCTCCGCAAGCCCAAGGCTTACAAAGCCCTTTCCGTGAGAGCCGAGAAACGCCGAGAGAACCTTTCCCGTTGTCCGTGCAATCTCCTTGTCCTTTTTCGTCCACTCGCAGAAATCCTTTCCGCCGTTAAGCATTGACGGAATGTTGCTCGTGACGGAAAGCTCAGGGAAGGTTGACGACTTATCTTTCATCAAAACATACTGATTTTTGATAGTATCAAGCGTGTTCACACTGCCCTTGTGCGGGAGCGCAATATCGAGATAAGCAAGCCCCACCTGAATTTCGCGCTTCTCCGAGCCTTTTGCACTCGCGAGGCGCTCCTTCAGCCTGCCGTACCAAAACTCGCTTTTTTCAATGTTCAGCATCACCGAATAAAGCAACGACATTGATATCATAAGCCACGTTTCGCTTTCGATATCCTTATCCGAGAGCATCAGATAATACTTTCGCATCTCGTAAAAATAACCCATTTCGGGATTCAGCTTCGCGTTTCTCACAAGCATATCGCGGATTTTGTCGGTATCATTGCACCTCGCGTAAAACTCGAGCGCCTTCATTTCGTTGCCGTCCATTTCAAAGTACAGCGCGATATTTCTGAGAAAACCGTCAATCTGCTCGTGCGAATAACAGCGCTGAAGCTCATCGTAAAGCGCTTTCTGCATAGGCTTGCGGAAAGAATAGCTCTCGCCGTTTTTCCGCATAAAATTGCCGCTTTCACCTGCGCGCTCGATAATCCTGCCGACATTTTTGTCGCCCGTAAGCACCTTTGCAAGCCCGATGTCAAAGCTCTCCACCAGCGACAGCTTCATCAGAAGCTCCTTGACCTCGGGTTCAAGCCAAAGAAGCACTTTTTCGGTAAGCGAGGAAATATACGAATCGCGTATTTTTTCAACCTGCTCCTTGTTGACGGAATTTCCGTTCAGCACCTCAACCAGCGCGTATTTCACGATATACCCGTTGCCCTCGCTGTTTTCAACAATAATTTTGACCTCGCCTTCGGAAACCTCAAAGTGCTCGTGTCGGAGATACTCGCTGATGTCGTCGCAGGTAAGCCCCAAATCCTCCTCGGAGATGAGTATAAAGTTGCGCTCGATGTACGCGTCACGAAGCCAAGCGGGCACGTTACTGCGGGAAATCAGAATAAGCCAGATATCGTTGCGTTTCGTAAGCTCGATAACCTCGCGGCGCTTTTCTTCGTTAAAGAGCAAATGCAAATCGTCTATCACAACAGGCAGAGCTTTTTTAGGATTTTCGTCAACGTTGACCTCCGCGAAATCCGGCGATTTTTCAGCACACGAGGCATAGAAATACGGCTTGTTTTTGAGGAACTGCCGAACCAGCTCGGTTTTGCCGTAGCCTGTTGCGCCGTAAATATAAACAACGTTCTCGATAGAACGGCACGCACGAATTTTTTTCAGCGCCTTATGCGGCGATATATACTCTTGCATACCCCAACCTCACTGCTTTCCACATCAGAATAAACCCGTCTTTATCCTAATTATACACATATCTATATAATATTATAGAATAAAACAATTCCAAAATCTACTGTCCGTTCGGACAGTTATCGGGTTATTTTGACGGATTTTGTAAATATATACAAAATTCAGAAAAAATCTTAAAAAGATTTTACATTTTCTTGGTTAATTTCGTTCCGTGCTATCTACATTTCGTTCCAAATCGAATAAACGGGACAATTTCTCAAAAAAATGTTACATTTTGGATAATCGAGCGTATAAACAAACGAAAATAAAAATTGCATTGGAGGAAAAAGTTATGCCTAATAATACAACTAAAGCTGTCCTTAATATAAACCAGGGCAAAAACCTTAAGGTGTATGCAGATGAATTTATCGAAAAAGCGGCTCTTGACATTGCCGACACAAGATTGTCCAAGGAGGAACTCGACTGGGGCGCGAAGTGCATAGACGATATGATTAGCGGGCTTTACACAGCGGAAGAACTGAGTAAGCTCAAGGAAGCGGGAATTGACCCCGCCATTGGAATACTTATCGATGGAAAACCCGCAGATTTGTACGGGACAGGTAAAAAATTCACTTCCGTTGTCAAAGTAGATAACAGTGCAGGCAAGAGCAAAATACTCGCGAACGTTCTACAAGGCAAAGAAATCGCCGTGACTAAATTCGGATTTGATGAAAACGGCAATTTAAAGCCGCAGGAAACTGTTCCCGTAACCACAAACCTCTCCAAAAATATTAAGGAGAAAAAAACCGGCTTTTTCCGCCGTATATTGGAGGCGTTAGGATTAAGGTCTTCGGACTTAAGCCAAAGGGTTGAAAAAGCCAACAATAGTGAGAGAAATTACGACAATCTTTATCAGGAAACCACCCCCAATCAGGAAGAAACGGCAAAATTCAAGAATGATTTGGCGGCTGCCAAAGAAAAGGTCGCGCAAAATCAGCTTAATGATATCAATGTAAAAGTTCCCAGTAAGCCCAAGACGCTTTCCGTAGCAGAAAGACAGGCAATTACCGCTCGGATCGCAAGCGAATCCGTCAAGCTGGCTAAACTCAGACGTCAGATGGACCTCGATTTCTTTGGTGACCAATTCAAGCAGGAAGACGGAAAAACGAACAACAATTTCATCTCAAGTCAAATTGAGAAAAAATTTAAACTGACATACATAGATAAAAATGGCAGAGCATCCAAAACAAGTTCGCTTGTAGGTCTAGCGGCAATTCCGAGGCGCACTAATCTGGCTATTTTTTACGCAATGACTCAGGGCATTTCCCTTGACGAGATAACCAAACCCGAAAACAGCGCCCTGCGTAAAGAGATGGGGAAAAAATTCGTTGAAGAGATGGGTACAATGACCTTTGATGAATTTGCCAAGAAAAATAATCTTGAAAAAGGTTTGGATGACCCCGAAACCAAAAAGGCGTATCGGGAGTACTATTTAAATCATTCCGCAAAAATCGAAAAGTTTATGTGTAAGAGCTATGACGCTCTGAGAGCTGAGAGCATAGATTTCCCCGATCCCAATGATTACAATGACATTATCCAAAAGTTCGGAAAATTCGAGTTTATGGGATCGTTTGCTCAGGATCTGACACAGGCCGTGAACATATACCCGATTGAAAGAAATGCTTTCGACAAAAATGACCCCACGTCTTTGGACGCGTCCCAAAGGCTTTTTGCGGTTTGTAAATATGTAAATTCCGAAGTCGGAAAATTCACTGCTGCACACTCACCCGCGTCACATTATTTGTCGTTTCTTGCAAGCCCCGCTTTTGCGTCGTCAGGAGAATATACGAATAATATCGGTGGTATCAATCTTGCTTCACAAGGAAAGGCTGCATTGCAGTTCTTCCATGATGAAATAAATAATAATGTGGACTGTTTGGCGCGTCTCTTTGACAACGATGATTTGAGCAAGAAATCAATGTTATTTACTGCCTCCTCAGAAAGTTTATTCGGAAATAAAAATCTAGCCGATTCTGCCCTCAACAACTTCCTGTGTACAAACGACCCCGAAATGAAAACGGTGGTATATGACGCAAACACAAACAAAGTCGTATTTTTCGGCAATGACACTCCGGCAAACAATATGCTGGATTCTACCCCTTCCATCGATGCCTTTAACAAAAACGTTACCGAGGGCCAAAAAGCCTATAATAAATATTTCACCTACGATAACACTATGACGTTCACCGATGCTTATGAAGACGGAGTTCGCGCTCACCCGATTTCCGAAGCGGAAAAATCTGCTAAAGAAGCATATTACGCAGATATTCATGCAAAAATAGACGAAGGTTTCAAAAAACAAGCCGCGGAAGAAGCTATGAAGAAAGAACAAGAAGCCATTAAGAAAGAACAAGAAGAAAAGCTCGCCGCTGAAAGAAACAGACCTCTCACAGAAGCAGAAAAAGCCGCGCAGGAGAAGGAAAATTACATAACCGGTGCAATGAAAGACGGCATATCCCGCGAAAATGCCGAGCTTTTGTGGAAAACCGAACAGCATGACAAAAAGGTTGCACAAGAAATTGATGGGGTTATGAAGGAAGCGGAGGGGCTTCAAACCGAAACCAAGACGAGAATTACCTTAGACGATCTTACAGGCATCAAACCGAAAATGAATATGTCCACCGGCAAGGAAACGCAAGCCCCCACAAAGCAGATTGGCATGAGCAAACCTTAATCGCTTGAACAAAATAATACTCCGAGTGCAGTTTGCATTCGGAGTTTTTTTATGCCGTAAACAAGAAATTTCAGAATTTTTTGCAAAAACTATTGACAAATCAAAAATCGCGTGCTATAATAACTGTACTAGAACGAATAATACAGTTAATACAAATAATGCAGTTATTCAGAGAGGAGGATAAACGTGCTGAATATACGGCTTGAGGGCAAAACGCCGATTTACGAGCAACTTTTTCGCGGAATAGCGCGGCTTGTGGCGGCTGGGGAGCTTTCCCCGAATGAAAAACTGCCGGCGGTGCGCGAGGTGGCAAAGCAGTTCGGGATAAACCCGAACACGGTGCAGAAAGCCTACGCTCAGCTTGAACAAGCGGGGCTGATTTACTCAATTCCCGCAAAAGGGAGCTACATTTCCGACCAAAAGGAAACGGCTGCCGCGGTTAAGGAAGAAGCGCTTCGGAATGTGGAAAAAACGCTTCGCGAGGCGTTTTCGGCAGGGGTTGGTTTTGATGAAATAGTATCGCTTGCGGAGAAAATTGTGAGCGAGGAAAGGGACGGTGGTACAGATGATTGAAGTTAAGGACGCGGTTATGCAGTTTGACGGGAAAAACGCGCTCGACGGGATAACGCTTTCTATACCCGAGGGCTGCGCTTACGGACTGCTCGGCTCAAACGGCGCGGGAAAATCCACGCTTTTGCGGCTGTTGTCGGGGATTTACAGACCGGCTTCGGGCGAAATCAGGATTGACGGAAACGAGGTTTTCGACAACGCGGCGATGAAAGAACGCGTGTTTTTCATCAACGATGAAACGGCGCAGTTCAACAATATGACGCTCACCGATATGAAAAACTACTTCAAGCGGTTTTACAGCACGTTTTCCGAGGAGCTGTGGCAAAAGCTGTACAAAACGCTGAATTTGCCGCTCAAAAAGCGCCTCAACACATTCTCGAAAGGTATGAAGCGGCAGGCTGTGGTTATCTGCGGAATTGCCTGCAAAACGCCTTATTTGTTCCTCGACGAAGCGTTTGACGGTCTTGACCCGACAATGCGAATTATCGTCAAGCAAATGCTGATTGACGCGATGATGGACACGGGACTTACCGTTATTTTCAGCTCGCACAATCTCGGCGAAATCGATGAATTCTGCGACAGAGTCGGACTGCTTCACGCGGGAAAGGTTGTCTTTGACCGAGAGCTTGACAGCGTTAAGGGAAGTGTGTTCAAAATTCAGACAGCGTTTGACGCGCCCGTCACCAAAGAGAGCTTTGTGGGAATTGACGTTCTGCACATCGAAAACATCGGCAGCATAACTCACCTGATTGTCCGCGGTGAGCGCGATGAGGTTCGTGCGGCGGTTGAAAAACTCTCGCCGAAGCTGTACGATGAAGTTCCGCTTTCGCTCGGGGAGATATTTATTTATGAAATGGAGGTGCTCGGATATGACAGCTCAAAGCTCGGTTAATCTGCAAAACAAGCCGTTCTACAAATTCCTGCCGTATTTTCTCACAAAACTGCGCTTTCTGCGCCCGCAGATGATAATGACGGGAATTTTCGCGCTGTTAAGCTATCCGCTGGTTGGAATTTTCGTAAATATGTGGATTGACGCGGATATCAGACTTTCTGAAATGAGCGCGTTGACTAACTCTACAACACAAGAAATTCAGGCAGCATTGAGCTTCAAGAGATTAGCGCAATCGCTCGCGGAAATGAGCATTGTCATCGGCGGAATCTGCCTTGTGGGAATGTTTGTTTTCACGTTTGTGACAACGCTTCGCTCGTTCCGTTATCTTTACAACAAAAACGCCGTTGATATGGACTACGCGCTCCCCGTGAACCACAACACGCGCTTTTTCGCGGACTTGGCGGCGGTTTTCACAACGAGCATTATCCCGCATTTTATCTCGGTACTTGTCGGAATTATCTTCACAAACGTGATTTCCGAGAAAGCGAAAGTATTTTGGGGCGCGCACAACGCAGGAAATGTCGAAATAGTCGAGGTGGTTTCTTCGATTGTTCTGCAATGTATGTTCGCGGGACTTTTCGCGTGCTTTATGCAGATTGCTTTCAGTCTGCTTACAATTTCGACAAGCGGCAAAAAAGCGGTTGCGGCGGTCTTCCCCGTGCTGATAAATATCGCAATTCCGATAATCCACGCGCTTGCGCTTTTCATCATAGAAAACAACACATACGGCTCAGAAACCTTCGGAGATACAATTTATTACCCCGCCACAGCAACTTCACCCGTAGGTATGCTGGCAATTTCAGCACTTTTCTGCATAAACTACCTCGCCCGCGGTCGCAGTAACATCGGCAACGTTGACAGCACTTTACCAATCTGGCGCGTGGATTATCTCATTTGGGCAATTCTGCTCACGATAATTTTCTTTGTGGGCGCGTATTTCCTGATAAAATTCCGCAGAAACGAGCGCGTCGGAAGCCCGTATGTTTACAAGGGAATGTCGGTTATTATACCGGGAATTGTGGTTTTGGCGATGTCGCTTCCGATGTGGAATATGGTTTTCGCGAAGCTTGCACATACCAGCTATTACACCCCGCAGAATGATACGGTCGCGTGGGTTTTGGGACTGCTTATCTCAACGTTTATCGTGTACATTATCCTCGAGCTTATCAGCGGAAAAGCGTTCCGCAAATTCCACCTCACCGTGGCAAAATGGGCGGGAAGTCTTGTCGGCTGCGCGGGAATAACGGCACTGCTTGTGTTCTCGAACGGCTTCGGGAAAGCGGAGTTTGTTCCCGCACCCGAGCAGGTTGTAAGAGCAGATGTACAGATTTGGGCGGACTATTTAAAATACCCCGACAATAAAACAGATTTCCGCATCAACTTTACCACGGACAAAGACACAATCGCCGAAATAACCGAGCTTCACAAAAAAGTTCCGAAACACCAAACGGAGGATACCTCGGACTATATAATCTTGCTGAATTATCTTCTCACAAGCGGTGAAATAGTTACGCGGAGCTATTGGATTTCACCCGAGCTTTATTCCGAGATGATGACTAGAATTGTCACTCCCAAGAATTGGTACGAAAATATATACGGAGAGGTTGAGCAAACCTTAAAAGAACAGGGTTCAGAGGTTGGACAAATTTCGGTGAGCGAAATAGAATATGTGGACGACGACGCTTATAACACCCAAAACAAGGTTTATCTCAAGCCGTCCGAATTCGACGTAAACCGCTTCCTTGAGGCAATCCGCAAGGACAGCGAGAAGATGAATTTCGAGCTTTACTGGAACTGCAATAAAAATTATTTGAACAGGGTTGAAATTGCTTTCCAAAGAATAAAATACGGTCCAATCGCTTACACTATATTTGTTGAGGATTGGATGGAGAACACGATTGAATATCTCAACAACTGCGTGAACGTAACGCAGAACTAAACCGCACAGCAAAACGAAAAATCCCGCATTGCACAACCATTTGTGAAAGCAATGCGGGATTTCGTTATAATATACACAATTAGCGGCTTTTTGTGATTTCGCGCCGGAAAAGGGTTCAATTATCTTTTGGTGATAAGCCTGAAATCTTCATTCAGCGTCCTATTGTAGGTTGGCTGATTTCTACGACGTTCTCCTCCGCTTCCTTTTGAAGGGGCGTGGTTACCTTGTCAAACGTGTTCTTCATAAGGTCGTTAAGGCCCATTTTCTGACGGTCAGCTCTGAGGTCTTCCTCGCTCTTTTCCTTGTTAAGACTGTCGTTCATTGCCTTAACCTTATCCTTCTCCGTTACAAAATTCTTAAATTTCTTAAAAAATTCGATTATCCAGTCAAGAATGCCCTCGGGCTTTGTGCAAACAACCGTAGGGTTAATCTCAACGGGCGGTTTTTGAGAGTTCTTGGGCTGAGAGGTTACCTGCTTGCCCGAAAGGATTTCCGCGATAATTCTTGCTTCAAGCTTCGTGTGGTCCTTTGCATCTTTAAATTCCTGATCCGAAACAATCTGAACTCCGTCCGACTTGAAATCGGTCAGCTCAACTCTATCAGTTCCCACCTGATTTGCAACCTGTTTTCCCGAGATGTTGTCCTCAAGTTGACGATAGGTTTTTTCCACCCAGTTTTTCTCTTCCGCTGTAAGATTATCCGCAAAAGTGTCGGGGGCGTTTCTGTACCTTTCGAGGAATTCGTGAGGCTTTATGTCGCCTTCGCCGTAGGAAATACCAAATTGCATACCGTTTGTAAGCGGCTCAACAAAATCGTAAACAGCGCCGTGAATAGGCAGGGTTTTCTCGCTGTTAATTACTCTGTTCTTGCGTCCCCAGTACAAAGCGTCCTCATAGTCATATTCCTCTTTAAACACGTTCTGGCTTACTTCATCGACATATCTCAGGCTCTGGTCGAGGAAACGGAACATTTCCTGACGAGATGTTGAGTTCTCATTGAAAGCAGCCCGAATAGAATTAACAAACTGCTTGTTCATACTGATGTTGTTCATTTTTTCAAAGGTTTCTTCAACCTTCTTTATCGAGTCATCACAAACCGAGGGCTTAAGCTTATTTCCGATTTCAGACTCATTAAACAGCGTGCGGATATTTCTTTTTATTTCCTGCTCCACGCACATATTATAAACAAGCTGTGCGGCGCGCATAGTCGCAAAAGCGGTTGTTTTCTTAGTCTGAGGAATGTTGCTGTTTTCATCGAAAAGACCATTTTCCTGATATCTTTTCATAATCATATCTGTGAAATTATCCATAGTATAGGCATCTAAAGAAGTGCCTTTTCCTGTCGGAATGAACCCAACATTTTTCGGGAGCGATTCCTTCGTCATCTCAACCGCATTGCGGATAACGAACTCGTTTACGTTGGTTTCATCAACCTTAATCTCTTTGCCGTTTTCATCAACCAAATTTACTATTTTCATAAAATGTCCTCCTGAATAAGTTTTAATTAAGCCGCAGTGTTTGTTGTTTTGCGTTTCTGTTTGTATATACGAAAAAATATTCTTTTTGTAACAAACATATTTGAAAATGAGTTCGGAATTGCAACGGGCTCATTCCTTTTTGTTTAAAAGAAATTCTATCATTGTTGTAATGATTGTATTTCTTCCGCTCAACGCTGAAAGCAAAATCAGAGCTTTGTGGGGTCGCGGTCATAGGTTCTGAGCATTTTTTCTGCCGCTTCCTTAAGCTCCTTGCGAAGAATCATCGGTGATATTATCTCACAGCCATAGCTATATTCCAAAGCCCACATCTTCACTCCCGAGGGCGAGGTGCGAGGCATATCCACACGAACACGTTTTTCGTCAATATCGGTTATTGTCACGTCAAAGCCGAATGTGTCGATAACATTGTTGATAAGCTTTCGACTGCATATCATCGTCACCGCATACTTGACGCTTTCGCTGTACATTACGGGGTTTCTGTTCTTGAAATCAACCTCGTTAAAACCGCCGGGCGGGCACATAGCCTTCTTGTCGGTGCATTTTACGTCCCTCATTCGGTCAACGCGATAGTTTGCATACAAAACTCCGTGCTCCTTGCTCGGCATACAAGTAACAAGATAGTAGAAGCCGTTTGTCCACATCAGCTTTACGGGGTTAACCTCGCGCAGGTCAGTGTCGTTTTCGTCAATAGGGTGCTTGGGTTTCTTTATCACAAGCTCCTTTTTGGAGTTGTATTCACAATACTTGAATTGAATGGTGTTTATATCCTTTGTCAGGGAAATATCGTCATAGTCCTCGCCTATCATTTCTTTATCGGAGCGGCTGACTTCGGGTATGTACTTCTTTCGCGAGAGCGCCTTGCATATCTCGGCAATGTTCTGATAATAGCTTCCGTGGTATTTTATTGCAGACACGCGCTTCGGGTCATACGGCTCCTGATTGTATTCGGGAGTGAGCCGATTTAGCCCGAAGATAATATCTTTGGTTTCCGTGGGGTTAGCGAAGGAGTACACGGAGATAGCGTCGCGTAAAATTCTTATCTGCGAGTCGGAGAGCGGCCCCTCGACATAGTATTTTCTCAGATCTCTTGAACTGTTGTCCATACTGTCGGGAACCTTTTCAACGTGAAGCTTAAGCCCGTAGTAGAAGCCCTGCTGTTGCGACCGTGCAACGAGGTTATCGAGAGTGCGGTACACGTTATAGGTAGTGCTGTCCGACCATGTGTCAACCCTGTCCGTATGGTAGCGCAGCTTGTACATTGCGGCATAGATTTCCCGTCCCGAAACCATATGTCCCTTTGATGAATTGTCAATAAGAAACTGTATAATATCACTTTCGGTTATAGTGTAAGGCGCGTCCTCAAGATTATTTTTTCTATAAGACATAAGCTCCTCCTTAGACAGTAGGTTAATTTCATAATATAAATAATAACATAAAAGCAAAAGATTGTCAAGCAAGGCTTCGGTGTGTTTTCTTCAAAAATGAGAAACATTGCCGTCCCAGATATGTTATGATAATGATATAACAGAAAAAAGCACGGAGGAAAAAGCTATGGATAATGTATTTGAAAAGTATAATTACAATCTGGAATTTAACCGCTATGATGATTCGCCGTATTACGTTGCGGACGAACTTATTCGCGACTGCCTCCATGACATAAGCGAAGAACAGCTGATTATTGACCTGAAAAAGGTGAAGCGGCAGTTTGATATGTACTCAACCTCAAACCAAGATATATTGCCGGCATTGTATTATATTATGTCAGCTGTATTGTATCAAAAAAACAACAAGCAGTGCTTAAGCATTATCTCAGAGCGCTTTAATGAAGAAACAGATTTTAAGGAGTGGCAGTTATACCAAACGTACAGCATAAACACCTGTTCTCGGCTTACATTGCTCTTTGTGCTTACGCTGTTTTTGTTGCGAAAGACGGACGATGAGCTGTGCAAAAGACTTATTGACAGATGGATAGCTATTCAGGACGGCGAAAGCCGGGAGCACTATTGGTCGGACGATAAAGTTGTTCACGTTGAATTTATTGTAAGCCCGTTGTACCCGCTGATGATTACCGAAAACTTTGAGCTTATCAAGTATTTTCTTGAAAAAACCGCTCAAGCGAGAGAGCTGACAAAAGCCGAGCTTGCAAAGACATTGAATCTCGAAGGCTATGTGGAATCGGCTGTGGAGTATTATCAGGAGGAATTTCTTGACCTGCTGTGCGACTATGGCTTTGACTTTTCAAATAATATGGCGGCGCTCACCTATATTTACTCAAATCAGCAGAATTTTGATTACATTTCGCGGGTGTGGGACGTGCGAAAAGAGATAGTGCCGCTTGCTGAGTTTCACGATGATAACAGCGCGAGAAAACGTATATGCATTCCTTGGGAAAACCAGCTGGCGTTTCTGATGAAAATGTTCAGAAATTACGGTATGGAGGTCTGCGACAGGGTGTTCAATTGCCTTAGTCCAATTGTAACAATACACGAGAAAGATTTTTCCAAGCTTATTTACGGTCGCTGTATCGGGGATTCCTTTGATTGCAATAGCTTAGACAATGTTCCATCGTACAACGGAATCAGATATGACGTAAACATCATTGCGCTTCTGAATAGGTATGTTTCGGAGAAAATCACGATAATCGCGGATAGCGGGAGAATAGATGAATACCCGTCCTATCTTCTCAACAAAAAAGTTACCTTTGATATGAGAAAGTGCAACGGTGAGTCCAAATACTGCGGCTTGCAGTATTGTTCCGTGTCATATATAAAATCACTGCTCAGAAACTCTGATATACTGTTCAACACCGATGAGCTTACCGATTTCCATCGGGAACTGCTGAAAAGAAACAGCGCCGCCGTGGCAAAGCTTATGATAAAAAAAGGTGCGTTTTCCGACGCAAACGTAGGTGAGGCGATTTCTTATCTAGTAGAAAACAAGCTTTACAATTGTCTTGCTGAGCTGAACAAGATGTATTTCAAGGAGGACAAAGTATGAGTATACCTATGATTTCAAAGCACGAAGCCGGCGGAACAAAATATTTGTTGCCGACAGACCTTGGCGGTGATGAAGCGAGGAATGTTGTGTTTCAGCGGGAAAGATTTTGTAATGTAACGGAGCTTTTACGCAAGCTTGACCGGATAGACGCAGACGACCTCGCTGAAGCCACAAACAAGTATTTTATAACAGCAGAGCATATCAATGACGCGTACATAGCTGTTCTTGCTGTCTACTGGAGTATCGCCGAGAAGCTGAATTATGTGGGAAATCTTATCGTGTTTGATGAGGAAGAGGAGCTTCATGCGGTCGGAGGGTATCCTATGATGTTCAGGGTTCCGATGGAGGCGGAGGACGAGGATTTTATGAACAGCCTTTCTGACGAAAGAAATCCCATAATACATACTCTTAGCTCGCAGACCGAGATGGGCAGTGAAATTCTTCTCGATAACCGCGTGGAATTTTTTATCAACTGCCCTGCCGCGAACAAGCCAAATCCTTCTTTTAAAAAGCTTGAAGGCTGTTGCAGATGTGTTGCAATCGACAGCGGCAAATCCGAGGACGCAAAGGCAATACTCACGGACTATTTCTATGAAAAAGACTATGAGTGGGACGGTGTGGAAAAGGAAATAGACGCTCTTGTTCATAGCATACAGCCCCGCAACGAATATGTCATCACTGCGGCGGCACGGCAGGTTGTGAGCAATCATCTGTTCGGCGATGAGAGTGAACGCGAGCTTTTGCCCGAGGATTTCAAGGGAGTTGCGGCTCTGTTTTCCGCAAGAAAGCCAAAGCGCTCGTCAAAAAGCAAAGGACTGATAGGATTGGAGCGCGAAACCGCCAAGATAAACGGAATACTCAACTCCGTGTCTATCGACAAGCTTCGTTATGACAAGGGCATTTCCGACAGCTTCAACGGGTGCAGTATGGTATTTGCAGGACCTCCCGGAACAGCAAAAACTACACTTGCGAGAAAATTTGCCGCTCGTCTGGAGGAGCTGGGAATTATAAAAAGCTCCTCCTGCTTTAAGGAGTGCGTAAAGTCGGATATTGTCGGGCAGTATGTGGGACATACCGCGGCTAAGGTGGACAGGCTGTTTGGTCAGATGTCAAAAAACGGCGGCGGGGTTATCTTCTTTGACGAAATCTATACGCTGTCCGAGTCGGATTCAACTATCTATGACAAGGAGGCAGTTACAAGTATCACGCAGAATATGGAGAACTATCGCGGCAACGTTTTCTGCATTTTCGCGGGGTACGAGAACAAGATGAACGAGTTTCTCGAATGTAATCCCGGACTGCGCTCGCGTATGAGTTTTACGGTGAAATTTGAGGGTTATTCAAATGAAACGCTGTGCGAAATTTTCAGGAGCATCGCCGCTTCGGACAATTTCAAAATTCCGCGGGAGTGCGAGGACGTGCTGTGTAGCTTCTTCAAGCGTCTGCGCAGTGCAAGAGGCGCGCAATTCGGCAACGGCAGAGAAGCACGCAACCTGTTTGTAAACGCCAAACAAAAGCTTGCGCTGAGAATCGGCGCGTCTAAGCGGATTACGTCAAAGATGCTCACCACGCTTGAACCGGAGGACATTTCCGAAGCCGCCGAGGATATTCTGTCATCGGAGCTTGAGGGCGGCGGCAAGCATAAAGTAATAGGTTTCTGACAAAAGGAGGACTGCAATGAGAGTTGTGAGTAATTGTGATGTTGCAGAGCTGGCGTACAAGGTAAAAGTCTGCGCCGAGAGCGGAAGCGTGGAAGATTTTGAAGAAATCATTTCCGAGTATGAGTTATCAATCATTTTTTATAACGACTATCATATGGGCAGAACCACGGTTGAATATATTTTCTGCGATCTGGCTGAGGCTTATATTCAGCGTTTTCCCGCGGAGTTTATGAAGAAAGACCGAGCGAATTTTTTTGAAACCTCTCTGAAATTGCTTCTGGTTAAGTCCATCAGCAACAGGGACGAGTTTTCGTATAAAATCGCCGATGTTGTTTTCAAATCATCGGCAAACGTGGAGCTTGTTACTTTGATTTTGAGTTTTTCTATTTGTAGCGGGTGGTATGAGTTCCTTTTATACTGTCTTGAACGAATAGAAAAACCGTGGTCGTATCTTGAGGACAGCGTTATAAACGATTTCCTGATTTTAGTTGACGAACAGCGCTATGAGCTTCTTGACGTGCTGTTTTCCGGTATCTCGGAAGATGAATTTATCAATGTACTCGGATTGGTTTTGGTTCATCAAAACGATAGTTTCAGCAAAACGGTCATAGAATTTTTTTGCGAGTTGGCAGAGAGGTATGGTCCGGCGGCGTGTTGCGGAAATGACCGTATACAAGCTTTGATTGAGGGACGTGAATGGATGCTTTTGGGCGTATGCAAAGACCACATTCACGACTATTATTTCCGTTCGTGGGAATATATGAGGGAAAAAGGCATAAGGCTTCACAATGCCTCCGGTCTGATTTACTTTATTCACGAATATCGCGAAAATGCGGCTGACAGCATTGAGCTTTTGAAACGGTATATCAAACCGATTTTGGCTGATGATGTGTACATTGACATTTTTATGCTTCGAGGAGAAAGCGTGTCCGAGTTTCTGCAAATTCTTGATGCGATAGGCGACGTTAGGGACAGGGTTTATATCAATTTAACGGACAAGACGTTCCCCGAATCATCGGAATATGCGTCGGAGAGAGATTTCCGAAGCAAGCTGACAAGGCTTATCAAGGAGGGATTTCCTTTGCACACCGAGGAGAATTTTGCGAAAAGCCACGCGGCAAAAAATCTTATCAATACTCCGCAGATGCTGGAATTAGTTCTTCGCAACAAGGAGTTCTCCGAAGAACAGCTGACCGAGCTGGTTGAAACGTGCATAAAAGAGAAAAAGTTCGGTGCGCTGAATGTGGTGAGGAAAATTCTTGAAGAGCGTGCTTCTTCAAATTTGAAGAAAAAACCCCGAAAAGATGATGTATAATATAGTTAAAAACAAGGAGGATTTTATTATGCAAAACACAGCAAACGTATCTTTTGCAAATCACACGGTTTCCATCGCGCAGGCGAAAAAACAGCTGGAAATGATTATCACAACCTATCTTGAGAAGAATAACGAAGGAGCTTCGGTTATTCCCGTGAACAGACAGCGTCCCATTATGCTGAAAGGTCCCGCGGGAATCGGCAAGACGGATATCCCGAAGCAGGTGGCTGAAAAAATGGGGCTTGGGTATGTTTCCTACTCCATCACCCATCACACAAGACAAAGCGCGCTTGGTCTGCCGAAGATAGTCACAAGAAGCTACAACGGCGAGAATGTTTCCACGACAGAATATACCGCAAGCGAGATTGTGACTTCCGTGAGAGATGAGATTGAGCGCACGGGAAACCCGAACGGTATTCTCTTTATCGATGAGGCAAACTGCGCTTCCGAAACGCTGTCTGCACCGATGCTCCAGCTGTTCCAGAACAAGACGCTCGGGCAAAGCAAAATTCCCGACGGCTGGATTCTTGTGCTTGCGGGAAACCCGCCCGAGTACAACAAGAGCGTCAAGGAGTTCGATGCGGTAACCCGCGACCGTTTGCGGATTATCAACATTGCGCCTGACAGCGCGGCGTGGCTGGAGTACGCCGCGGAAAAGGAAATTCACCCTATTATCACGGCTTACATAGCCTCTGACGGAAGTAAGCTGTATAGCTTTGACAGCGCCGAAAACAACGTTGTTACACCGAGAGGCTGGGAGGAGCTTTCCATCACGCTTTATTCTTACGAGCGAAACGGTTTTCCGATAACCGATGACCTTGTGGAGCAGTTTATCGGAATGCCCGAGGTTGCGGGGGATTTCTACGCTTACTATTGTCTTGTGAAGGAAACCATCACCGAGCAGGAGATTGACCTTGTTGTACAGGGCAAGGCAACGGCGGAGATAAAATCGCGATTGAAGGACTGCACAATGCCGATAAGATTTATGATTATCGAGTGTATGAGAAGAAGATTGCACAGCGCGGCTGTTCACAGCGATGCGAAAAAGACCTCGCAGATGATGGATAATGTCACCGACTTTGTTGAAGAGGTGTATGGAAAGAACGGCGAGCTTGAGGTGTTTATGAGCGGGATTCTTACCGATGGTGAGGTTGTGAAAGCGGCAATTTCAAATCACAACGCAAAATTCGGAAAGTATCTCGAAAATCTCACCGGCGCAGAAGCGAATATTAAAAAGAAGATGAAAAAGACCGCCAAGACCTGATAAGGAGGTGTCGATATGCCCGACAACGGATTTACTCAGCAGGAGCTGGACGTTTCCGCCGAGATAATCAATCACGTTATGAGAATGGTTGTTTCGGATATGTCTTTTCTGCAAAAGGCAGTGTACTCGCTGAAGCCACAGCCCACTGACAAGACAAGCTCTGTCTGCGCCGATTATGAGCGGCTTTACTACAACCCGCGCTGGGTGCTCGAAAAGTACAGAAAGGGCGGCGCTAAGCTTCGCAACTGCATAGTTCATTGTGTACTGCACAACCTGTTTCTTCACCCGTCAATTACAACCGAGCAGGATAAGGATTACGATACTGCGGCGGATTTTGCGGTGTTTGGTATGATGGCTTGCGCGAATTTGCTGAACAGCTATTCGATTTCCGAGGACATCAAGGAGTTTATGCGGAAACATTCAGCGTCCTCTGTCGGGGAGCTTTACGAGCTGTCGCAAAAGGACGTAAAGGCGTTCAGCAAGATGTATTCCATTGTATCGAAGCTAAAGGAGGACGACCACAGCTTATGGTATCTCAAGCACGAGGGACAGCAACAAGCTGATATGATAAGCGATAATTCGGGGCAAGGTTCTTCAATTCAGGAGCAAATCTGGAGCAAGCTGTTATCCGATGCAAAGCTCAGTGCGAAAACCGACGGCTTTGGCAGTATGCACGGGAATATGTTTATGGAAATCAAGAAGCCCGACCGATTCAGCAGGTTCGATTACATTGAATATATCCGCAGATTTGCCCGACAGGAGATAGTTTCGGAGGACCCCGATACCATTGATATGATGATGTACACATGGGGTATGGAGAACCTTGACGACACTCCGATAGTGGAATTCAGCGAGGTGCGCGAACAATGCACCGCCACGGATATAATCATCGCGATTGATATGTCGGGTTCGTGCGCGGGCGAGGTTGCGGAGAATTTTCTGCGGCAGGTATTGACGCTGTTTGAGCAGATGAACATTCGCAGTGCTGTCAATATTCACGTTGTTGCTTTTGATACGCAATTGATATTCACAAAAATAATTCGCTCGAAAAATGACGTACACAGTTTTTTTGACAACTACAAGGGAGAAGGCTGGGGCGGCACGAATTTTCGATGTGTGTTTGACTATGCCGATAAATTTGCCCAAAACAACAACGGAAAAAGGCTGAAGGGATTGTTCTTCTTTTCGGACGGAGAAGGCTTTTTCCCCGATGAAAAGCCCTCTTATCGCACAACCTTTTTTATTCCGAAATCTGAAAATTCGGGTGAGTTTTTTGAACCGAATTTCGCTCCCGACTGGGTGGAGCTTGTGCGTTACACGGACTAGGCTTGGTGTTTAATTGCAAATCGTGTCAAAAAGGTCTTGTATGTTCAAAAAAATTTTGCTATAATGTAATGGAGAAGGTCGATTTCAACCGCATAGTCGAGGAGCTTTCCCGAGTGCAAAAAGATAGCGTGATATTGGGGTTTGAATTGCAAATCAAGGTGATGTTATGACAAAACAGGAATTTTTGACCTATGCTTCGGGACAGCCGCGGTTTAAAAACGAGCGTCCGCAACACACGCTTACCGTAGCCGATGTAACGGAACACCTCCAAAAAATCATTGGCAAAAACGCGGGATTTGTAATTGAATTTTTATATTCCGGCGGTTTTAAGGGGGTGCTTTATTTTCATAGGCGTGAAAAGGTATCGGGCGATATTCTTCATATAAGTATATATTAGAAGGATATTCAATATAAATGACCTTCCAAAAAGCAGAAATACAATTGAGTCGATAAATACCCTTATAAAACAGATTCCCGAAAACTATAAATACTTTGACGATAAAGACGGCTAACAGAACCGATTTTGCCTGCCTATAAAGCATTTTAAATCAATCGTGTGTGTGGCATTGCCGACAAGCCGAACAAGGTTTACATAGTTGCCGATACAAACAATTTTCAACTTGCTTTTTTGCACAAATAGTGGAATTGTGGCAAAATAGATTTGCCGCCTTCGGGAAGAAAAATCGCCCCTAGATGAAACTTGGGGGCGAAATTGGGTTCAGCGTCATACTACTGAGCAAAAATGTCCGTGAAAATTTCGCGGACTTTTTTTGCAAAAGCCCTTGACAAAACGGCAAAAATGTGGTAAAATATATAAGTTAAATGTGGAGAGGTATCGAAGTGGTCATAACGAGGCGGTCTTGAAAACCGTTTGGGAGCAATCCCACAAGGGTTCGAATCCCTTCCTCTCCGCCAACTTTATGTGACCAAATAGATATTATGCCCGCAAACGGCTTCACAAAGCCACTTGCGGGCATAAATCTTTTCGGAAATAAGAAATCGTCACCGTAGATATTTTTTAAGGTTAAATGGATATGTACCCCCGTTTGCAAAATTTTTTCGAGAATTTTTGTGCAATATGTATAGAACGCCTGCGATTGGCTTCTTTTGAGTGAGGAGTTGATTGCAGGCGGTTTTTTATTAGTCGAGATTGTGACGAAAAAGATTTTTGGGGGATTTGAACCTTTTTTATTGCAAAAAATCAACGGTTGAAATTGGGCAGAATGCCGAAAACAAAAGTTGATACACCTTGACAAAACAAGAATAATATGATATAATAAGGCTATGATATAATATTGAAATAAAACGAATAAATATCTTATAGAAAGAGTAATGACTATGCGGATTGGAATTTACAGCGAGCGAATTCGTGGAATTATTGAGAATTATCCTGTGGGTGAGCCATTCATAAATGAAAATATAGCTGAGATACTGAAAAAGGAATTTGACCTCGCTCAAAGAGACGCTATGCTTATTACAAACAATAAGTTAAAGAGAATGTATGATGAGGGGAAGCTTGGACGTATCGAAAAAGGCGTTTATTATGTTCCCAAGCAAACTGTTTTCGGACAGGTCAAGCCCGATTATGATCGATATGCAGTAAAAATGTTAACAATATCTGCCGACGAGATAATTGGATATGAAAGCGGTGCGTCTTTCTTTAATCGGATTGGTTTGTCAACGCTCATTCCTCGAGAGATTGAGGTGGTTTCCAATAATTACAGAAGAAAATTGCCTGATAATTGTCATGTAACCGCGAAAAAACCTCCCGTTAATATAACAAGCGACAATTATCGATACCTGCAAATGCTTGATGTTATAAATGACATGAGAAGGCTTCACATTGACGCTGAAAATCCGGAAGAAATTATTTCTTCGGTTATTGCAAAGAACAAAATTGATCTGATACGACTTGTAGGGTTCGCGAGGAAGTTTTATCCGCAAAGGATTCTTCCAAAGGTTATTGATATTATTGTGGGGGATGATTTCACATTATAAGGTACTGTCACAGGATGAAAAACAGTTGCCGCAGTTGACTATGTAAAAGGGTTATTTATCTCATTTTCATTAAGAATTGTAGAATTATTAGGCGCCTGTAAGTTTCTACTCATATGGTGAGTGGAAATTTACAGGCGCTTTTTTGTTTCCCGGCGAAAAAATAGGCTTGAAATAGGCTCATTCGGGCTTAAATATAAGATAAGGAGGTCACAAATGACAGAGGCAAAAATTCGAAATGGCACGCGCAACTCAAAAAATTTTTGGTGCAAAAAAATAGGAGGATTAAAATGAAGCTAAATTTCAGAAACAGTTATCACAGAAAAACATTCACGGGATTTATTTCCGAGAATGTCAAAAATCCGTATTACAGCCGCAGCGAGTATATTGCGGCTGTTTTTCTTTTGTCAGCGGACAAGTTCTTGTGGACTCGCTCACAGAGCGCGTTGACAGCGCATTCGGTGGATTTCGGAAACATCGATTTGACGGGGATTTCCACAGACGGCTATGCCCTGTTCAAGGCGGCAAAATCCGTTTACAACGGCAGCGCGGAAATCTCCTTGAACGAATTGTGCGACATCGACCTCATCGGCGAGAGCACTTTTCAGACAATTTTTTCGGGTGCGCTTTTGCTGAGAAACGGCATTGGACTGCTGAATTGGAGGACTTGATATGATAAGATTTCTTATTAGTAACGGGAAAAACTCGTTGAAGTTTGATGTGCCTACGAACGAACTGTTTGACCATTTGAAAAGCATCGGAATTAGCGAAGATATTACGATTGGCGGGACTGAGAAAATTTCGGTTGAGCGTTTTCCCAAAGATGACAAAATCGCGGAAATTGTTTGTGAAAGGCTTTTGCCCGATGACAGAATTTCCGATGTAAATCAGCTCTGCAAAAGGCTTGACGGGCAATGGCTGATTGGTGACGAGGAGCTTGAAAAAGTGCTTGTTGAACAGGATATTCGCGGTGCGAAAAATATCTGCGATGCGTTTAATGAATTGAAGATGAGCGCGGAACAGGAAATTTGCGAAATGAAAATGTGAAAGGGGTGCTGATGATGAAAGGAATGAGCAGAGCGCAAATTGAGGCTCTCAAGGCGCGTTATCCCGCAGGAACTCGCGTGCAGCTTGACAGAATGGGCGATGACCCGCGACCGATTCCCGCCGGTACCAAAGGCACTGTGATTGCGGTCGATGATATGGGAACTTTGCATTGCAAGTTCGACAACGGCAGGTCGCTTGGAATTTGCCCCGAGGTGGATAGTTTCCACAAAATTTCCGAGCAGACGGAATCGCAGGATATTGAGCCGGAGATGTCGATGTGAACTGTTTTTGGAGGTGAAAAATATGCCAAATCATGTGATGAACCAACTTCGGTTGTCGGGAAATCAGAAACGGATTAACGAGCTTTTGGGGAGCGTAAAAAGAAAGGATTCCGTGTTGGATTTCAATAAGATAATTCCAATGCCGGAAAGTCTGGATATTGAGGCTGGAAGCCGCACGGAAAAAGGTCTGAAGGCCTATCGCGACTTCATATCCGTGTACACGTTTGATGGTGCGCGGAATAAGCCGGATTTGCTGAATATTCCCGAAGAAAGCGAAAAAGCGTTTCTTCGGCAGCGTAATGACGTCCGTACCGATGAGTTTCAGGTCGGGAAAACTGCGTTCCAAAACCAGATAAAATACGGCGCTCCGACGTGGTATGAGTGGCGCGTCAAGAATTGGGGAACGAAATGGTCGGCGTACAATGCGGAAATCTCCGAGGATAATACGCTTATTTTCAACACCGCCTGGACGCGTGCATTGCCGATTGTTCAAAAGCTCGCGGAGAACTTCACCGACTTGAAATTCGAGTATTCCTGGGCTGATGAGGATTTGGGCGTGAATGTCGGAAAGGCTGATTTTGAAAACGGAGAGATTGTTTCCGATGAATTTTATGAACCAAATTCTAAAGAGGCATACGAGCTTGCGGCAGAGCTTTGGGGACTTGACCTTGCGGAAGAAGGCTTGGTTTTCAATGAAAAAACGCAGACTTATGAGTACCGCAATGAGCCGAGTGAAGTTCCTCAAATTACTTGAAAACAAATAATTAGCGAATCAAACTATATGAATTGTGTTCGCCTGTGAAACAGCAGAATGCCGGCGTTCAAGGCAGAACAACTCCAAATTGAATATAGGTTGATTGGTTACCTCGGACACCGGTTCCTTGCTGTTTTGCATAAACACGGTTGGAGGTGACAAAAATCAACAGTTTTATGAGTTGGATTGGCGGGAAAAAGTCCAGCCGCGACATCATAATTCCCCGTTTTCCGCTGTATTACGAAAAGTATATTGAAGTTTTTGGCGGCGGGGGTTGGATTCTTTTCGCGAAACCGCCCGGCAACGATTTCGAGGTGTTCAACGACTTCAACAGCAACATCTCAAATCTGTATTTTTGCGTTCGGGATAAGAGCGCGGAGCTTATCGAGAAGCTGCGTTTCGTGTTGAACAGCCGCGAGGATTTCGACAGAATTAAGCATATTGTCAGCGAAAAAGCGGAGATTGGCGATGTGCAACGAGCTGCGGAATTTTATCAGCTTATTCGCTATTCTTACGCAAGTTCCTGCGACAGTTTTGGCGGCAAACCGCACTCGATGTGGTCGAATTTTCCGCTTATTGAACAGGCTTCGCGGCGATTGCAGAAGGTCGTTATCGAGAATAAGGATTTTGAGAAACTCATCTCGGCGCAGGACAGCGAGGTGAGCTTTTTTTATTGCGACCCGCCGTATTTTTCGACGGAAAGTTATTACGAAAACGTGGGGTTTACGGCTTCGGATCACGAGCGCTTGCGCAATTCGCTGGATAAAATTTCGGGGAAATTTTTGGTTTCTTACAATGACTGCCCCGAAATCCGCGAGTTGTATAACGGTTACGAAATGTACAGCTACGAACGGTTGAACAACATTCGCCAGCGGTTTGACGGCGGGAGTATGTTCGGCGAATTGCTTATTGCAAATTACGATTTGAACGAGAGGAAAAACGCAAATCCGCAGATGACGCTTTTTGAGATGGAGGACGATTATGGTGACGTTTAACAGCAGGATTACAAAGGGCGGAAACCTTAAAATTTCCGCACAGTTAAGGGAAATTCTCGGTCTTGAACCGAACGACAGAGTGACCGTAACACTCGATTGTGAATCGCCCGAGGAATTGAAAATCCCGCCGGATTTTCTTGACGAGGCGGGGATTCCCGAGGACGCAGTACTCGAAGTTTACGCGGAAAATGGTCGCGTGATTGTACAGGAGGCTTGCGATGAAACCGTTATATAGATTTTCGCTGTCAACGGCAAAAAATACCGATGAAATAGCGGCTTGGCGGGATAGCTTGAACGAGAATATCAGCTGTCGGGATTATCTTGACTAGCAAGTGAGAAAGCATTTTGACGGCATGAATTTGCCCGATGAGTGCGCCGAAAACGCTGTTAAGGAATTCGGGTTTGACCGTACATTTTGGGTTATCGCGAATACAATTCTCGAACGCAAAGGCGACGGCAGATTTCACCGTGAAAATGTTAATTGGGCGAGAAATTTCAATATCCCAAACAGCAGCAGAAACAGTGAATTTGCGCTGAATTCGCATAGCTGCATCGTTGACGGGCTTGCGGGGCAAGTGCAGAAAATGTACGCGAAATTGAATTTATTTTCGGGAAAGCATATCGTGCAGTCGGACGAGCCGCAGGATTACGCGGGAAAGCTGCTCATTATCCGCGACACAGCGTTGAAAGAGGAGTTTCGCACGCCGGAAAATCAGCTGTTTCTTGCGGAAAACGGGTTCGGGTGTTCGCCGGATAAAATTGGCAGAAAGGTGTTCGGGCAGTTCCTTTCGGACGGCGAAAGAACGCACTTTTACCGTGAGGATTTTCTCGGAGAAATAGCCGATGAGCATATTCCCGATTGGGCGCGGGAACGGCTTGCAGAGCTGTTCGAGGATATATTGCAGGAACAAAATAATTCGCCCGAAATCAAGATGTAAAGCCACGGAGAATTCTGCGGTTTTTGCATAAATAATTAAAATTCGGTGCGTAAAGTCCGCCAAATTTATTCAGAATCGAGCCACAAAATATTGTCGAAATCGGAAATAAATTTGGCGGCAAGCAGCTGAAGGAATGGAGGAAAAAGAATGAAAATTGATGTCAGAATTAACAGTCTGACGCCCGGCGAAGGTAATGTTAAGGCGATTGCTTCGGCAAATCTGGACGATTGCTTTGCGGTCAAAAATATCCGCGTTATCGAGGGCAAAAACGGTCTTTTCGTGTCGATGCCGTCGTACAAGGGTGCGGACGGCGAGTATCACGACCTTTGTTTTCCCACGACTCCCGAGATGAGAAAACAGCTTAACAATGCGGTTGCGGACGCATATAAGCAGGCAATTGTGCAGCTTCAGGAGCAGTCAAACGCAAATTTTACTCAGTCGGAGCAGATGAGTGAATCTGCTCCGACAATGACTATGTAATTTATTTTTGGAGGTTTTTATGAGAAATTTTTTCAAGAACACAAGAACTAAAATTCAGGCAAAAATCGTTCGCGCGGCGGTGCTGATGAAGGAAAAGTGCGGCGAGAATTTCGTTGATTCGGGCATCAAAATCCTGATTGCGGTCGTAATCGGTGCGCTTCTTCTCGGCGGTTTGTACGCACTTTTTGGCGATACAATTATGCCCACAGTAACGGAAAAAGTCGAGGATATGTTCGATTTTAACGGCTGATGATTGGCTCTGTGGTGCAGTTTGCCGCTATTTCAATTTTGCTTGGCATCGGTTCCGTTATGGACATTAAAACCCGCGAAATTCCGAATTGGATAAGCGTTTTTGTCGCGCTTTTTGCGGTAATCAACTTCCGACCGGAGAATTTGTGGGGACTGGTTGTCGCCGCCGTTTTCTTCGTCACCGCGCTTGTGACGGGGAAAATTGGCGGCGGTGATGTCAAGCTGATAACGGCATTGAGCGTGGTTTGCGGACTTTGGGGCAGTTTTTCGCTGCTCCTGTTCGCGCAGACTGCTATGCTCATTTTTTACGCAGGAAATTATTTTTTCTGCAAAATTTACGGCAAAACAGCAAGCAAAACCTTGCCGTTTGTGCCGTTTATTTTTATCGGTTACTTGGTTACAAAAATATTTTTCTGAAAGGAAAGATTATAATGAAATTTTTGAAAAACAGAACGGTTCTCGGCGTGGTGTGTATAGCGCTGGCGCTTATTATCTGCTTTGCGATCACTCCGCTTTTTAACGCGTCAAAGAGCAGTACAATGCGGATTGTGCGCGTTAAGAACGACTTGAAAATCGGTCAGGAAATCACGGCTAAAGACATCGAGGCAGTTGAAGTCGGTGCGTACAATTTGCCGTCCGAGGTGGTGAAGAAATCCGAGGCTGTTGTCGGGAAATATGCGGCTGCGGAGATGTTCAAGGGCGAGTACGTTATCGAAGCCAAAATAAGCGACACTCCCGCCAGCGAAAACGCATATTTGTACGGCTTGACGGGTGAAAAGCGCGCTATTTCAATCACGATTCCCTCGTTTGCGGGCGGGCTTTCCGGCAAGCTAATTTCGGGGGATATTGTGTCGGTGATTGCGGTCGATTACAGGGAAACGGGCGAAACGCGCGTGCCCGATGAACTGCAGTATGTCGAGGTTATCGCGGTCACGGATAAAAAGGGCAACGACGAGGAAACAACCACGATTAAGCCGGACGGCGAGGAGGAAACATCTCTGCCCGAAACGGTGACCTTGCTTGTGACGCCCGAGCAGGCGAATATTCTCGCGGAACTTGAGGCGCAGGGCGAAATTCACGTTGCGCTTGTGTATCGCGGAACGGATGAAAATGCGCAGAGATTTGTTGACGCGCAGGAGAAATTTTTGGAGGAACTGAAGGCGGAAAAAGACAATGAAAAAGAAAACAACAGCAAGCCCGAAGAGCCGGAAACGCTTTCGCAGAGCGAGATTGCCGAGGAAACTTCCGGCGAAGAAAATACCGAAACGGAGGTGAATTCAGATGCCGAATCTGTTTAAATCTCTAATTTCGCGCGGCGATGATGACGAGGAGATTGACCTTGAATTCGACCTCAATTCACCCGAAAACGACTGCTTTGAGCTGCCTCCCGACAGGCAGGATAATCAGGTTCTGGCGGTGTGGGGTTCGCCGTCGTCGGGCAAGACAATTATGAGCGTGAAGCTTGCGCGGTACATTGCAAGTCAGAAGAAAAACGTAATTCTGGTGCTTGCGGATATGTCCGCGCCGCCGCTTCCCTACGTCTGTCCGCCTTCGGATTTGGAGGAGGAAAACTCGCTCGGAAATATCCTCGGCGCGGCTCATGTTGACGGAAATCTCATCAGACAAAACGCTATTTTGCACAAGAAAAACGAGTATCTCACAATGCTTGCAATGCTGAAAGGCGAGAACGCGTTTTCATACGCGCCGTACACCGAAACGCAGGCGCGGGAGCTGCTCTCGGAATTACGGAAAATGTGCGATTTCATCATCATCGACTGTACCTCAAACATCACAAATGACGCGCTTTCGGCGGTTTCGCTAATTGAGTCTGACGCGGTTTTGCGGCTTGTTTCGTGCGATTTGAAATCCATAAGTTATCTCAATTCGCAGCTGCCGTTATTGCTCGACAATAAATTCAACGCGAACAAGCAGTATAAGGCAGCAAGCAATGTTTCCTCGTTTCAAGCCGATGATGAGATTGAGCAGATTGTGGGCGGCGTGAGCTTTAAAATTCCGCATAGCGATGAGGTTTATCGGCAGTTTCTTTCGGGGAATTTGTTCGGTGCGCTGACCGAAAAGGACAGCAAGGATTTTCGCAAAGCCGTGGCAAAAATTGCAAATGAGGTGTTTGAATTATGAGCCTGACAGCCCAAAGTAACACGCAGAATTTGTTCTTCAAATCGGAGAGAAAGCGGGATTTTTCCGATGTTCTGAACGAGGTTCAGTCGTATATTTCAAGCAAATATTCCGCGCTCGTGATTGACGGAATCAACAATGTGAATACCGGTAATGACGAGGTGAAACGGCAGGTCAAGCGGTATATCGGCAAGTATCTGCTGGATTGCAGAATCTCTGTCGAGGGGCTTTCTCAAGCGGAATTGGTGGATAAATTGTACACCGAAATGGCGGAGTTTTCGTTCCTCACAAAGTACATTTTCGGCACGGGAATCGAGGAAATAAACATCAATTCCTGGGACGATATCGAGGTGCAATACAGCAGCGGAACGAGTGTAAAACTTGACGAGAAATTTGAGTCGCCCGAGCATGCGATTAACGTTGTACGGCGAATGCTGCACGTCTCCGGAATGGTTCTGGACAACACTTCGCCGGCTATTCTCGGGCACTTGTCGAAGAATATCCGAATTGCCGTGCTGAAGACGCCGCTTGTTGACGAGGACGTCGGCGTTGCGGCTTCAATCAGAATTGTAAACGCTCAGAAACTGAAAAAAGAGGACTTTATAAAGTCGGGAACGGCAACGGACGAGATGATGGAGCTGCTTTCCGCGCTTGTGAGATACGGCGTTTCGACAACCGTTGCCGGCGCGACATCTTCGGGAAAAACAACCTTGACGGGCTGGCTGCTGACTACAATTCCGCATGACAAGCGCATTTTCACGATTGAAAACGGTTCGCGTGAATTGGATTTGGTGGAGCGCGACAAGGACGGAAAAATCCTCAACAAGGTTGTCCACACCATCACCCGTGAAAGCGAGGACGAGCGAAAATCCGTTACACAGGACGATTTGCTGGATATGGCGCTGCGTTTTCACCCGGACTATATTGTGGTCGGTGAAATGCGAAGCAGTGAGGCTGATTCGGCTCAGGAAGCCGCACGAACCGGTCACACGGTTATAACCACGATTCACTCGAATTCCTGCGAATCCACTTGGCGCAGAATGGTGACGCTTTGCAAGCGAAAGTACCCGAATGTGGACGATAAAGTTATCCTCAATCTTGTCACGGAAGCCTTTCCCATCGTGGTTTACGCGAAGCAGCTCGAGAACAAACAGCGGCGGATTATGGAGATTATGGAGTGCGAAATCTGCGCGGACGGAACCCGAAAATACCACTCGCTGTACCGCTACAATATAACCGAAAACCGCGTTGAAAACGGGAAATTTATTGTCAATGGAACTCACGAAAAAGTTGAGGAAATCTCAAAATCATTGCAAAGACGGCTTCTTGAAAACGGAATGCCTCAAAGTGAACTTGATAGGATTTTGAAAGGGGGAAATTTGGGTTGAACATCATACTTTTAGCGGCGTTTATTGGCTTGGTTGTGGGATTTTTCCTGCTTTTCGGAATCTCGCCGATGGAGTTCACCGAGGGGATTTTCACAAAAATTCTCGCCAAACCAAACAGCATTAAATCCCAGATAAACGAAGCTACAAAAAGGAAAAAGCCGAACATTTTTCGCAGAGAAATTTCCGAAGCGCAGGAAATTCTGCGGCTTACAAATCGCTCGCACATGTTCGGAATTTTGTGCGCTTGTTCGCTCGGTTTGTCGGCGATTGGAATTTGCGTTGCGGTGGCAATCGGAAACGCTTTTCTCGCGCCGGTGATGGCGGTTGGACTGATGTTCGTGCCGTTCTGGTACGTCAAAACCACTGCCACGAATTATAAAAAAGCGATTTCTTCGGAGCTTGAAACAGCGCTCTCAATCATCACCACGGCGTACCTCAGAAACGAGGATATAATCACGTCTATCGAGGAAAATGTGCATTATCTGAACGCGCCTGTTAAAGCGGTTTTCGAGAATTTTATCAGCAGAATTAAGCTGTCCAATCCGGATTTAACCGCCGCAATTCTGGATATGAAACAGCACATCGACAACGAGGTTTTTCACGAGTGGTGTGACAGCTTAATCCTCTGCAAGAGCGACCGCAGCCTGAAATCCACACTCACTCCGATTGTGAACAAGCTCTCGGATATGCGGGTTGTAAACGCGGATTTGGAGTACCTCATCACCGGTCCGCGAAAGGAATTTATTTCGATGGTTTTCCTCGTAATCGGCAATGTGCCGCTGCTGTATATGCTGAACAAGGCGTGGTTTAATTCGCTGATGAACACGGTTTTGGGGCAGATTGTTCTGGCGGTTTCGGCGGTCGCAATTTTCATCTCAACCGCGATTGTAATCCGCCTCACCAAGCCGATTGAGTACAAAAGATAAGGAAGTGAAAAAGTGCAGTTTTTGCTTATTTTATTCGGAATTTTTCTCGGTTTAGGCTTGTTTTTTCTGCTTGCAAACGTGCTGAAAATCCCTTATCTGAAAACCTCGCAAGCGGTTATGAACACAGGCAGAAACGACAAAAAACTGTCCAAATCCATTGAGGCGATTTTGCTCGGAATTGCGGCAAAACTCGGCAAAATTATCCCGATGGACAAGTACAAAAAGTCGCGTCTGGAAAGCACGCTGAAGTCCGCGGGAATTAAAATGACGCCCGAAACCTTCACGGCGCTTGCGTTCGTCAAAGCCTTTTGTATTGCGGGTTTAGCGATACCGTGCTCGTTCATTTTCCCGCTCGTTATACCGTTTGTCATAATCCTCGCGGTCGCTGTATATTTCCGAGAAATCGGAAAAGCTGACGAGAAAATGCGGGAAAAACGCGAGGCTATTGAGCAGGAATTGCCGCGATTTGTGGCAACCGTGGAACAGGAATTAAAGACCTCTCGCGATGTGCTTTCAATAATGGAAAATTACAAAAAACACGCGGGAGTGCATTTTGCATACGAGCTTGACGTGACCTGCGCGGATATGCGAAGTTCAAACTATGAAGCGGCTTTGACGAGGTTTGAGGCACGAATCGGGTCGGCGCAGTTGTCCGATGTTGTGCGAGGACTTGTTTCGGTAATTCGCGGCGATGACAGCGCGGTTTATTTCAAAATGCTGGCGCATGATTTCAAGCTGATTGAATTACAGCGATTGAAAGCAAAAGCCGCGAAAATCCCGCCGAAAATCCGCGTTTTTTCCTTTGGAATGCTGATGCTGTTCCTTTTAACTTACTTGGTTGTTATGGGAATGCAGCTGCTGGATTCGCTCGGCTCGATGGCTTGACGGAGGTGAAAAATGCGAAAATTATTACGTTCAAAGCGCGGCGAGGGGTACTTCGATGTGGTTATAATTGTGCTTGTCGTGGTGATGGTGATTGCGTTGATAATGGCGGTCGCGCCTGTTGTTTCGGCGAAAATTCAGCTGGACAATTACGCGGACGAGCTTGTGAGAGAAGCCGAAATCTCGGGCAGAATCGGCTCGGAAACCACTTCGCGGGCGCGCGTTTTGACCGAAAAAACGGGACTTTCGCCGAAAATTGAATGGTCGCGGACGGGCAAAATTCAGCTTAACCAAGAATTCTCGGTTACTTGCACTTACACAATGGACATCGGTTTCGGCGGGCAGAAGCTGCCTCCAAAGTTCGGAAGCTTTCCCGTAACACTTACCGCAAAGGCAACAGGCAAGAGCGAGGTGTATTGGAAGTGAAAAAAATTGCTGAAATTTTGCGCTCGAAAAAGGGCTTTTCAGCCGCACCGTTAGCCGTTGTAATCGCGCTTGTTGGAATGATGTTTTTCGTTGTTTTGTGGCAAGTCGTGCGGCTTATAACCATTTCTGCGGGCGTTAAGGACGCGCTGCAGTCGGCGGTTATTTCAACCTTGGTGGACAATTACAGCAATGTCTATGACGGCATTCGCGAGGGCTATTCGGGCGGTTATCGCTTCGCGGGAAATTCGTGGAAAACGGCGATTTCGGCGGGAGATATTTACGGACGTTTGGACGAGCTGCTTGGCTTGAAAAACACCGGCGGCAAGCACGCGAAAATCTCCTCGAACAGCGTAGAATACAGCGTTTACGGGCTTTCGGTGAATGTGGATAATGCGCAGTTTGCACCGAATTCAAATGAGATAAAACAGTTCTCCGCGACCTCATATATAACGCTTGAAGTACCGCTTTCATTTTGCGGAAATTTGCTGCCGCCGATGAAAGTCGATTTGTGCGTAAGGTCAAAATTTACGCCGAAATTTTAGTGCTTTTTCTGCTGGATTTTCGCGGAAAAATGTGGTATTGTTGAGGTAACCAAAACACGAAAGGAACGGTGATTTTTATGACAATGAAAACGAAAAGAAACCTTGCAGCAGGCGGCGGAACGGTGCTTTGTGCAGCTCTTGCAATCCTCATTGCAGCGCGGTTCGCGAGCGATGACAAGGAACTCGCGGCGAACGTTTCCGAGTCAAATTCCGAGGTGCAGATTAGCGTGGAAATTCCTTCCGAAAGACACGAGGAAATCAAGTCTGAAGAAGCAGAAAATGCCGAAACTGCGCTTGACAACAGCGTTGTAAATCCGGACGAAATTCATGCGGAATTTATCGAAAGCGGCGGCATTGAAATCGAGCAGAATTTCCCCGAAACCGAACCGGAAACAGAGGAAAATGCGCCGCCCGCTCCTCCCGAAATTGAGGACGAGAATATGCTGACAAACTCCGAGGCAGAGCCAATCTACAAGCCCGAGCAGATTGAGCCGCAGCAGACAGAATTGCCCTCGGATACCCCAAAACACGGCGACACCAAAGACGGTAAAATCTACATCAACGGCTTCGGTTGGGTGGTCGATGAGGGCGGTGGCGGAAGCGGCGAACCCGCGCCGGACATGTACGAAAACGGCAATAAAATAGGCAGTTTCGGGTGAAAAACGCAATCTTTTGGAGGTGCAGATGAAGAAAATTTTGAGGATTCTTGCCGCTGTTATGGCGGCAATTTTCTGTTTGCAGACCGCCGCGTTTGCGGAAAGCGGCGACCCGAATATCGACAACGGCGGCGGTGGATTGAAGGAGGGCAGCTCAAGCAATTTCTGGATTTCCGGCGACGACGGGGTTCGTATAACCGTTGTCGATTCGGAAACGGGCGAGGTGAAATCCGCGTCGGTTGATTACACGAACACAAACGCGGGAGATATCCGTTTTCATTTCGGGAAGGTGAGCAAGGCGGATTATGTCGGAGGAAAATTGATTTCGATAAGCACGGCGAAATACACCTACAAAACACCTTCGCAGCCAATCCCGAGGATTATTTCCAACGGCAGAAGTGCGACAGATATCGAAGCGATCCGCAGATATTTTACCGATGAACAGGTTGTCCGTGGGATTGCAAATCATGTTGAAATTGACTTTGAAAAACTGACCGGCGGCGATTATAAATTGATGCTCGAGCCGATAATGTATGTCACCTACAACGGCGTCAGGACTGCGATGACGGCAACCGAAGCCGCGCTGTACAATATGCAGACGGGCGGCGACCTTATCCGAAAATTAGGTCCGCTTTCGCATAAAAATCTGCCGCTTGCGATGTTTCTCGAAAAGGACGATTTGGGTTATTCCGCGTGGACGGGCTCGAAAAATTCGTATGCAGCAGACAGCGATATTATCCGATTTCTCGGGATTGGAATTGTGTCGTTCAAGGAAAAAGTGGTAGAAAACGAGCCAGTTTCAAGCGATTTTGAGTACCGCGTTGACACGGATGTTTACACTAGCGTGACCGTAACCGGCGGTGAACACACTCCCGAAAATCCTGTAACCGTGCGGTTTTACGTCAAGAACAAGGTGTACACGGTGGGGAATATCGTGTATCCGAAGGGCGGTTCGCAGCTCGTTTGGTGCAAGTGGCACACGCCGAAAACCGAGCAGACGTTCAACATTCGCGTTACGGCAACGGGCGGCGCGACCGTCAGCCAAAACAACATTACTGCAAGCGTCGTGGATTTGAACAAAAATCCGCCTCCCGACCCGACTGCCGATGACCGAAACGATAGTTTTCGTGCTGTTTCCGTTCCCAAAAAGCCACAGAAAACCTCGTCTGCGTGGAGCGTCTGGAGCGCGTATTGGAAAGCAAAATGGGTTTGGCATCCAAACTGGAAGTGGACGGGAACGAGCTGGGTTGACCGCGGGAGATGGGTTGACGAGGGCGAGTGGAAATTCCGCAGCAAGTCTTACCGCGTTTCGCTGAGTGCGAAAATGGAGATTTCTCCGGACGAAAAAAATCCCACGGCAGCAGCTTTTTCGATGAAATCCGGCTATGGAATTAACGAAAAAGTTACTGCTTCAATTACGGGAAACGGCGAGCATACTTCGCTTCAGAACGCGGTTTCGTATTTCCCCGAATTTTATTACAAGAGCTATTGGCGGCTGCTGGAAAGCACCTCGGCAAACGTCTTGGAGTTCCGAAAAAACAAGTACAGCACCTACAACAACCGAACGCATTTCACTCCCGTGTGGTATCTGGACGGGAATTACACGGTTTACACCTGGGCGATGGATTGCTGGACTCCCGCGGGAATGTTGTCCGCTAATTTAACCGATTCGCTGAAAATTCAAGGCAATGTATTTGACGATTGGCACATCTCGCCGTCTTATTGAGAAAGGGGATTTTTATGAAAAAGAAAACCGCAAAATTTGTCTTTACGGCAATAATTATGATTGCAGCAATATCCGCGATGTCGCTCTGCGCCTTTGCCGAGGGCGATGTTGCGGGTGCAATCGAAGGCACCTGGAACACCGCCTCAACGCAGATAAAACAGGTCGTGAACAACGTTGTCTTCCCGATAATTGATGTCGTTTTGGCAGTGTTTTTCTTCGCAAAGCTTGGTCTTGCGTATTTCGATTACCGCAAATCCGGTCACTTTGAATGGACTGCGCCCGCGATACTTTTCGCGTGTCTGGTGTTCACGCTGACCGCGCCGACCTATGTCTGGACGATAATCAACGTCTGATTTGTGAAAACGGGCGCTGTCGTTTCGGGAGGTGATTGTATTTATTATTTTGATGTTGGCGCGGATTTGGTGAGCAAAATGTTCGACTACATCACGGACTGGATTTATCAGCAGGTCGTCAAAATGCTGGGCGAATTTTTTACCGCTATGAACGCACTGGGAGTGGATTTGTTCGGGCTGCCCTGGGTCAGGCAAATCGTGCAGCTTTTCAGCAATCTGGGCTGGGCGCTTTTTGTCGTGGGAATAGTTGTGGCGCTGTTTGAATTTGCCATTGAATCGCAGAACGGGCGCGGTGACGCGAAGGCTCTCGCGCTGAATATAATCAAGGGATTTTTCGCGGTGAATTTGTTCTGCAATGTTCCCGTGCAGCTTTACGGACTCGCGGTAAAACTGCAATTCGGAATGAGCGACGATATGACAAGCCTTATTTTCCCCGAGGGCAGCACTCTCGCGGAATCCTGCCTAAAAGTCGTTGAAAGCCTGATGTTCGGTCCGCTTTTGTCAATACTCATAACGATTATGATGGGGTACACGATAATAAAAGTGTTCTTCGCAAGCATCAAGCGCGGAGGAATCTTGCTGATACAAATTGCTGTCGGCTCGCTGTACATGTTCAGTGTACCGCGCGGCTTCACGGACGGTTTCATCATGTGGATAAAGCAGGTTATTGCGACCTGTCTGACGGCGTTTTTGCAGTCGGTAATGCTTGTCTGCGGGCTTATTCTGTTTAAGGATTACTGGCTGCTCGGACTTGGCGTAATTCTTGCTGCGGGAGAAATTCCGAGGATTGCGGGAATGTTCGGATTGGAAACATCAATTCGCCCGAACATAAACGGCGTTATAAACACGGCGCAGTCGGCGGTGCATCTGGCGCGAATGGTTACGCACAAAGCGTGAAAGGAGAAATTATGTATATTTATCCGGAAAACCTTAAAGCCGCGCCGACGCTATTTTTGTGGCGATTGAAAGACCTCGCGGTAATCGGCGTAGGCGCGCTGATTTCGGTGCTTGCGCTGTCGCAGATTGGGCTTACAATCCCGATTGTTATTACGCTTGCGTATGCGTTTCTCGCTATCCGTTTCGAGGACACCAGCATTTTGGATTTCCTCAGATATGCCGTGAGATATTTCTTTGTGGAACAGCAGGAATTTAGATGGAGGTTAAATTGAAGAAAAAGAATCAGCAAAATAACCAGAGCACCCGCCAGCTCCTCGGAATAGATTGCATAACCGAATATTCGCTCAAGACCGCTTCAAATGAGGCGGTCTTTTTCAGCGTCAAGCCAAGCAATATTTCGGTGATGTCCGAGGCGGGTTTGTCGGCAAAAATCTACTCGCTGATGAACGTTCTGAAAGGCTTAACGGAGATTGAGATACTCTGCGTGAACAGCCGCGAGAGCTTTGACGGCAACAAAAATCACTTGAAAAACCTCGCGAAAAATGAGGAAAATCTGGCTGTCCGGAAACTGCTTGAACAGGACGAAAAGCACCTTGACCACATTCAGGCTTTGACGGCAACAGCGCGCGAATTCCTGCTTATAGTGCGGCTTCGCGGGCTTAAAGATAAAGAAATATTTTCGTATCTGAACAGGATTGAAAAGACCTTGAGCGAAAATGGTTTTTCCGCAAGACGATATGACGGCGAGGATATAAAAACGCTTCTCGCCGTATATTTTGAGCAGAATGTCACAACGGAAAAATTTGATAACGCAGACGGAGAAAGGTGGATTTTGAATGTCTGAAAAGCTTATAATTAACGCTGTTTTGAACCGAAAAGCAGACTGTTATTCGCCCGAAAAATGCGTGGTGGATAAGGTGATTAAGCTGAACGAAACTGAGTTCAAAAACCTTGTCGAGCACCCGCTTCGGGAGAGATATTTTATCCGGAAATACCGCGAGCTGATGGGCGTTGAGGGCAATCTCAGCCACTGTATTCTTGCTGTCGGAAAGGAAAGCGGCGACGGTTTGCTGATTAAATCCGAGGGCGCGGATTACGCGAGATATTCGCAGTTTATCCCAAACGCAAGTGGAATTATCGCCGCGCACGAACAGACGTCTGCTTTATCGGAACTCGAAAAATGCTTGAAAAATTGGGTCGCAGACTGCGTTTCAGACAGCGGTGACAAGTTAGATTTTTGCGTTCACACAAACGAATTTCTGGGCGACAAACATACGCTGGAACTGCTTAACGAGTGGGTTTGTCAGGAAATACGAAAGCACCCGAGAATTGGTTTTCTTGAAAGAAAAAACGACGAGATTGTCGCCGTTAAGGGCGAGCTTACCGAAACCAAGCTGTACTGTCCGCTGAAAATTGTTTCCGAACCCGAGAATTATTCTGCGGATTTATGCGAGGAAAATCCCGAAAAATACGCCGATTATGCTGCCAAAATAAACGCAAAAATTCACGCGGATATTTCGAGAGATGAGGATATGCAAACTCGCGGATTGATTGCATTTACCGACAACAATCATCTGTACAGCAAGGTGTTTTCTGCCTTTCCGCAGGTTGAAAATCGTGACGGAAATCTGTACGGCGTGATTGCCGTGAAGTCTTACGGGGAGCCGGATAAGGCGGATTTGATTGACCTTGCCGAAGAGCTCACAGGACAGCTTTCCGACGGCTGGGGCGAGAGCTTTGAACAGCGCGAAATCCGGCTCGGAGATGACGTCGTTTACATCTCGTTCTGGAACAGCGAAAACTTCTTTCTGTTGCCCGAAAGCGAAATGTTTCCCGAACCGGATATAAAGCAGATGATTGGAGGATTAAGTTGAAGAAAAACAGATTAAACGAGAGGGATTTTTCGACCAAACCGCAGAAAAATTTCCTCGATATGATTGCGCCGTCCGTGATAAAATTCTACACGGATTACTTCATTTGTGGGAACACTTTTCGCTGCGTCTGGGCGCTGCGCGAGTACCCGACAAGCACCTCGGAGCAGGCAATTCTGCGTTATCTCGGCGAAAAAGACGGCGTGACGCTGCGTATTTACACGCGACCTGTGACCGCTGCCGAGGAAAAACGCATCATCGCAAATGCCGCCAACAAAAACCGTATGCAGCGCATTTCCACCAACAATTTGCAGCAAACCGTTGCCGCCGAAAGCAACCTTCAGGACGTGGCGCAGCTTGCTGCGGATATGCACCGCAACCGCGAACCGCTGCTTCACACGGCTGTTTTCATCGAAATGATTTCGGATAATCTTGACAATCTGCGAATTCTGCAAACCGAGGTGCAGACCGAATTGGTGCGCTCAAAGCTGAACGTGGACAGGCTTATTCTCCGCCAGCAGCACGGCTTTATGAGCGTTATGCCAAGCGGACGGAATATGTTCAAGGAGCAGTTTGAGCGCGTTCTCCCCGCGTCATCGGTCGCAAATTTATACCCGTTTTCATTCTCCGGAAAGACCGATGAGAACGGTTTTTATCTCGGGCGCGATAAATTCGGGAGCAATATTATCGTGGATTTCGACAAGCGTTCCGATGACAAAACCAACGCAAACGCGCTTATTCTGGGCAATTCCGGACAGGGCAAATCCTACCTTCTCAAGCTGATTTTAACCAATCTGCGCGAGAGTGGAAAGAGCATAATTTGCCTTGACCCCGAGACCGAATACGCTGATTTGACGCGGAATTTGGGCGGCTGTTTTATTGATTTAATGTCCGGCGAATACATCATAAATGTGCTTGAACCGAAATCTTGGGACGATGGGACAAGCATTGATGAAGACGCTCCGCAAGCCTTTAAATGCAAGACGAAGCTGTCCCAGCACATCAGTTTCCTGCGCGATTTTTTCCGCAGCTACAAGGATTTTTCCGACCGCGAAATTGATACAATCGAGCTGCTTTTGATAAAGCTCTACAAGAAATTCGGGATATCCGACAACACGGAGTGGAACGCAATGAAGCCGACAGATTTTCCCATTCTCTCGGATTTTTACGAGCTGATTGAGGCGGAATACAAGTCGTTCAATCCGAAAGAAAAAGGGCTTTATACAGCCGAAAATCTGCAAAATATCTGTCTTGGACTGCACTCGATTTGTGTTGGTGCGGAGAGCAAATTTTTCAATGGTTATACAAATATAACCGACAGCAGATTTATAACTTTCGGTGTGAAAGGACTGCTTCAGGCAAGCAAAAATATCCGAAATGCGCTGCTGTTCAACGTCCTCGCATATATGTCCGAACAGCTTCTCACAAAGGGAAACACCGTCGCGAGCATTGACGAATTCTATTTGTTTCTGACAAATCTGACTGCCGTGGAATATATTCGAAACTTTATGAAACGCGTTCGCAAAAAGGAGTCCGCCGTGATACTCGCAAGCCAGAATATTGAGGATTTTCTTGTGGAAAATGTCCGCGAATTGACAAAGCCGCTTTTCTCAATTCCAACGCATCAATTCCTGTTCTCGCCGGGTACTATCGAGGCACGGTTTTATATGGACGCGCTTCAGGTGGAGGAGTCGGAATACGACCTGATACGCTGCTCCCGGCGCGGAACTTGCCTTTACAAGTGCGGAAACGAAAGGTATTGCCTGTGCGTGATTGCCCCGGAACACAAGGCGGCGCTGTTTGGCACGGCGGGAGGGCGATGATGGCTGTATCTCCTGCAATAATAAAAATTTTAGCAACGGCTGCGACCGACAAGCGCAACCGAACGATTTCGGCGGTAATAATAGTGGCAATTTTTATCCCGACAATCCTTCAAATTTTGATGATAGGCTCGATTGTTTCGTCAATGGAAACGGCGAACAACAACCTGCTTGATTGCAGTTTTTCGGGCGCGAAAATCCCGGATAATTTCACCGTTGAACAGCGCTGTGCTGTCGAAAATATGCGGGATTGGCTCGGCGAGCTGGACAAAAATATTGACGAAAAAGAAAAAGATGAGGAATGCAGCCTTGACGGAAATCTGGTCAGGGCTGCATTTTATTGTCTGAATTTTGGTGGTGAACTCGATGAAGATTTCGATTACGAAACGTTCTGCGGGTGCTTTGAGGAGTTGACTGTTGAACAGCTT
Source organism: uncultured Clostridia bacterium (assembly GCA_945829235.1). Taxonomy (GTDB): domain Bacteria; phylum Bacillota; class Clostridia; order Oscillospirales; family Ruminococcaceae; genus CAG-115. The sequence continues at coordinate 144,853 of CALZUA010000004.1, read as the reverse complement.
GAAACGGCTCTGCAAAACGTTTCGGAGAGGTTTCCACAATACGAAATAACGGCTTATTTATCCTGTGGAATAGCGAAGGTTTACGAATATTTGAACGAGAAAGGAAGATGAATTTTGGCATTTGAAATATCGATAGACGAGCTTGGAATCGGGAACGACAAGGTCGCTTATGTTACGCTTCCGGCAAACAAAAATGCGGTTATCGACGCGATGGACAGAGCGAAAATCCGTGGAGAAACGTTCCTGAGAATAGCGAGCTGCGATGAAATTCCGGAGCTTGAAGCATACGAATTTGAGGAAGAACCCACTCTTGACGAGCTGAATTTTCTTGCAAAAAGAATCGAGGAAATTTCCGAGGACAATACGCAAATTCTCGCTTACAGAGCGCTTTTACGAAAGCCGTTTGACACGGTTAACGAGGCGATAAACCGCACTTTTAATCTTGAAACCGTGCCCGTTTACCCGTGCAAAAATTTTTACGAATACGGTGAAATCGTGTTGGACAACGAGCTTCTTGAGGAGCTGCGCGAGGTGCCCGATGAAGTGTATGATTTGCTTGACCCCGAAAAGGTTGGGCGCGTGATGGCGGAGCGCGAGAACGGCGTTTTCATTGACGGTTACTATATCGTTGCAGACTGCTTCGAGCCTGTTTTGGTGTATGATGAAGAACTTCCGGAGCAAATGGAAGATTGGATTTTTCGGCTTGAAATCGCGGGAAATTCATCGGGAAAAACCGAAGTTTTAACGCTCCCCGCAAGTGAAAAAACGATTGCTGAAATACCCGAAATACTTGGCGAAAAGCACCTTGAGGACTGCATTTGCGCGGATTTTCAGTCGTCAATTCCGCAGATAGACAAGCGCATATTGGACAGCGCAGAAATCTGTTCGCTGAATTTATTTGCAAAAGAATTCTCCGAGCTGTCCCGCGAAAACGCCGCAAAATGCAAGGCGATTCTTCAAAATTCAACTTGCAGTGATGTGCGCGAAATCCTCAATGTTATGCGGAATCTTGACCGTTACGAGTTCGATAATTGTATAAACGATTTCAGCGAATACGGCGAAAAATATCTCTTGAAAATGCTGCCCAAAGACTTTGACAAGGAGGTTTTATCCGGTATAGGCAGCGTAGAATTTACGAGAAATTTGCTCGCCGCAAACGGCTGTAAATTCACGGATTACGGGGTTATTTCGGGAATTGACGGACACTTGTATTCCCCGATAAAATCCTCCGAACAAGAACAAAAATCTGATTTTACGATGGGAGGAATTTCGTGAAATACAAAATAAAATGCGCCGACACGGAGCAGAAATCTATGTTTTACAGCGACTGCGAACCCGCTCTGCGAAACGCTTGCGTGGGACATCTGCGAATGGATTTCGGCAGCGGAAACGAGTTCTATTCTTCGTGGTTTGGCAGCCGTGAGGACTTGAACGACAGCGCTTTCAAAGCCGAATTTAACGAGGTCGTGAACGAGCTACGGAGGGACGGATTGCTCAAAAACAGGCGTGAAATGCAGCGGTTTTGTGACGCTCATCAGAGCTTGAACTTGGACGAAAACTGCGGCTTTTCCGTGGAAACCGACAGCCATCTTTTTCTCCTTCGTTGTCGTCCTGAACGCGGGAATTACGACTGTTACTGCTATTGCTACGACAAGCGCGAGCTGCTTCTCGCGCAGGAACAGCGCGAATCCGAGGCGCAAGTGATGTCCTTATGAGCAAGTCCGGCAAGAATTTTGACTATGCCGCAGCGCTGGAGAAAAGCTTCGCGCGGTGGGATTTCATTCGCGAAAACGGCTGTTCCGACCCGTTCTGGGCGGACGGCGTGAACATGAATTTGGTGCGGAATCACATTATTTTTTACAAGCAAAAGCTGTCCGAGGAAACCACATTATTCCTGCTTCCGGAGGCGTTTTATAGGGAAACTCCGCCGCTTGTGGACAACGATTATATGGCTCGTGCAGACGAAATTCGGCAGAACGCGGCTCGGTCAATGCAGAAAATTGACGAGGACGAAAACCTGAAATTTGTCCGCGAGCAGTCGGCAAATCTGACCGAAAAACAGCAGAAACAGCTCTGTATTCCGGCAATTCTCGGCTATGCCGAGAACCTGCGCCGAGCCATTTCCGAGGACGATTTGCTGACAATGCGGCGGTACGAAAATCCACAAAGTTATCTTGACAGCTTTCATAGTGCGGCGCAGAAGCTGCGTTCGCCGGAAAATCTCAAAAAAATGGAGACGGTTTCGGCTGATGATGACGAGGAATTTTGTGAGGACGAATGTGTTGAAAGTGAGCAATTTGACACAGAACAAACGCCGGAAATTCGGGAAGATTTTGTACAGCTTACGCTGTTTTGAAAGGAGTTTTTATGGCGTCTGAAATGATGAAAGTTGTGATGGTTGAACCGAACAAACCCGCCTACATCACGGAAATTGAGCACTCCCTCAAGGGTATGAAAGAGGCTGTCGGCGGGCTTATAGAGCCGATTTATTACCTCGATGAACCGCGCGCCGTGATGGTTGGAAACGAGGAGGCAAAGCTTATAGGAATGGAAGGTAACAGGCGTTTTGGCGACAGGATTGTTGCCGGTCCGTTTTTCATTTGCGGCGAAAAAATGACCGAGGACGGCATGGATTTTTGTTCGCTTTCGGACGAACTTTGTGAGAAATATGTGCAGAAATTCGCCGTTCCCGAGAGAATTTCGCAGAACGAGGTTGAGCAGGATGTGGGCATTACGCTCATTGGGCTTTGAGGGGTGAAGCTATGAAAAATACGGTGAATATCTCGCTTGACAATGAGAAAATTCTCGCGCTGAAAATGTATCTTGCGCAGAAAAATTCTTCGCTTGACGATGAGATTACAAGGTTTGCCGAGCAGCTTTACGGCAAAGTTGTGCCGCAGAATGTGCGCGATTTTATTGAAATGACGGCAAAGCGGCAGAATGTGGCAAAACCGAAAAGCGTTTTCACGAAGTCAAGCAATCATCCGTGACCGATTTTAAGACGGTTGTCGCGAGCCTTGTGCGACTTTGCAGCAAAGGTAGAGTAAACACACCTCCGAGCAGTTCTCGCGCCGATTTGGGCAGTTTTCGCATAGTTTGCGAAACGGCTCTGTGATTGACGTGAGGGTAGTTCGGGGGTATGATTTTTATGCAAGTTAAAGGGACGGTGTCGCCCCATTCACATCGGACGGGCAAAGCCCGCCGCAATCACGAATATTGAAAATTTGGAGAGGGGTTGTAAAATGGGAAAGCAGAAAAATTCGGAGTCACGAACCTCAAAAAACGCGATTGTTAAGGGAAATTTCGAGGGGTTTCCGAACAAAATTAAGTTCCCTTTGTGGGTATATCCCGCGACAATGAAAGAGGTGAATTTGCGTTTTGAAGAGGATAACTGCGCATCTCGGAGCGAGTTCATCGAGAAAGCGATAAATTTCTATATCGGCTATCTGAAATCCGAGGGCAACGTGAATTATTTATCGCCGCAAATTACTTCTTCGGTTGAAGCTGTGATAAATGGTTCGGAGCAACGCATAAACCGAAATCTTTTCAAAATTGCTGTTGAACTCGGGAAAATCTCGCACACTCTTGCCGCGGCGAATGATGTTGACGAGGACACTCTGTGCGAGCTGCACGCGATGTGTGTTGACGAGGTTCGGCACATCAACGGCGTGATAAATTTTGAGAGCGCGGTCAAGTTTCAGAACGAATAATCAGATTATGATTTTATTCCGCGGGTGCTTGTCCGAGAGAATTTGCTTCTGCTTTGCCATCGAAACGTGCGTGTAAATTTGAGTTGTGGAAATTGAGCTGTGACCGAGAATTTTTTGTATGTACCGAATGTCCACGTCTTCTTCGAGCAGCAGCGTTGCGAAAGAGTGCCGGAACATGTGCGGCGTGATGTGTTTTTCGTATCCGATTGCGGCTGCTTGGTTGTTTATCATTGACCGAACCGATTGCTCCGTAAGACGATGGTGAAGTTTATTTACAAAGAAATATCCCGATTCGGATATATCCTCGCGAAACGTTTCGTAGTAACGGTTCAGCGCGTTCAAGACATCGTGATTTTCGATTTGAATTATGCGTTCTCGCGAACCTTTGCCGAAGATTTTAACTGTGTGATTGGTCAAGTCCACCGCGTCCGGCGTGAGCGTGCAAATCTCGGAAACCCTTGCTCCGGTTGCGAACAGAACTTCCAGTACCGCAATATTTCTAATCGCGTTTTTGCGGGCAAAATCCGTGTGGCACTGCCGAAAATTTTCGTAAGCGTTTGCAAGAATTTTTCCGATAATGTTCATCGGGATAACCTTCGGCAGTACCATCGGCTCACGAAACGACGTGTCAATTTTGTCGAACGGATTTGTTTCGATTATTTCCTGCGTCATCAGATAATGCGTGAATGCTTTCAGCGCGGCTATTTTGCGCTTCGCGGTTTTGGGCTTGAACTGTTTGTGCAGGTGAGCGATGTAGTCGATTATGACATTTTTGTCGAACGTTCCCTCGGAAAATTCAGCAAACTGAGTTAAATCGGTGCAGTAAGCCTTGGTTGTTTTGGAACTGAGAGTTTTCTGCTCCAGACAATAATTGAGGTAAAGGGGTATAATTTTTTTTAATTCCATATCGGTTTCTCCTTTTCTAGAATACTTATATTATATAACTATTTGCGCCGCTTTTCAAATTGTACAACCCGTGGCGCGAATGTTTGTGCATAATGATGAAATTTCGGGAAAATTGTGGAAATTTCGCGGGAGTGTGGTATAATGAAATAGGTAACTGTGGATAATATCAAATTATCCTATGTGCAAAGGAGAATGAATATGTCTAAAATATCTATTATATCCGATTTCAGAGAATCCTTCCCAACAAAAGATACAAATGAAACGACAATTTTTAATGATCATCCGAAGAAACAGAGCATAGAAGCTGTTTGCGATTCACTAAAGAAAAAAGGATATGATTGCAGTATTTTTGGTGGAGTTCCTGAACTTACTTATGCTTTCGCAAACAAAGAACAATTAGATAAGAACACGATATATATTAATATGTCTGATGGATTGACACAACCGTACAGTAGAGTTCAGATACCTGTTCTTTGCGATATGCTTGGAATAAAATACAGCGGCTCAGGTCCCTTTGAAGTCGCGTTAATGACTAATAAGCATTTTACAAAGCTTGCAGTTCAAGAAAAAGGAATTGTATGTCCACAAGGAATGTTGTTTACAAGCAAAAAATATAATCGTGAAGTAATAAAAGATATTAAATTACCCGCGATGATTAAACCTAATACAGAAGGTTCCTCTGTTGGTATATCGCAACAAAATGTTTGCTTCTCTATTGAGGAGATTATTAAATGTTTGGATATCTTGCTCAAGGAATTTTCAGAAGTAGTTGTTGAAGAATACATACCCGGTGCAGATGCCACATGTTTTTTATTGGGGAACGAAGATAATTACGTTGTAAATGAAGTTTTACTGGTCAAACATCATGAAAAGCTCTTTTTTGATAAAGAGGTTATAGAAATGTCTGACCATGCTAAAAAACGGACGGAGTACATCATGGCAAATGACGTCCTTTCAGAATCAGTAATTGAGAAAATTAAAAAAATATCAATAGATTCCGCAAGGGCGCTACATGTTCGCGATATTGTTCGTTTTGATTATCGTATCACCAAAGATGATCGCATCTTCTTTTTGGAAGCTAATACAGTGCCGCGGGTTAGCGATACATCAGAATTAGGGTTCATATGCAACTATTACAAATGGAATTACTCAGATATATTGGCTCAATACATTGAAAGTATTATCGCCCGTATTAATCGTGACTGAAAGTTACAAGCCATGGTTCGTATTTCCCATTAGTCCAATACCATTCCTCATCAGGTAAACAATGGGACAATGGATCATCATTTGTTGTTAGAATTTTGCGTGCAACATCGTATGCACGATACCATGATGATGTATTAGCAGACAATTTATATGCTTTTTCTGCATACTCATTAATGGCACTTTCTGGTTCATTAAGATGCTTATATACGAGGGCAATGTTTAGATATATTTTTCTAAGCATAGTATTATCTGTGATTTTATAGTATCTGATGTAGTCTATTAGTTCGGATGCTATCTTTAAGCTCCTTTCACGTTCAGCAGTGTGAGCGTAACACACCATAAGCAACGTTTTCAAGGAAATTGAAACGTATGTAGATGTATTCCACATATTTGCTTTAGTAATAATTGTAATAGCATTGTGGAACATATCTTTTGACATATAGTAATTTGCCAAATTATTAAGCGGATAAGAAATTTCGTGAATACGCAGATTAGTCAGCATTTCTATCGATCTGTCAAAGCAAGACTTTGCATCTATCAGATTTCCTTGACGAAAATATTCAAATCCTTTATTTGTAAGAATAAGAGCCTCTTCAAATTGGTAGTTAAATTTAATGGCTTTTTCCTCAGCTTGGTTCAAATAAACAAACGCATCTTGACCGTGGTAAAAGTCTATGGCACATTTTAACGTAGGAAGAATTGCTTTCTCCACCTGTTCATCGTAATTTTCACCCATTTCTATTAGCCTATTAAAAATTTCCGCGGCAGCTTCTTTGCCGTCTGACATATCAACAAGAATTTGCTGTTGCATATTTAATGACTTTATCTGTTCCACGATATTAGCGGACTTATTTTCGGCATTTTGGGCGAGTTCCAACGCAAAGTCTTTTTTTAGAAGCAAATTCTCTACTTTACAAAACGAATAATAGAATTGCCATGTTTCGTAATCGTTTCTGTCGGCAACCAATTGCAGCAATTGTTCTGCTGTCTCATAATTACCATCCTGAAAATAACAATCCGCTATTATTGTCAGCTTGTCGCTGGCAACAGATTTGACCTCTTTTTTCACATGATTAAAAATTTCAATAGCAACAGCAATATGATTCTTGTCATATAGAGATAATCCATAATTTACGGCTTGTTCAATCCAGTCCTGAGAAACTCCAATTATAGAATGAAGAACAATAAGATACTCCAACAATTCTTTGGAGATGCCAGAAGCAACAATTTGTTCTTTGTTTTCAAGAATGTACTCTAGAATATAGTTACTAAACAACCTATGTATTGGTTCTTGACTAATCGCTTCCTCAATAGCATCACGAATCAGTGAATTGGCTATCTTCACATTGTTTTCTGAATTAATGCAAATAACTTCATTGGATAACAGGATAAAGGCAGCGTCGGAAATCTTTTCTTCTGTCATCGGAATTTTTGCAATCTTTCTTATGATTTGAGATGATGATTTGATTAACAATTCCAACGATGCGTGTTCTTTAAAAGCTATTATTAAGCGAAGAATACTTTTTTGGCAAAAGTCAAGTTTAGTATAGTCAAAACTCAAGTCCTTGAACTTAATTGTTTTTTTCAATTCATCCAAGTCTATTTCAGCGGTATTGGTATTACTGTTGAGTTTAATGGTTCCATTCATAAACATCTTAGTCAATGCGGCATGTAATCGCATCGGTGAACCTTCGCATAATTCAGAAAATTGAGAAACTATATTTCTGGCTTCATTTGGAATAAAAAATTTGTCCTGTAATATTTCATAGAAATATATGTCATCCAATGGTTTTATTTCCAGCCTATTGATTGGTATTTTAGATAATAGTTCTCCAACAAAACTCTGGTTTGATTCAAATTCATCTTTGGTGGAAGTAATAATAAAAAATATATTGGAGGTATCTATGAAATTCATAATGACCTGCATGAAAAAGTCGGCAGAATTCTTATTGCAGCAAGGAAAATGTTCCAAAATAACAACCAAAGTATTACGCTTAATAATATGGGAAATATATGAATTAAGAACCTTTAGCGATGAATGCTGCTGTTGCTTTTGGTTTACAAAAAGCTTTGAACTGTCATAAAACGAAGCAACAAAATCTGACACATCTATTCCTGCCAGTTTCAGTATTTGGGAAGATACTTTTTTGGAAATATCCAAAATCTGTGTATAGTTTGCCTTTATAAAATCGGAAATTTTCAGTTTGGCTTTTTCTTGAAGAGCAGCAATTAGTTCTGATAATTGATAAGAGTCCTTGTCATCGTCGAATGAGCAGAAGACATGTACTACTTCGTTAGTGTCATCTTTTGAAATGACTTCATTTATCAAACGTGTTATTCCTACTCCTTTATCCCCTAATATCCATAGAGGAGGATTATTAGTACCGCTGTGTAAATAATCTCTCATAGTTTTCTGAGCTTCGATTCTATCAACGAATCGAAAATTTAATAATTCGCGGTTGTCCATATAACATGTCCTTTCTGTGAGGTAATAAAAATGAGAAAAATATTTCTATTTGATATAGATGGCTCTATTCTTGATACTGCCAACGGGGATTTTACTCTTTCCCCCAAGCTGATCAATAGTATAAAAACACTTCGGAACACAGGTAATATAACTGCAGTTTGTACTGCGCGCCCCAAGCAATTTGTAAATCTTAATTTGCCAGACATTTTTAATTGCTATATCCTCCTTAATGGGTCGTATGTAGAAGTAGATAATACTATTTTAATTGATGAGCCTTTTTCTTCAGGAAGTATTAATAAAATTAAACATCACTTCAACTCGTTGAATATCAGCTATATTTTTATTGGAAATTATTCCTGCCAGACATATAACATCTCATCCAAATACAAAGATATTTTAAACCGGATCTATATGGCTGGGGAAACATATACGCAGTTTTCCAAAGCTAACGATAACAAGTTCTATGCCATTGATCTGTTTTTTGAAAATAATTTCGAGTATAACCGAGTTTATTCATATTTACGATCTGATAAAAGAATTACAATCAATCATTTTCAAGGAGATTATACTGCTGATATATCTTTTGTTGGGAAGAATAAATCACTAGCAATCCCCCGCGTTCTTGAATACTATGGCATTGATATAGCTGATTCTTTTGCCTTTGGCGATAGTATGAACGATCTTGATGTGTTTAAACTCGTTCCCAACACATGTGCAGTGGCAAATGCTATACCTCTTCTGAAAGAAAATGCTTCTTATGTTAGTTCCCAAAGAGTTGGAGACGGTATTCTTGATGGATTAAAATTCTGGGGATATTGTTAGTAAAAACAGATAATTTGATATTATCCTACGTTGACCATTACATATATCCATTTCTCCTCTATTCATGTAGAGGAGATTTTTTTCATAGCAAGGAGGTTATCAATGCCAAAAATAATAGTCACCAGCCGCTACATCAAGCCAAACACGCATAAAAAGTTCGGCAATTACATCAAGTACATTGCTACCCGCGAAGGTGTTGCAATTCCGGAAAACAAGCGTGAAATCGACCGCGAAATTTTTATAAATTATCTCGATTCCCGCCCGCAATCTCACGGCTTATTCACTGGAACGAACGAGAAAATCGTGCTTGATAAGGCGGCAAAAGAGGTCGCAAATCATGCCGGAACTGTGTGGACGTACATCGTTTCTCTGCGGCGCGAGGACGCTGAAAGAATGGGTTTCAACACGCTAAATGCATGGCGGGATTTAGTTCGGCGTCACATCAAGGATATCGCCGAAGCGCAGAAAATCTCGCCCCAAAATATTCGCTGGTACGCCGCTTTCCACGACAAGGAAACCAATCCTCACGTCCACATCGTGGTGTATTCGCAAAATCCGAAAGAGGGGTATCTGACAAACGCTGGAATTGAGAAAATTCGAAGCGTGTTCTCCAATGATATCTACAAAGACGAGCTGCAAAATCTGTATCAACAGCAGACTGCCGTGCGCGACAAACTGCGCTCCGAAGCGAAAAATGTGATGAAAAATTTACTGTTGGAGCTGCAAAATAGCAACTTTGAAAACCAACATCTCGAAGCGCTTGTCCTGAAATTACACTCCCAACTTCGCGATTCAAAAGGCAAGAAAATCTACGGGTACTTGCAGCTGAATGTCAAGAAAACCGTTGACGAAATCATTGCGGAACTCGCAAAAAATCCTGTTCTCAAAAAGATGTACGATGAGTGGTGCGAACTTGAACAGCGAAAGTACGAAACCTTCACAAGCGCGTTGCAGAAGTTCCCGCCGTTGGAGGAAAACAAGGCGTTCAAGCCAATCATGAACGCGGTTATTCATGCAGTTTTGGATATGCAGTATCCTGTGAGTGAGCCGAATTTTGACAGTGATAAATTGTCTGAAACTGACATTACACCGCCGCAGAATAACACGCAGTCATTTGCTCAAAACGCAATTTTCAATATGCTCGGAGCCTTTGGCAGACTTATTTCCGATGATTATAACCGCGAATTTCGAGGACAAAAATTGCGTACGGAACACAAGCTGAAAGCCGCAATTCGGCGCAAAAAAGCGGCTCTCGGACTCAAAGAAAATCCGCTTGAAAATCCCGCATTTAAGGAGTGATTTTTTGCTTAACAACCGCGAAATTTACTCGACAAATCTCCCGCATCGCGCGATTGCGGTGTACATGTATCTGCGCGACCGTGCCGATAAAAACGGCTCGTGTTTCCCGGCAATTTCCACGATTGCGAGTGACTTGAAAATGTCCAAAAGCACCGTGAAACGCGCGCTCTCCGACCTCGAAAAAGCGCATTACATTCGGCACGAAAGGCGTTACAGACAATCGGGCGGCAACTCCACAAATCTCTATTTTGTGGAGCGGCCGCCTTGATTTTTTTGCTCACTTACAAGGGAAAATTTTGTCCGAAAAGTGAACTCGGGATAGGTTCACCGTGAACCCACAAGGTTAAGTAACCAATATAAAAATTTATTCCGGAGGAAAAAATATGCCTTACTTCAATTTTTCAGATGAGGACTTGTATCGTGCGAATAACTCAGATTTGGTGACGTTTTTGGAGAGCCGCGGCGAGCGCGTAAAGCGTGTCGGGGCAACGTTTCAGTACATCTACACGGACGCCGCCGGCACCCACGACAGCGTGACAATTTCCGGCGGCAAGTGGTACGACCACAAAAATCAGCGCGGCGGTTATGCGGTCAAGTTTTTGCAGGAATTTCTCGGTTTTTCTTTTCAAGATTCCGTGCTTGAATTGCTCGGCGGGAATTGCAGTTCACAAATTGCGAAAGAGCCAACAAAGCTTGTTGTAAAGCCGTTTGAGCTACCCGAAGCGAACTCGGATATGCGCAGAGTTTTCGCGTATTTGACCAAACAAAGGTTTATCAATCCGCAGATAATTTCGCACTTCGCGCACGAGCACCAAATCTACGAGGACAAGAAATTCCACAATGTCGTGTTCGTTGGCACGGACGAAAACGGCGTCCCGAAACAAGCCTCGGTGCGCTCTACAATCAGCTTCGGAAAGCCGTTTCGTATAACCGTTGCGGGCTCGGATACAAATTACGGCTTCTCGCATTTCGGAAATGACGGGAAGCTGTTCGTGTTTGAGGCGCCGATTGATATGCTGTCGTTCATCACGCTGAACCCAAAAGATTGGAAAAATCACAGCTACATCGCGATGAACGGAGTGTACGAAAGCGCGCTGCTAAAGGCTTTGGAGAGCCACTCGGGCTTGAAAAATATCTATCTTTGCACCGACAATGACGAGGGTGGAATTGAAGCCGCTGAGCGTTTGAGGGACATTCTTCGCGCGAAAAATTACGAGAATGCTTTCAGAATTTTACCGCAATACAAAGACTGGAACGAGGACTTGAAAGCGCATAACGGTGCGGAATTTCTGCCCTCTGTTCCGCACGAACGCAAGGAAAAATATTTGGATTTAGCCGCAAATTTGCGTGAAACAAGAATCAATCCAAACCGAATTTCAGCCGACTTGATTTCGATTTACAACTCCGCCGATTACCTTCGATTGGCGGAGTTTTCTGTTGCCGCAAGCGTTCATTTTCTGAAGATTTCCGGCGAGAATTTCACGCTCGAAATGATGAAAAACAGGCTTGCAAACGAGTATAAATGCTACCTTGACAAGGGCGGAATTTCCGTAAAATCCGACAAGTTGAGAAGTGCCGTAAACGTAGTCGCAGAGCGACTTCACAGTTTCTCACAGACAGCCGATGAATTGAAAATAACAGCGCGGAAATTGTTCGATATCGCGGACTGCGCGTTGAGGTTGACAACCGAAGAAACGCTCGTTCAACGTGCAGAGCAAAAAGAATCGCCCGAGGAAGTACCCTCGGACGAGCCGTTTCAAGTATTGATTTGAAATTTTTTACAGCAATTCTTTGGTTCTGATTGCTCGAACAAAAGATTTTTTCAGTTCTTGAGGCTTGTAGAAAAAGCCTGTTTCTGATTTGCTCAATCGCTTTTCGGATAGTTTTATTGCCAACAGCTCGACGCTGCAGACAAAATCAGCAAGTTGAAGTAAACGATATTGCAGCGGGGAAGCCTTTCTGAACTCAACATTCGATAAAAGCAAGCTGAAAATTGTGTTTAGCACAAGGTTCAATTCCTGCTGACCATTATCGTAGTAAACTATGATTTTGTCAAATGATGAAAAGTACTCAAAATGATTGCTGATATACGCTTTGAGTGATTTTGAAAGTTGAGAGGTGAGCGCAAATTTGTCTCCCGCTTCTCTGCGGTTGATTTTTATGGTTGTATGTAGAATGGGAGCGTGAAGAAAGAATGTGCGCATCTTGTAGATTAACTGTCGCCGTTCGTCAATCGTCATATTGTGATACGGCGGTTCTCTGCGGATTAGCGGTCCGGTATGAATGTAGTTCTGCTCAAATTCACAATAAGAAAGCGAGTTTTCAAGAGCTGAAATCGCCCCGTAAATATCGTCCGATTGATTGTGAAAAATGAGCGATACCAGATAGTAGGGAGAATTGTTTTCCGTCTTTCCAAAGTCACCTGATTCATCAACAAAAATGCTTAATGTACTCATTATAATTCTCCATAATAAAAATGACGGGGAAGTGTCCCCGTCTGCGGTGGCCCAGGTCTGAAGACCAAGCCAAAGTACAGCAAGCTGCACTTTATTGTATTCTCATTATATCACATTTATTCCAAAATGTCAAGTGGAAAATTTGTTATCGAAAGGATTTTTTATGAACTCTGTTCAAATTCTTCTGCTCTGCCTTTGCGGAGCATTTTTTGTTGTAATCGCGATAATCGCCGCGATTGGAAACCTATACTCGCTCAAGGGAATACCGAACAAGCGCGTGGGCAACGGACAGCACGGAACGGCGCGATTTGCGACTAACAGCGAGATTTCGCGAACCTACAAGCAGATACCATACACGCCGAAATTGTGGCGAAATGGGGAACATTTGCCGAGCGTTGACGGGCTGATTGTTGGTTGTGCGGAACGCGCCGGAACAATGACCGCGCTTGTTGATGACGCGGATATTCACACGCTGATGATTGGCGCGTCAGGCGTCGGCAAAACCGCGAATTTTCTTTACCCGAACATCGAGTATTGCTGCGCGGCGGGAATGTCGTTCGTCACAACCGACAGTAAGGGCGACCTTTACCGCAACACCGCGACCATCGCCGAGAGGTATTACGGCTACACAATTTCGGTTATCGACCTGCGAAATCCAACACGCAGCAGCGGATACAATATGCTGTATCTTGTGAATAAATATATGGATTTATACAAGATAGAGGGCAAACTGGAGTATAAGGCGAAGTCCGAAAAATTTGCAAAAATAACCGCCAAAACGATAATTTCGGCGGACGGAAATGTGTCAAATATGGGGCAGAACGCGTTTTTCTATGAAGCGGCGGAGGGCTTGCTGACGGCGGCAATTTTACTAATCGCGGAGTTTTGCCCGCCCGAAAAACGGCATATAATCAGCGTGTTTAAACTCATTCAAGACTTGCTCGCGCCGTCCGGAACAAAGGGCGTGTCGCGGTTTCAGATGCTGATTGACAAGCTGCCGAGTGAGCACAAAGCGAGGTGGTTTGCGGGTGCGGCGCTCAACTCCTCGGAGCAGGCGATGGCAAGCGTTATGTCAACCGCGCTGTCGCGGCTGAACTCGTTTATCGACTCGGAATTGGAGCAGATTTTGTGCTTTGATACGAGCATTGACGTGGAGAATTTTTGCAGCCAAAAGTCCGCGATTTATCTGGTTTTGCCGGAGGAGGACGCGACCAAGCATTTCCTCATTTCGCTGATTTTTCAGCAGCTTTACCGTGAGATTTTGACCGTTGCGGATGAAAAGGGCGGCGCGCTCGACAAGCGCGTGATGTTCTATATGGACGAAATCGGCACGCTGCCGAAAATTGACGGATTGGAGATGATTTTTTCGGCGTCGCGTTCACGCAAAATTTCGATTGTCGCGATAATTCAATCGATTGCGCAGTTCGAGAAAACCTACGGAAAAGAGGGCGCGGAAATTATCGTGGACAACTGCCAATGCACGCTGTTCGGAGCGTTTGCGCCGAACTCAAAAACTGCCGAGGAGATGTCCCGCAACCTCGGTAAACAGACGGTTCTCAGCGGTTCGGTGACGCGGTCTTCGGGAAACGGCGGCGGTTCTCGGCAGCTGCAGATGATTGAGCGATCGCTGATGACTGTTGACGAACTGAAATCCATGCCGAAAGGTCATTTTATAGTGATGAAAACCGGTTGCCATCCGATGAAAACACGGCTCAAGCTGTTCTTCAAGTGGGGTATTCAGTTCGAGGAAGCCTACTCGATTGAGGAAAAATCCGAGCGCAAGGTGCTGTATGCCGATAGAGAAGAGGTCGAGGCGGCGGTGATGGAGAAGTATTCGCTCAAGCCGGTGCCGGTTGAGTTTGCGGATGATTTTTTTGCCGAAACGGAGAAAAGCTGCAAAAGGCGTGCGCCGAGAACAAATAAGGCTTAAGATTCATAGGCTCGTATATTGCTATGAAATATCGGACGATGAATGCGTTCAAAAGTTTGCTGATACCTACGAGAAGATGTGTGAAAGAAAATATTCTCACGGCAAGGAACATCCGGAACAAGACAAGCCGCAAAGAAAGCCCAAACTTTAATTCCTCATATAAACAAAAGATGACAAAAATACCCGTATTGGCGCTGTAAAGGCGATATACGGGTATTATGTCCTTTTCAAATGAATTACACATAGGTAAAGATTTGTTCAAGACTCCGACTTACTTTTTAAAGTCTTTGATGTTCTTGGGGACTTTGGGCTGGTAACTCCAAAAGCAGCAAGCAGTATTATTGCTTATTGCGATATTTGCCTCAGCAATCCGAGCAATCACTTTAAGAATCGTGTTCACGATGTTTCACCTCCTTCAAAGCAAGAATTATTAAAACAGCGTCCGCTGTAAGGGCATACGAAGACGAATAAAATAATATGTTGATATTTAGTAACATTGAAACACATGCGGTTATAGCCAAAGCAATAGCGGCAATCTTTGAAATGACCCCATACTTTTTACGCTCATCAGCCGATAGGGGCTTGTTTTTATGCTCAACAGGCGAGAAAATCATTATGAGCAAAACTGATACAGCAGCCGATACGCATAGAAATATCTTTCCACCGTGCATATCAACATCATATAACAGTATCATAATCAGATACAAAAGGATCGATACAAAAAAGCAACTCACCTCGGATTGGCAATGGTGACCGCCCGAGAACTGCCTTATTACCGAGTACATAAACACAAAAGCCATACTTACAAGAAAAGTTTTAGTAAATAGGGAAATCACAAGAATAACCAAAAAGAAGAACAACTTACTGATTGCGAGTTGCAACCCGTAAAAGTAAAACTCACGGTTTTCTGGTTTGATTATTTTCTTTTCCTCAAGCAATATTGATAAATCGTCCGCTATATTTTTAAACATTTTAATTACCTCATTGTTTTTAATTATAACATCGCCATTGTCAAAAATCAACCCATTTTTATCTGAGTGGTCAAAAAAAGCCCCTGAGTGGTCATGATTTTTTAAAATCAGTTACGCTTGTTTACAAAGAGTACACGTTTCTGAATAATTGAGCATTACATTCATCTTGAAAAGACCGTTTTCATATTCATAAACGCAGACTCCGTCGTATTTCTGCGCAATCTCGCCGATTATTTGCGTGCCAAATCCATGTTCGTTGGAGTTAAACTTAGTGGTAATAAATGTTGTCAGTTTTCCTTCATCGCACTTCTTTATCATGCCGCTATATGTGTTTTCGGATACGATATTGAGGTACTCTCCGCGGACAAATATTTTCAGTATAACTCGCGGAGAGTCAGTTTCCTCGGCTGCGGTTATAGCGTTATCCAGAATGTTTGAGATAAGCGACGATAAATCTATCTCGCTTATATTTATCTTTGGAAGCGTTTCGCAAATCAGTTTAAAATCTATGTTGCTGTTTCTGCATATTGCGGACTTCACAGTTATCACAGCGTCAATAATATCATTTCCCGTTACGGAATTAAAATCAAGGTGAATATTGTTGGTTTGTTCAATCATTTCAGAAACAAGGTTTTCCGCAGCATCATATTGACCTTGTGATAAAAGAACCTTTGCGTTTTGCAGATGATTTTTGGTATCGTGTCTGATTTTGGCTAGCTTCTTAGAGTTGTCCGACTGAATAGCAAGCTGTTCTCTTATACCATCGTAACAGGTTTGCAGGACGTACATACGCTTTTCATTAGTGAATGAGCTGCAAATATGTGTGAAAAAGTAGATTGAAATGATACCGGTTATAAAAAAGGCTATGGAAGCGGTTAAGTAAAGCGAAGAAAAAGATGAGTTTTCGGGAGAATTTTGATATAATTCGGTAAAAATAACAGTAACAAACAAAAATGTGGATATTACCAAGCAGAATAAAATCCAAACCCTTTTGCTCGCTTCAAGGCAGTTTTTAGAGAACATTTTGTAAACGGCAAAAACGGCTAAAGCGTCCACCGTCTTGATAATCAAGCACAAAATTACGCGTCGTATTACGTTTCCAAAAAACACCTGATAAACGTGTTCACCTAAAACAAGTGATGACAAAAGTCCGAATATGATATCAATTATATTAAATAAGAATAACACTGTGAGTGAAAGAGCGGATTTTATGTGAATTGCTCCTTTATATAATACACAGCATCCTATAATTGTTATTACGACCAAAATGATTGACCGCAAAGGAACGTTTAATGCGGTGCAGAAAAAAACTATTGTAGCATTTATAAAAATAATGGGTATAATGAAAAGTCCGCTTTTAAATCTTCTTTCCATAAGTGAATTAAAGAACATAAAAATAATCGTATTTTCAATTAAGCACAACATAAATTCTATTATTTTAACCATTATGTAACCTCCCAAATTATGTTTCCTGCCATTGCTTCCAGCAATGCTTTGCGTTTTCGGCGGCTTAACGGCAGTTTCTCGCCGTCATCAAGCGCAATCGAGGACTCTCCCACCGAACGAATCTTTTTTAGGTTCACGAGTATGTTCCTATGTACTTCAAAAAAGCCTTTGTTTATGTACTTTTCGATAATTTTTGAAAATGTTTTTTCGGCAAGAAAATATTTATCCAAAATGGTTTTCATACATATATTCTTTTCCGAGAATTTGAACCAATAAATTGAATTCAACGGAACGGTTATATAAACCTGTTCCCCATTTTTGTTGACCTCGATAATTTCACGCTCCGGCTTTATTCTTTGGTATTCGGAAAATACTCGTGTAAGCTCTGCGCTATAATTTTCTATATCTCCGTTTTTGGATATAAATGCGTTTATTCTATATGGAATCGTATTGGCAAGCTCGTCCGAGTATGACGTAATAAAAACAAGGAAGAACGACATATCAATCGCGCGGAGCTTTGCCGCAAGCTCTTTGCCGTTAATTTTGGGCATATCTATATCAAGAATTACAATATCGTAGTACACTCCGCTTTGAAATTCGTTCAAAAGTAACGTTCCATCGGTGAAAAATCGAATATCGGGGGTGATTTCTGCCGCCTTTTCTGCTATAGAAATAGCATACTTTAGCGCTTCGGATATGAATTGCGCGTCGTCATCGCAAACGGCGATTTTAATCATACTTATCGTTCCTCCTGTAAATCTTGCTTGTATATCTCACAATTTTTTGTAATTATATTGTACAACAATTTGAACAAAATTGCAACCAACTTTATGCTGCATTTTACAAATCGTCAAAATTTATGACCGCTCAAGAGCGAATTTTGACCACTCAGAAGAAATGTTATTGATAAGCCACGAGGAATGTGCTATACTGCAACCACAAGGTTAACTTTGTGATACTTGCAAACTTTTGATATGATTTATGTCTGATCAGCATAACTATATCTCAGAAATTTTTAGGAGGTTTAATACTATGAACAAACTTAAAAAGGCGGTAGCTTCTATTGCAGCGTGTGCAGTTTTAGGAGCAATGGCGGTCAGCGCATCAGCAAGCGTTACCGACACATTCAACTACAACCTTACTTCTTCGTCATATTACGGTTGGTCTTCTTATGCAACGAAAAACACCGGGTACAGTACAAACGCTGAGATTGTTACTCAGGGAGGGAATATGACCGCAAGCAAGCCTGTATACGTTACAGCTTACTACCTTAAGAAGCTGGGTAATGTATATCGCGTTAGCGGTACCAATATGATAAAGAGTACCGGCAGCGTGGTCTACTTATCGTATACGGATCCCAACCTTGTTTCATCGGGCAATACCTACTCCCTTCTTGGTGAAACCGGGGCATACTCGGTAACTGCTAACGGATATTGGAATCCGTAAAACGCGGTTGATTGAATTAACCGTTTAGTCGGCTAACTGACAGGTTATAGTATGGTTTTAATCCTGTCCGCATTGTGCTATTTAAGGCAATAACGCGCAATTGTTTGCTAAAGCTGTTCAGCATATTACACAAAGTCCTTTTTGTGCGCATTACGCACAATCCGCAAAATGTCATGTCTGCGTTGATGCGTCAAATCCATACTGTCTGCTGAATAAAATTACTCAGAAATCAAACAAAAAAATTGTGCGTTGTTGCCTTAATTTATATTGGAGGAGTTCAAAATGAAAAAAGCATTATCTTCGACTGCAATAATTGTCCTGCTTACAATGCTGCTCACCGGTTGTTACCCGACAGGTCAAGCTCCTATTGATAATTCGGATCAGAGCACCGAACTCGATAATTTGGCTCAGAGTACCGATCTTCAATCATCATCACCAATACAAATTTCGGACAAATTTATACTCGATTTAAGTATGCCCGATAATATTCCCGATGAATTTCCAACGATAAAGCTCACCTTGAAAACGTGGGATAAGGAAGAAATAGAACGGCTTTTTCTTGCGGACAAGGAAATCGCCGAGTTAAATGAAAGAGATGAACCGTTTTATCCCGATGAAAAAATGTATTTTTGGAAAACGGAAGACGGGTTGGATATCATCATACAGCCCGGACGATTTAGCTATGAAGATACAGCCGAAACGGGCGGTGAATATCAATACGGCAGCGTTTATGGCTTCGTAGCGAACGATTGTGCTTTGATTGACGATTGCTATGCCACAAACGGCGAGCTTGCGGCATTTTCGTCAGCGGACGCCGACAAACGCGCAAGAGAGATGATAAATAAACTCGGGATTACAAATTTAGGAAAGCCGCGCGTAATTTCCGTCCGCGCAGAATTCGCGAATTTGGTACTGCCATATGTGAAAGATACCTTGGACAAGCAAGGGACGGAATTTGAGGCAACCCCTTGGACAGAAAACGAGGAAATATACATCTTACGATATCCGCAGGTTTTTGAAAACACCGAGCTTGCAATGGCTGGCACAGCATATTATTATACGGACGCTGAAGCTAGCAGCGGATTTGCAATAAAAGACCCCGGCGCTATTGCCGTTGTTTCAAAAGACAAAATAATATCGCTGAATATATCAACTATTTTTTCGGAGAGTTATGAGGTCGTGGAAAATGTCACAGTAAATTGCAATACGAATAAATCGGTCGATAAATTTAAGGAATATCTCTCCAATCTGGTACCAACTTCAACAACAAAATATTACAGGTGTCAACCCGTTTATATCGCCTACAGCGGCACGTCCGACAACATGACTGTAAATTTTAAGCCCGCGTGGGAATTCGCAGGATATTCGTCACTTGAGTTAGACAATGAGACTTCGGAACTCAGTAGTTTTCTTTACCGTTCTCAAAAATACGAATATATCTGGGCTGATACGGGACACAGATATATTGCAGCAAGAGATTAAGGTGAGAAAATGCTTAATGCCTATTTTTATAAATTATTTCGTTCGCCGCTGTTTTACATAGGAATTGCGGGCGTAATCGGTATTTGCAGTTTGCGGCTTTTGCCGAGCGCGTTTAAGGGCAGCGACGTTTTGATGGAAATGGAGATTATCCGTTCTCTTGACGGTTACCGTAAAATATTCGTAATATTGGGCGCGCTGCCGTTTGCGGCAAATTTTTCCGATGAATGGAATTGTATGGTGACAACGAATTGCGTAACACGGAAAAGCGCGAAAAAATACTCTGTCGCAAACGCTGCGGTGTGCTATATTTCCGCGCTTGCAACAGTTTTTTTCGGAATGATGATATTCGCGGGAATATATTCAATTTTTTATCCGTTTTACTCTGTCGGAGGAGGTGCGGAATCCGGTCCTTACGGAATATTTTCCTTAAACGGATTTCCCGTGCTTGATTTGGCGGCGACTACATTTGTTTTCGCGGCAAGCTGCGCTATGTGGTCGGTTATGGGGCTTATGCTGACGGCTTTTTTCCCGAGCAAATATATCGCAATTTGTGCGCCGTTTGTTTTCAGCTACGCGATTGAGCGCGTCACAATGAACTTCCCCGATAATTTCAACTTGTGGAGTATTTCGCTCTCGCACACCGAAATGAGCGCGCTTCCGGCGTTTTTGTGGACAAACGCGGTTTTCATCACCGTTTCGCTTATCTGCGGAATTATATTTACAAAAACGGTGGAAAGGAAGGTGCAAAATGGGTTCAATTAAAGCGGTTTGGGCAATCTGCGCGCAAAATCTTCGCAAATGGGCAGCCGATTATCGAATGTGGACAATCGCGGCGCTGCTGATAATAATGGTTCAAATTTACGTTGACGATATGCAAAAAGTCGCCGGATTTTTGGGGACGAAAATTTCAATGTGGATTTTCCCGTTTTTGTACATTCAATATCACACAAAGGTCATTTTTACTCTGCCCGTTTTGCTGATGTTCTGCAACGCGCCGTTTACCGATAAAAATCAGCTTTTCGTTTACACGAGAATAAGCCGTGCAAAGTGGCTGTTAGGACAGATTTTGTATATTTTTACCGCGAGCGCTTTATATTATTTTTTCATTTTCTTTCTTACAATAATTTCGACAGTCTTTATCGCGGAACCATCGCTTGATTGGGGAAAAACGCTTTATATGATAGCAAATTCAAATGTTGCGTCAACAGCAGAAGCTTATTTCCTTAACGTTCCGAACATTATTCTTGAGTATTTCACACCCGTTCAGGCGGTGTTTTTCACATTTCTGACTTCGTGGCTGTCGGCGGTTTTGCTCGGAATGATTGTATTTTTCTGCAATCTGGTTTCAAATACTCGTTTTATAGGGATTATTATTTCGTCGCTGCTTGTGGTGTGGACGGTTTTAGTAGCAATGGGCGGATGGATTGATTACGTTCGATTTTCTCCGATTTCGTGGAACACCTTAAACAATATCGACGTTGGCAATATGACCGCCAAACCCTCGTTTGCGTATTGTATGTGCGTTTACGGCGGGCTTATCGTAATGCTGATTGCGGGGATATTTATATTCGGTCGGAAGAAAAGCCTTGATACAAAGGAGGGAGTGTAATTGGATAACGTAATAACCATTGAAAACGTTGTCAAAAGATTTAAGGACGCAACTGTCTTAAATCAAGTAAGCGTGGATTTTGAGCAAGGAAAAGTTCACGGTTTAATCGGCAGAAACGGCAGCGGAAAAACAATGCTGATGAAGTGTATCTGCGGTATCGTGCCTGTTACTTCGGGAAGGATTTCCGTAAACGGCAAAGTTATCGGAAAGGACGTTGACATTCCGGAAAACGTTGGCGTGATTATCGAAACTCCCGGATTTCTACCGAATTATTCCGCGTATAACAATTTGAAATTTCTTGCGAAAATCAACAACAAAATCGGCAAGGAAGAAATAAAAGCCGCGATAAAAAGCGTAGGATTAAACCCCGACGACAAGAAGCACGTTGGAAAATATTCGCTCGGTATGCGGCAACGTTTGGGACTTGCTCAGGCGATTATGGAAAATCCCGATTTGCTGATTTTAGACGAGCCGATGAACGGGCTTGATAAGGACGGAGTTGCTGATATGAGACAATATTTGCTTGACCTGAAATCGCAGGGCAAAACAATCTTGATTGCCTCCCATTCCGCCGAGGATATTGATGTTTTGTGCGACACCGTTTGCGAGATGGATAAGGGGAAACTCGAAAAAGTGAGATGATTTTTGCGGCAGTTCCCAATCTGCCGCATTTTCTCTAACCCAAATTCCCGAAAAACGGAAACCCATTCCCGAAATACGGGAAAAATGCCTGTGAAACCCTGTTATAATATAAGCAGGGGGTGATATTTTGAAAGAGAGGGCTAACAGGCTTTATGAATTGCGAAAGAGCCGCAACCTCACACAATCGGCGGTATCGTTACGGCTTAACCTTTCTCTGTCAAGATTGTCCGCTTATGAGAACGGCGAAAACATTCCTTGCGATGTATTGAGGTGTTTTGCCGATTTCTACGGTGTATCCATTGACTACATACTTTGCTTTGCGGACAGCAAAACAGACGGATTTACCGCAAGCCTTCGTCTTTCAGAACAGAAGCTACTGGATATGTACAGAAATCTTGCACCTGATGCGAAAGCGCTGATTGACGGTATGGTGAACGGTTATGCCCCTCGAACAAGCAAGTAAGAATGGAATAAAAGCCTGCAAAAAGGGCAAAATATCACCTGCGATACCTTTTCGCAAATTATTTCCATTTGTGATATTAAGACCAAATTCCGTATAACAAAGCGGGATTTTTTGCTTTTCTGACGAGAAATCAGACGGCAAATAATCTTTTTAAGCAACCGAGAACAGCGCCGAAACCGACTTCATATACTCGGCTTTGCGTTCCATTGAGGAGTGAACATAGCGATTGAGCGTGATTTCCACACCGCTATGCCCTAAAATTTCCGACAGAGATTTTACATCAACGCCGATTGCTATGCAATTCGTGGCGAAAAGATGACGCAGAGAATGAAAGGATACGTCTGACAATTTCAGCTCTTTCAGAATGTGTTTGAAGCGATACTGCATAACTCGCGGCTCGACAATACTCCGTGTTCCAGAAAGAAGATAACAATTGTTGTTTGCTTTAATACTGCTTAACAGCGGAATGATAAACTCAGGCAGAGGTATTTCACGAACAGATGAACTGCTCTTGGGCGATGTCACAACCAACTTTGTAGCAGTATCACCGTCGATATTTTTAATCCGCTGAACCGTATTCCTGACGGTCAAAATTCTTTTTTCAAGATTGATATTCTCCCATTTCAACGCACAAAGCTCCCCGATACGAATACCCGTTGCCGCTGATAATAAAATACCGACATTTGAAGGTGCCGGATTTGCTATTAAATAATTGTTAAGCCGAGTCTGCTCCGCCTTGTCGAGCAGCTCTTTTTCTTTTGCCCTACCTTTGGGTATTGCCATAAATGTCGATTTGTCCTCATAACCAAAGCGTTTCTTACCGAAGCGGCACACCGATTTGATTACTGCCACAATATCTGCGGTGTATTTTGCAGAAAGCCCGCTTGACAGCTTTGCCTGAACAAAATCATTAAGTTTTTCAACCGTCAATCTTTCATAAAGCGTTTTGCCGAGCGATGAGCTGATGTGCTTTTCATATTTCATCTGATAGTTCATATAGGTGGACTCCTTGACTTTCAGCCTAATATCTGAAAACCACATTAAAAAAAGACTATTTAACGTCAAATTCTTTGGAACAGCCGGAACCGCTGTATTAACACGCTTTTCCGACAGCGCTGCTTTGACCTCGGCATAGGTCTTTCCGTATATCGAGGAATACTTCGCCGTTCCGTCAGCCCTAGCACCGCTTTTATAGCGACCTTCCCAGCGACCGTCTTTTCTCTTGTAAATGTTTTCGCCACGTCTTGCCATACTGTAACCCCCGTTCCTGACAACATTTCTGACGGCAAATCCGCTTGAAAAGAGTTTTTTTCTTTTCAATTCTGTGCGATTATCCGTTCAGATTAGCTGTCAGCAATATTTTTTTCTTGATTTTTGGCTTTAGAATTGCGATTTTCAGCCGATTTTACCTTTCACAAATGGAAATAATTTGCGAAAATCCCACAATCATTATATTACAATTCACACCGGCAGTCCAACTTTGCAGAAACAGGAATTCCCGAAAAACGGAAAAACATTCCCGAAACTCGGGATTTTTTCGGGAAAATATATGTTACAATAAAAATGCAGACGAGTTCAAACTAGTCTGATTTAGTTCATTGAAAATCGAATAGCAGTATTTCAGATACTTTCCCTCGCGCAGCCTGACAAGGAGAAAGCGGCAGGCTCGATACGATGTCGAGGGGGTTACGCCAAAAGCGCTGCGGACGCAGTGCAGTTAAGCGTGACCTCAGCCTCGCGCCAAGACGTTTAAGTTATCAAAAATCGGACAAGTCCTGCACTTAGCCGAACGAGAAATAACTCGTCAAAAATCCGTAAATTGATACAAAACCGAGCGATAAAGAGCGGCTCCCGATACTTGCGTGGCAGCAAGTGCGCGATGACCTGTGCGAGGGGACAATGATACTTCCGTCCAGCCACAGCCTGACGCAATGGGGGCGGCTTCATGAGAACCATGTTGAGGTGAAAGACCTATGACGCTGCAAGGCTAAGCAGCGGTCTGAAATACTCCCATATAGTCGGGGGCGCGGGGCAAATACGACAATTTTTACAGGCAAACAGCGGAGAAATCCGCTTTAACATAAGATTTCGGCTCTGTGTTTTCGCAGAGCCGAGATTTTACATAAAGGGAGAAATGAAAATGAACGACAAAAAAATCAAGCGCGGGGAAATCTACCTCGCAAATCTTGAACCAAAAATCGGCAGCGAACAGGGCGGATTTCGTCCGGTGGTGATTCTGCAAAACAATGTTGGCAACAAGCACAGCCCGACTACAATCGCTGCGCCAATCACCACAAAACGTATTCCGAACAGGCTTCCCGTGCACGTTTTCACGTTCGCGGGAAGTTCGGGTTTGCCGCAAAATTCGAGCATAATGCTTGAGCAAATCCGCGTTCTCGACAAATCGCGCTTGACCGATTATATCGGCAAAATCAACGATTTCACAATGGACGAGGTTGACCGCGCGCTGAAAATAAGCGTGGGTTTAAATTCAAAATACAACTGAGGTGAAGAATGGATAACGAGTCAATTATTAGATACAAATTCTACTTGTGCAAGATTTTCCTGGACAAGATTTTAGCCGAAAACTTGATTACAAAAACGCAGAGAGCAAGTCTTGAAAACGCTGTTATAAAGCGGCTTGCGGGACTTTGAACTGCATCCGTTTTTGTCAATTTTGATGAAAAAACCCGCAGATATTTCGTCAGGTTTGGTGATAGATTAAGCGAAAATTTTTCGGTATAATGTGTTACGAAAGGAGATGAAAAAAATGGCTGAAATCACGATAATTCCGGCGAAAAATCAGCAGTCGGAAATTGTCTGAACTGCCGCCTATGCGCGAGTTTCAATCGACAGCGAAGACCAGCTGAACTCGTTCGCAGCGCAGATTCGCTACTACACCGAGCTGCTCAAAAATAGCACCAACGCGGTGCTCGTGGATATGTACGCGGACGAGGGAATCACCGGCACTTCTGCGGCAAAACGTCCGGATTTTCAGAGGCTGATGAGCGATTGCCGCAAGGGAAAAATCGACCGAATTCTCACAAAATCCGTGTCAAGATTTGCGCGAAACACGACCGAATGCCTGGCGGCGGTACGCGAGCTGAAAGCACTTGGCATAAGCGTTTACTTCGAGAAAGAGGACATCGAAACCGCCGAAATCAGCACGGAAATGCTGCTGACTTTGCACAGTCAATTCGCGCAGGAAGAGTCGATTTCAATCTCAAAAAATGTTCGAATGGGCATCCACAAACAAATGGTTGACGGCACCTACAAAAATCCTTCGGTGCCTTACGGTTTTGCCTATGACAACGGAAAAATGATACCTGTCGAAGAAAAAGCCGAAACGGTTCGCCAAATATTCAAGTGGTACGTTGATGGAATTGGAGCGGAAGAAATTTCGGTGAGATTAAACCGGACTAACATTCCGGCGCCCGTCGGAAAATGCTGGCGAACAAATCAAATTCTGAGAATTCTAACCAATGAAAAATACATAGGCGACACGCTTCTGCAAAAGAGATTCACAACAGATGCACTCCCGTTCCGACTGGTCGAAAACCGCGGTGAAAAGCCAAAATTCTACATTCATGAAACGCACGAGCCGATAGTTCAACGCGAAATTTTTGACAAGGTTCAGTCGTTGCTAAAGTCAAGGAAGCCAAACGTTGATTTCACATCGCAAAAGAGTGTGTTCAGCGGAAAAATCAAATGCGGACGTTGCGGCGGAACATTTAGACGAAAGAAAAACCGCGAAAAAATCTATTGGGTCTGCCGAAATCACGACCATAAAAGTCTCACAGAATGTGAAATTCGGCAAATCGGCGAATGTGTGTTTCAAATGGCATTTGTGAGATTGTGGAACAAGCTCCAAGCGCATTACAAAGCCATTCTTGTGCCAATGTTAAGGCAACTTGAAATTCTTTACGAGAAAGAAAAATCCGGCAATTTTCAGCTTGCAAATCTGCGGAAAGATATCGCAGAAATAAAGCAGCAAATCCACTTGCTGACCGTGCTGAATTCGCAGGGAACGCTCGATGACGCGTACTTCAAATCGCGCTCGCAGGAGCTTGACAGGAAGCTGATGACGGCGCAAAAACAGCTTCGCGCAAGCCTTGATGATGAGGAAAACGAACGGCTTGACGAACTGCGAAAACTGATTGCAATTCTCGAAAAATCCGCGCAGATAACCGAATTTGATGAGATAAAATTCGGGCAAATCGTGAGCAAAATCACGGTGCTTTCGGAGTCGGAAATTCGGTTCGATTTAATCGGCAAGATTGGCTTTACAGAGCCGATTGAGAGGTGACAAAATGCTGAAAAATAGGAGTATTCCGTTCGGGTATTGTGTGGTGAATGGCGGCTTTGCACTGAACGAAAACGAAGCCGAAGCGGTGCGGAAAATCTTCGCGGACTACATAAGCGGGAAATCGCTGAAAGCAATCGCTGCTGAGATGAAAATTCCGTACAATTCGGAGAAAATTTGGAATAAAAACACGATAAGCCGAATTCTCGACAACAAAAAATACACCGGCGAAAACGGCTATCCGAGGATAATTTCCGATGAAGATTTCTTGCGTGTATCGCAAATAAAAGCCGAGCGCAACAAGTGCCGTAAACCCGCTCTGAAAGCCGTTTTACAAGATGTCCAACAAAAGGATTTTACGGCAACCGAATATGTTTCAAACGATGAAATTGAACAAATTTCAAATGAGATAAAACGACTTTTGCAAGCGGAAAATTCTGAAAAAGAAACGATTGAAAACTTGATTTTAAAGTGTGCGAAAATGAAATATTCTGCGATAATCGAGGTGAAAAAATGACGGAAACAGACGTTGCGAATAAGCCGAAAATCATCGTAATTCCGGCAAAAAATCGCGATGAAATTCGGCGAAAAACGCGCCTAAAAGTTGCCGCGTACTGTCGCGTCAGCACCGACCAAGAGGAGCAGGAATCAAGCTACGAAGCGCAGATTTCCTACTACACCGAGAAGATAAAAAACAACTCGGAATGGGCGCTCGCGGGGATTTTTGCGGACGAGGGAATTACCGGAACTCAGGCGAAAAAACGTCCCGAATTTCTGAAAATGATTGGGCTTTGCCGGCAGCGAAAAATCGACCTCATTCTCACGAAATCCCTGTCAAGATTTGCGCGAAATACGGTTGACAGCCTGAACTACATACGCGAGCTGAAAGCGCTTGGCATTGCGGTTTTCTTCGAGAAAGAGAACATAAACACGCTCGAATCGGACACCGAAATGATGCTGACGATTATGTCCTGTTTCGCGCAGGCGGAGTCCGAATCAATCAGCAAAAACGTGTCGTGGGGCATTCGGCAGAGCTTCAAAAACGGCAAGGTTACGCTGCAATTTTCCCGGCTGCTCGGGTATCGGAAAGGTGCGGACGGAAACGCGGAAATTGACAGCGACGAGGCGAAAGTTGTGAAAGAAATTTTTCGCTGCTATCTTGAGGGAATGAGTCTGAATCTGATTGCGGACAGGCTTAACGACAGGGGTTTGAAGACAAAGGGAAACGGCTCGCCGTACCGAAAAGAGGTAGTTCGGCGCATTCTCACGAACGAAAAATATGTCGGCGACGCGCTTTTGCAGAAGACTTTTATTACCGATTGCATCACGAAAAAATCGCGGAAAAACAACGGTGAATTGCCGATGTATCTGGTGAAAAATCATCACGAGCCGATAATTTCACGCGCTGATTTTAACCGTGTTCAAGAAGAAATTGCGCGGCGTTCGGCAAAGCGTGTGATTGCCGATAAGCTTGGCAAAAAGGGAAAATACAGCGCGAAATATGCTCTCTCAGAGCTTATGATTTGCGGTGAATGCGGGGCAAATTATCGGCGTGTCACTTGGACTGCAAAGGGTTACAAGGAGATAAAATGGCGGTGCGTCAACCGTTTGATGTATGGGAAAAAAGAGTGCAAGTGTTCGCCGACGATTGATGAGAAATCGCTTCATAAGGCGATTGTTGCGGCGATAAACGAGTTTTGCGATGTCAAGGAAGATGTCGCAAAAGCGCTTCGGGAAAGCGTTTACGAGGTGTTTGACCCGAACCTAAACGGCAGCGTGCAAGCAGCGCAGCAGAGAATTAACGAGCTTGCGAGAAATATTGACGTGCTGATTAAGCTGGCGACTGAACCCGAAAATACGAAAGAAGCGATGAGCGATATCGAGAGATTCAGCGAGGAAATGAAAAATCTCCGCGAATTTATTGAGAGCGAAAAGCTAAAATCTGCTGCCGCTGAAAGTAATTCCGAGCAGCTCAACGCTGTGCTTAAACGGATTGAAAATGAAGATTTCAAGCTGACAGAATATGATGATGTAGCGGTGAGGCAGCTTGTTGAACGGGTTGTTGTGGAAGGTAAAAACTGCATAACGGTGCGGTTTAAGGGCGGGTTTGAGGTGAGAAAGGAGCTGTACAATGACGGCTGAAAAGAAAGGAATCACGGTGAAAGTTGACGCGGAACTTCACGCTGAAGTTCGGCAGTATCTTGAGGAAAATGGGCTGACAATGGCGGAGTTTGTCGCGAAGTCGCTTCGGGACGAGCTTCACCCGAAATTTGTGGAGGACAAAACTATGGGGAATATGCGGACGCTGGCTTTTCAGGTGCCGGAGGAACTTTTTCGGAAAATCAAGGACTACTTGCAGCGCAATAATTTGACGCAGAAGGAGTTTGTGATTGGGCTGATTGAGAATGAAATTGAGCAGGATTTGGCGCAGAGGCAAGCCGAGGGCGAGATTGCGGGGAATCTTGAACAGAGTGAGTGTGGGGATATGGGGATGTCAATGGTAATGTGAAATCGAACAAATTATTGTGTCGCATTTTGGCGAAAAGGGAGATTTTGTTGCAGGTTGCGCAGGATTTTTACATCTTGCGCATTGGCGGGTTGAAAAGTGAACAAGAATATATTATAATAGTATGTAGGAGAGAATATTGTTTTCCTCAATGTGTTAATTGGCAATAAGGGTGTGACGAGAACGAACTCCAACTATAACGAATTCAAAAGATTTTCCCTTGAAGAAGCATCGGATTGGGGAAGAAAAAACTATGGAAATTGGCTGCCGGAACTTCAAAATCAAGATTACTCGCCGCAGACTCCTGTCGAGGAATTCTTTAGGTACTATACTCAAGGTCCGAATAGTTTTTTTAATAGACTAGCCAGGCATGACGAAATTGATACATTTGATTTTAGCGATAGCATTTTCAAAAAGGAAATGTTTGATGACAGTGTTCACGAGATCAATTCCCATCCAATTCCGGACGATATAGTTGTTTACAGATATGTTCCTAAACCACTCATAAGTTGTATGCTGGAGTGGGGCGGCTCAAAATCATTGAAAAAGAACGCTATTCTTATTGATAAAGGTTTTTTTAGTACAACATTATCTTTAGAAGCTGTTGCTGAACAGACATACGCTTCTTTAAAAAACAGTTCCTTGTTTACTGTTTATGTTCCAATGGGAACGCCGGCTGTATATGTTGATTTGGTTTCTGATATGAACGAGCAGGAAATGCTTTTTGCTCCTGGGATAAGACTTGAGGTGATTAGTAAGCATTTCTTGGGTAAAGTTGTAGAGTGTATTGTGTGTTAAGTTATTTTTCTGCTCAAGCTTTTTTACAGGAGGAAAAATGAGACAAGTCAACAATATCAATGATTTTCTGAAAATAATAGAACAGATTAAGGTGTGACTAAATTGAAAATAATTCTTTGATCGCGACATAGATGATAAGTTGATTGCTTACAGCGAAGCATTTAGTACTGTTCATTAACACTAGTCTCAAAATGAAAAAATAGGCGGTTCAACAAAATGTAATTCAATTATCAATTAGATGACATTTTGTATATTTTGCCTCGATTATATATTTGGTTGATTTAGAGTTGACATTCCCAAAACAAAATGTTATAATATATGTAGTATATATGCAGTGTTTTGCATTTTATTTTGGCATATAATATTGGGAGATGGGAGGTGGAGGCAATGAACAAAATTGAGGTTAAAGTTGCTCCGACAATGATAAATTGGGTAATATCTCAAGTGAATCTTGAAGAATTGTCTCCAAAAGTCGTGAAATATCTAAATGATTGGAAGGAGCAAAAGAAGTCTCCAACGTTCAATCAGATCGAAGCTGTAAGCAGTGCAACAGGAATTCCGTTGGGATATTTCTTCTTAGATACTCCACCTATTGAGGACAAATCCATTATCCAGTGCCGTACAATAAAAAGCGTTGCATTTAATAATCCAAGCCGTGATTTGATGAATACTATACACGATATGGAGATGATTCAAGATTGGACAAGAGAATATCTAATCAGTGAGGGATTTGATGCGTTAAATTATGTCGGGAAATTTAAATCAAATGCGTCTAAGATTTCCGAAGCAATCAGGGAAATAATAAACATAGAAACAAATTGGCAAAAAGATTTGAACGGGCGTGATCCATTTAATTATATCAGAAACGCAATAAGCGAATCCGGCATAATTGTTATGGTAAACGGCATTGTTGGCACCAATACGCATCGTCCTCTTAATGTAGACGAATTCAGAGCATTCACAATTGTTGATGATTATGCGCCGTTAATTTTTGTTAACGGTAATGATTCCAAAGGTGGAAAGCTGTTCTCCTTATTACACGAATTTGCGCATGTTTGTCTGGGCGAAAATGACTTGTACAATGACAGATATAGTATCGGTAAAAATGTTAGTCAGGTTGAAACAATCTGTAACTCTGTTGCAGCCGAAATAATTGTGCCACAGTCGATATTTCTTAAAAAATGGGAAATTAGTATTAAGCACAACGACCAGAAACAAACGGTATCCGAACTAGCTTCTGATTTTAAATGTGGGGCAACGGTAATTGCTCGAAAAGCATTGGACAACAAGTTGATTTCTTCTGAATTATATGAGGAAATTTCGCAACATGCCGTCAAAATGTTTAACGAACAGCGTAAGAAAGACAAAGCGAAAAATAGCGGTGGGGATTACTACAAAACTCTATCTGTCAGAATCGATAAACGATTTTTACGAATGCTGACAACAAGTGTTGCTGAGGGGAAAACATTATATACCGATGCGTACAGGCTCACAAATACAACCTCGAAAACATTTGAACGACTTACAAATCAAGGGCGGTGATAAACAATGAGCAATGAAGTTTTTTTAATAGATTCTAATATATTAATTCAACCCAAAAAAACATACTATTCTTTTGACTTTGCCCCCGGATTTTGGCAGCAGTTGAAAAAGCATATCGAAGCAGGTGAGATAGCTATTTTGGATAAGGTGATGAACGAGATTCAAAATGGCAGCGATGAATTATGGAAATGGCTGAGTGGAATTAATATTTCAAGCTTGATTACCTACAAGGACACATCAATTATTTACAAGTACTCGGAAGTAATCAATAATGTCAAATCCAACCGTTGCTACAAGCAATCTGCTTTGGATGAGTGGTCAAAGAACACTGTTGCTGATGCATGGCTTATTGCAACAGCGGCAGTTAAAAATTATACGCTGATAACAATGGAAACATCATCTGGAATTATATCTCCCAAAAGTCCATCTAAAAACGCCAAAATTCCTGATGTGGCAAATTGTTTCAGCGTGAAAACGGACAATCTGTTTTATATGATGCGCGAATTGAATTTTGTGTTAAAATAGGTATTGTTATTCATTACATATGGGAATGTGTGGTGTTCTACCAGCGTGATTTTCGAGTAATTGATTCCCAACAATTAATCATTTAATGGTTTTCGTTTTCTATAAAAGAAATTCTTTTTATCAGCAAATTGCGACCGGCAGTGAAATTCGCCTCTAACTTGTGTTAGGGGCGATTTTTTCCGGAAATATGTTTTGTTGCACATGATTTTCAAGAGTCGATGAATAAAAAATGCTTTTTTTAGAACTTAAATGAATTTGGAGTTGTTTCGTAACCAAATCAATTCAAAGAAAGCAGTGAGATAAAAGTCATACAGATGGTGTCTTGTTTGCAATATTATGAATAATGTGAAATTGCACAAGCATCAGCGACGGATTTTGGCATAAATACAGATTCCCTTACCATTTGCGCAGGATTTCGACATGTTGCGCATTAGGGCTTGAAAAGAAAACAAAAGGGTGTTATAATAAATGTGTTAGGATTGTACAACGGTCAAAAGTGAAAAAATATCTTGCTATTAAGTTCATACGGCCGTGCAATGCAAGTATTATTTTGTTTGGAGATTAAGTATGGAAAACTTAAATATCCCATTAATTTCACCTTTATCAAGAAAGTACTATCAGTATGCAAATGATGATTCAGAAAAAATTCATCATCGTGCAGAAGATGTTAGAATTTGTTTAGAGAAGATATGTGACTCTATTGTTTTTCAACTAGTATCTCCAAAAACAAAACAAAAGTGGGGAAAGTATAAACTCCATGATAAATTGAATGCATGTAAGGAATTTATGAATCCCCAAATCGTAGATGATGTTTTAAATGCCAAAAACATCGGTAACGAAGGCGTACATAATGGTGAAGAGGGAGATTATTCGCAACAGGATATTAGCGAATCCCTGGAAACAATAAAGAAATTTTCGCTTGAAATCATTTTATCGTATTTTGAAATAGATGGATTTGGTGGCAATCAACAGCGTTCCTGGGTTCCAACTGTGTTTAGCGTTCTTCCTCCTGTTTATCGGGTTCAGATATTAGAAAAATACTATGTCAAAAACTCTTCTGTTCTTGTCATAGATAAATTATCAAAGGCTTATTTAAAAAATGATATGAAGAAAGAAGCATATTCGTTCTTGGCTGAATGTTATACTAAAGGGCAGATTTCACAGTATGAATTTGAACGTTTGGAGGAAAGCCTCAAAATACTTGAACCTTATTTAGATAAATTTAACATTGCTCATAATTTAGACGAAGCCAAAAGAAATTTTTTGAGTTTGTTGCCGTCTATAGCTGAAGATGAAAGGGATTCTTTTGTGATTTTAGTTTCGATGATACTTACCGGAGAATTGCCCGATAAAAATTGTCAGGATAACTAGAATGAGTGCAGCAATTGTATTCTTGTTGTGAAAAATAATGAGGAGGAATGTGTATTATGAGGTTCAGCATTGGGGAAAAAATCGGTGATAATAGTGGATTTGGTTCGGTTCATCTTTGCACTTCAGAAACGGGAGAAGTGTATGCAATAAAACTGTTAGAACAAATGGATGAGGAGTCAACGGAACGATTTGCAAAAGAAATCCGACTTATTAGGAGATTATCTCATCCTAATATTATTAAAATAATTGCTTTTGATAGTGAAAAGAAGCTCTACATAATGCCTCTTTACAAATCTAGTCTCAGAAGTGTTTTACCTGAGCTTTATAATAATTATGATCGGCAATATAAGGTTATATCCGAAATTATAGACGGCGTCATTTATTTGCATTCTCAAGGAGTTCTTCATCGAGATTTAAAGCCCGAAAATATTCTATATAATTCGGATAGTGATATTGCGATAAACGATTTTGGGTTTAGCAGACAGGTCGATTCTAACTCAACACGCCTTACTAGCTATGGTCATGCCTTTGGCACTGAACGATACACAGCTCCCGAGCAGTTTAATGATGCTAGCAATGTAACCGAAAAAGCAGACATTTTTTCGTTGGGAAAAGTAATAGAAGATATTGTCACAAACGGATGTTCAGCTTATATTCCAGTCAGTGACTTAAATTATATAATTCGTAAATGCACAGAAAATAATCCGAATAACAGATTTAATTCAGTGTCCGATATAAAAGAAATAGTGGACAATGTATATCATCGTTTACTCGGAATAGCGGATGATGACATTAGCAACTTGTTGCTGGAACTGCAACTTGGAAAGCTTGATAATAAATCAATACTCGTCCTTGCAAAACGTCTTATGAGTTGTAATGACAACGATCAACTGGAAAATTTCTTTCGCAGCATATTAAATCAACAATATAAATATTTGGAGAAGGAGGATGATCGATTAACCGAATCATTAATTGTTCGATTGCAAGAATACTATACTTCACAAGGATGGGGATTTGGATATACCGATACCATTGGCGATAATTGCAAGCGATTATATGATCTTTCCGGTAATGTAGTTGTAAAAGCCAATTTGCTTTTCACAATCATTGAGGTTGGTATATCTCATAATAGATGGCATGTTATGGGTATAGCAACATCTCTATTAAGAGCAGCAAAATCTAATGTTGCGGAATGTACAGAATTAGCTAGTCTGTTATCAGCGCAAAATGTATATTTAGAGCCACTTGGTATTGAAAAATCATCTCTTCCTTCATGCTTACAACCATATTATAATCGCATTTTTTAGATACTTTAATGATGTTTGTTGGTAACATTTTATAAATGAACCACCTGTCTAAATCTGAGGCGGAAATTTAAGATTCGATAGTTGATTTTTTATTTATTATTCAATGTTTTCCTATATGCAATAGAGTTGAAAGACCTTGCTTAAAATGTAATGATTCCAGGCAAGCCTGGACTTATCGGAGGTGAATACCTGTCGTAAACTGACACTTACAGTTTGGGTAACGACAGGTATTTTGTTTTATTTCCTGTTCCAATGCGATTTTACGGTTGATTCGCCTATGAGTGAATTCTGCTTGTTTTATTATGTAGAAAGAGACAAATAAAGATAAAGACATTGAGTGAGGAATATAGAATGATTTTTCGAAAAAAGAATCTGATAGACCATCCGTTGATATTCAATACTTCAGATGATATATATGAATTTATAAAAAATGAAAAGCCGCATTATGGTATTACTGAGGAAGAAAAAATTGTTGTTAATAGAATTGGATGCGGCTTAAATAATGCAATAAGAAGTGGACGCGAGTTAGATCCCTATACTCAGCAAGAAATGGACCTATTTCAAAGATTGATACAAATGCACACTTTAAAGCACAGTATTATTGTTAATAGAGCCGTGCGCTCTATTGATTATGAATTGACATTAGCCAGGAACAAAGGATTGTCAAAAAAGCATTTATTTCATGATGGATTTTTATACACATCGTTACTTAGAGCATATTCAGGTCAAATTCATTTAAAAATACTAATTCCCGAAGGTACACCATATTTATATACAGGCGTTTTTAGCAACACAATTGGTTCATATCCTCCCGAAGAAAATCAGACAATCAAGGATACGGTGGGAGAGCTCATATTAGATATTGGAACAATCTTAAAAATTGATGGAAAGAGGAGAGAAAAGGGAATTACAATATACGATGTCCATGTAGATAAATAGTCTCTGCAATGTATGGGATTAAGCGTGTTGACAAGTCGGGTAATTATGCACAAAAAACAATCTCGATAAACCACCAACAACCCTCGCGAACGCGCTTAAAACTACTTAAAACCTCGCCCCAAAAAAATCTGAAATTCCATTTTTAAGAAGGAAATCGAAATATTACTTACTTGACTTTGGTTGGAATATGTTGTAAAATATATATAGCCCCTGCACGACTTGAAAAACTACTTATGAAAGGAAAAACCGTATGATGAACGAAATTTGCAAAGAAACTCGCGGATTGAGCTGCTGTCTTGACGAAAGAACGCAGATTTTGATGGCAGACGGCATGAGGAAAGAAATCTGGAAAATCACTATTGGAGATTACATATTCTCCGCAGATGGAAAATTTTGCATGGTGGCAAATATTATGAAGGGTAGGGAGGAAAACTGCCTTGAAATAACCTGCGAGAACGGTTTTTCTGTTATCACCACACCCGAACACCGCTTTTTGACGACGCAAGGTTGGATAACCGCTTCCGCGATTGACGCCGATACAATGCTGCTTGACGAGCGTAATAATCCGGTTCGTGTTGCCTGTATAGAGAAAAAAGATGAAACACATAATGTATTCAATCTGCTGTTCAAGTCGCCGACAATTCTTATAGCAAACGGCTTGCAAAGCGGAGATTTTGCTATACAGAACGGTCGTATGCCCGAATAATTTTTGCCGACAAATTGAAATAGTTTCGCCTCGAGTTAATTCTTGGGGCGATTTTTTGTGCCTAAAATACTCGTTAAATCGGCAATCAAAAATTTTGTGATTATGCACAAAAACTATCTCGATTTTCTAAAATAACACCCACGAAAGCGCATTAAATCACGCAAAATCGAGCTCAAAAATTCACTCATACTGCGATGATTGTGACCGTAATATTTGCTAATCAATACCTTGAAAAGAAAAATCAAAACTCCACTTTCTTGAATTTTGTCGAACTTTGTTGTAAAATACGGAAAAACGGACAAGATTTCGGGGAGGCGGGAGCGGTTTGGTGAAGTTTGTGGTGTGTGATGACGAGCGGGAAATAGCTGATTTGGTTGCGGAAAAACTGCGCGAGTTTTACCCCGATGAATGTGAGATAAAGTGCTACACGGACGGGAAAATTCTGCTTGAGGACAGCGCTCGTGAGCTCTTTGACGCGTTTTTCCTCGATATCAGAATGCCCACTCTTGACGGGTTTACGCTTGCCGAGAAAATCCGCGCGGACAACCCTTTCGCGAAGATAATTTTCGTCACGAACCACACCGAGCTTGCCCACATCGGCTACCTGTACGGCGCGTTTCGTTATGTGAGAAAATTCGCTCTGGAGGAATTGCGCGAGGCAGTTTTGAGCCTGAAACGCGAATTTGACTTGCAAAGTGAATTTCTGCTTCTCAAAACGCCGTTCGGAGAGGTTGTCGCAGACGTGAACAGTATCCGATATTTCGAGGTCAAAGGGCATCGAGTTACCGCTTTTTTCGATGATACCGAGGAGCGAGTTAGCGGCACATTGAACGAGTATGAGGAGCGGCTGAAAAATATCGGTTTTATTCGCATTCATAAAAGTTTTCTCGTGAATTTTCGGTTTATCGAGTCAATCGGAAAAACCACCGTGACTTTGACAGACGGAACTGCGCTTCTGTTAAGCAGAAACAGAGTTGCCGAAACTAAGAGAAAGATGATGATTTTTTCAAAAATATAGGTTTTGAATTTCACAAACGCAATGTGCCGCAGAAGAGCAGAGCTTGATGAAAATAATACACTCTGCGCAGGTTTCATTTAGGCAATATTAAATAAAGGGGTCTGTAAAAATGATTAGTTCGCGTGAGGAAGCAGCAAAAATCATTTGCCGGCTTGCAAAGAATGAAAATAAAATCTTAGTTGAGAGAGAAATTGCCGATAATCTGTCTTCGCCGTTTTTGTTCGAGAACGGCGAAATCCCTAAGGTTGGAAATGTGTATTCGGATATAAGCGTTAACAAGTTCGAGCTTGATCACAAAACCTTTGATTTTGTTCTGGACGCTGATGTTAATTTGGCAGAACAATACAAGGAAATCACAATTTATGCCGATATATGCGACGAGAATGATACCGGAAAACAGTTATGGACTCCCAAGAAAACCTTGAGCGATATATCGAGGCTGAATTATCATCAGGAAGGAAATTTGAAGGATGTATTTGCAGCTCACGAGCAAGACAGGGCAGCGGTTCTGATTTATGTTGACCTTATCGATGATTCGGGTTCGCAAACTCACGCGGTTAAGCTGGAATATGAGGCAGGCGCAAACATTATCCACAATGTTAAGCATCCGAAACGGCAAAACGGGTATATTACATTCGGAGATGGGACAAATGTTTCGCTGTCGGCATTATCCGATTTTGACGTAACTTTGAGCGCAAAGAAAGATAATATCGTAAAAATCGCATTGTTTCGAGAGCCCGAGGACATCGATGACATTGACTATCTTTGCAATTTTGGAAAGTGTGACCCGGCGGAGGGCAATTATCCTATTCTTGGCATACCGATTGAGGGGGATTTTAAAATTCAGGAGGCAGTCGAGATTTTTGACGAAGGAGGATATAAGCCTTCGGTTGTTTGCACGATATCCGAGATAGACTCTGACGGAGTTCTGGTTGTTGCTTCAAGCGGAAGCGAATATGATACTTCGGTAGGCTGTACGGTTAGAGGAAACACTCTGCATTATGACCTTACCCAATATTCGTGGCAAAAAATCTATAAAGAGCCGGGGTTATTTGCTCTGAAGCAATATGTCTATATAATCAGATTTAACGTGCATTATAAACTGCACGGCGGGCAAATTTTGTCTTTAACTCGGTCGTATTCTTCGGGTGGAATTTTAAATCAAGGTTCAGATGAAAAGCTCTCATATATTGAGCTGGAATGGGGCTGCCTTGATGAAAATACCCAAATCTCTATGGCGGACGGTTCTCATAAAAAAATCAAGTATATCACGATGGGAGAGCGTGTGTATTCTGCAAGCGGACGCTTTTGCGAAGTAATCAACGTTTGGAGGGGAAAAGAGTCGGATTGCTATAAAATCACCTGTGAGCGCGGATTTGCTGTTACGGCAACATATAATCACCCTTTTCTCACGGATAACGGCTGGAAGCGTGCTAACGAGCTGAAAGCCGGCGATAGGCTGCTTGATGAGGACGGAAATCAGGTGGGCATTTCGTGTATTGTGAAAACAGATGAAACGCTAAATGTGTTCAATCTGCAATTCGCTTCGCCGACCATAATTATCGCGAACGGCTTGCAAAGCGGAGATTTTGCTATTCAGAACGGTAAGATGCCCGAGTAATTGATGACTAAAATGGAGAGCTTTATGTTTGATGTAAATATCAACAACTCGCTTGATGAAGCGCAGTACATAACCAATGTCGAAATCGTGACGCTTAACGCAGAAAAAACCGAGGACGGTGTTTTTGGGCTTTCTCTTTCGTGGAGTCTTAACGGCGGAAGAATTCGCGACAGTGACGCAAAATATGAGGTGAACGTTTTTTACGGCGGCGTTAAGCAAAGCGAGGGTTATACCGTGACCGTTGATAAAATCGACGGCTCCTCGGGAACGGTGAGCGGAATGAAGCTCGATACGTCAGACAAGGAGAAGGCTTATTCGATTTCGCTGGTTTATTCAAAGGACAGCCAGAGCAAGGAAAGCGACGCGGTTGAAATTCCGATTTACGAGCTTGAAAATCTGCGGGGCGAATACTTTGAGGGAAACCTGATTATAAGCTGGGACAAGTCGTTCAACAGCTGTCCGTATATTACCTGCCGCGTTTACCGTGATAACGGAGTTGAAACGGTTTACGAGGTCACGCGAGAAAATACAAGATTTCAAATAAGCGTACCCGAAACATCAGACGAAATTCCTCTCAATGCGGATATTTCTTCAACGGACGGAGATGGAATTTACGGAATTACCCAACATTTGCGGTTTTTCCCTCAAGGCATAACTCTGACTTCCTTTGACAGAAACATCAATTCTCTTTTCGCGGAATTTGATTTTCCCTGTTCCGATGAGGAGAGCAAAAATCTGAACATTTATTTTTGCATTGTAAAGGATAATACCGTGCTGAAGCGCTCCGCAGCGACTCCTTTAACATCGCTTGAAAAAAACCATTTTAAGATAACGCTCCAAGATTTTTTTGCGGAAATTATCCCTTCCCGTTTGGAAAAATGGTCATTGGGCGCTGTCATCGAATACCGCAAAGCTAAAACAAAATTGTTCAGCGGAGCGGCTTGTCTGCCGCTGGCGACACCTGCGCTTAATGTCGCGGAATATGCCCGCGATGTCATTCGGATTGCCGTGAAATATCCGCAAAGCGCGCCGGTTATCGGATTTTGGGGAGATGATAATAAAACGCATTTCTCTGATGAAATTGATGTTAATTGTTCCGAGTTTTACACATTTGGAGTGCGCCC
This sequence comes from uncultured Clostridia bacterium, assembly GCA_945829235.1. Taxonomy (GTDB): domain Bacteria; phylum Bacillota; class Clostridia; order Oscillospirales; family Ruminococcaceae; genus CAG-115. The sequence continues at coordinate 104,238 of CALZUA010000004.1, read as the reverse complement.
GATTTTTTGTGTTAACGGTCGTGAATGTAAGGGAATTTCTTCAGAAAAAATTCCGATTTCCCGCGAAGCCTTTATTGTTGAAAGAGATTACGATAAAAATGCGGTTATATATTATCGTCAAAATTCAAACAAAGCAGATAAAGCTGTTTGTCAATTTACGCAGGAGCTGTTTTCCGACCATTTAAACGAGGGAATTTCTTCCGAAAATAACATCATTACTCTTGCGCCATGCACGGAAGGCGGCGCTTTGTACACGTTAACGCTTGACAACAGCTCCATTCTTGCCGCAGGAAATAATAATTCCGAGCTTAACGGATTTTATAAAAAGCTGTTTGGGATTGACGCTGGCGGAGCTGTCAAAAATATCACACCTGCGGGGTTTTATCTGCTTGCCGACGCGGTGAGCAGAATGTGCCGCTGTAAGCTCACGGACGTCTGCACACTGTCGAGGAATTTCATTCCCGAGTCGCGTTACTGCGCGGTGATGCCGGGAGACGTACTGATGGTTGAAACCTCGATTTACACGGAACAGACAGATTCCAACTCCGAAAAAATTTCGGGCTACACGCTGACAAATACCGCGGAATACTGCGCGGTGCTGAATGGCAGCGGCAATAACGCGTCAATCATTTTTAATTCGTTTGTAAGCAGTATGATAAAGAATATGTGCTTCGCGAGGTCGGCGGAGGAAAACCCGAATTGGCGGCTTTCCGGAATAATGGACATTACGGCAAATGCTGAAAATCCGTACATTTATCTTGTGTATCCGATAAATTATTATTCTTCGGATATGCCCGCGTCGGTTTACCCGTATGACAATGCTTTTTTTATTGGCAGCACAAATTATTCAACGCTGCTTGATGAGCTTATGGACATTACCGAATATCCCGAGCACTCGGCGGATTTAGAAAATGTTTCGTACTTTAATGGCAGAAGCTCCGTCACTATAATGATACCTGTTTGCGTAAACGGAGAGCAGCGCTGCGTTCCTGTCGGAATGACGGTCTATGAGCTGCTGACGGGGTTAGGATATTTCGGATCGGAGTTTAAGCTGTTTCGGCTTAATTATCGGCGGGAATACTGTCCGGTGTTTATTGAGAGCAACGTTTCAAGCTCCGAAATAACACTGCTGAGGGGCGACAAAATCGAGGTATAAACGATGTTTGAATTTTATCCCGAGGGCTTTGTTCCCGATGAAGAGTTTAACAGACGTGCAGAAATTCTTCGCAGCCGAAATTATCTGCTCTTGTGGATTGAAAATCCACAAGATAACTATGAGTGCTGGAGATGGACGGGGTGCAGCTGCCCGGGGTGTTTGAGCATTGAGCAATACAGGCTTTTTTTGAGAAGCGTCCGCACCAAAAATTCTTCTGAAATCAAATTTGATGGACTGTTTATGCACGGCGGGATAAAATTTAATACATCGGAGATTGCCCTGTCGCTTTCTACGGGCGTTTTTACCTTTTCAATAAGCTGTCCGGACGGCAGTGATATATTTGAAGCGCTCGGGGCGCAAATTCGGTTTGTTATGCCAAGCCGTTCCGAAGCTGTTTCAAAGGACAAGCCGAAAAAGAGCGCGGCGGAATTCTCGAATACGCTGCTTCAATATACGGGGAAAAGCGAATTTTGTGTAACGCTTGATTTTAACGGATTATTTAATCCAAAAAAGACGTTTATCTCTCTCCCAAAAGAAAACTTCAACAGTAATCTGACCGACCGCGTCGGTGAACCGTACATTCTCACGCCGCTTGACGACGCGTCTTTGGTGTTTGCGCGCTTTGCACGCTCGGTGTGTCTTGACCGCAAAAGCCAAAAGCAAATCCCCGTTCAGCTTGATTTTTATTTCAGTTACAGCGGAAGTTTTCGCGTCAACAACAGCCGCGAAATCCTGCTTGGATTGTACGGAATGGAGTATATCAGAAGCTGCGATGAGATAACGTTTTGTTCCGGATATTCGGCTTTTCTCGCCGCTGATTTTCCCGATTATGAAAAGGGCGCGGTAACATCGTGGATTTCTGTTTGCGGAGAATATTTTTCAATGCCCGAGAGTATGCCGTTGTACGCTCCTAAGGACAATGTTTTGCTGCCGTATGAAACCCCCGTGGCGGTGTTTTCGCAAGCCTCTGAGCCTATCCCTTTTTTCTCTTGGAGAAACGCACAGCTTTCCGATAATTTCAGCGAAAATGAGGCGGACGATATCCTGTATCGCGTGCGGTGCGCCATTATGGACAAGGCTTTTGAAGAGGCTCAGCTTTTTTCTTCGGCAAACGGCGAGGTAACCGCTGTAACTCCGGCGGGATTGTGCGTCGGCGTTGACATAAGCTCTTGGAGATGGCTTGGCATAGCGCAAACCTCATCTCAGGCGCTGCCAAATGTCAGAATAAACAGCATTACTCTTGAGGGTAAAAAAAAGCTGCTGCAAAAGGACTGTTTTGTGGTAATTACATCGAAAGAGGAATACGCGAGATTTGGCAGCGGAAGTCTATCCGTTGATGTAGGCGGTTGGAAAATCAGGCTTTCGGAGGACGATTGGAAGAATTCGATTTTAATCATAAAATACTGCACGGGAATTTCCATCAGAGAAAAGCTTTCGGATAACTTGCTGTTTCAAAAACTCTTGAACAGCGCTTATGTCGGTTCTGCGGAAAAGGAGAGTTTTCGCGGATTTATTGACGCGGTTTCCTCCGAACGGTTTGAGGGAGTTGTGCTGCTGAACGTGCTTGCCGAAGCTGTTGAAAATGAGCTTCCGCGCGAGGTATATGATGTTGCCGCTATGACGGGCGAGAAATATCTCAACTGTGCTTACGCGGCTGTTAAACGAAGCAAGGTTGATTTGGAAAACGGCAATGTGACCGTTGCTTCTTCTCAGATAGACGCGCTTATCGCCTATAATTCCGGCGGCATAATGCAGAGCGACAGCAGCCGTGATTTCACCTGCAAAACCGTTGACCTTGAGGCTGTCATACAGAATTCCCGCGTCACAAGCTTTGCCTCACGAACGGAGATTTTGCCGAGAAGGCTTCTAGGGGAGCGGCTTTCAGAGCCGAAATGCATTGCGCTGCTGGGTAGGGCGGATATCCAAAACGGAATTGCTGTTTACCGGTTTTCTCCGGAGAACGATGTTAACTATGTTCCTCAAAACAAGCCCGTAAAATCAATAGTAATAAACGGGGTAAGTATGTCCTCGGACAATGGACAGAGCCGTTTTCTGCTGAGCGGCAGTTTGTCCTTGACGAATGACAATAATCTTGATATTTTTTCCTATGATGAATTGGGATTTGAGGGAGCGGCTATAGTCTGCGCTTCCGAAAAATCATACGAGGACTTGTCGGAGCTGCGTATCCGCACAGATAAAAGCAAAGCGCGCGATGGTTCGACAGCGGAGGTTTTCGGTGCTTGCGCGGAGCAGTATATTGTTAACAGCACCGCAAAATCGCCCGATGAGCTTGGTTTTTCGTCAATTACAACACCCGTTCGACAGGGAGAAATGAACACGGGCTGGAGCGGAATAATTTACCGTTTGCAGCTCGGAAAATCGGGCGGCTTGGGCGCAAATTCTCTGCTGTATTTCGATTTAATATGTGCTTGGAAGGACGGCGGATATTATTTCGGAGTGCGTATGAGCGATGTTTTTTCAAAGCAATTTTCACTGCAAAATCTGCTCAATGTAGGATTTCAAAGCATATCGCTTATCAAATCGGAAAGCGGCGCTCCGATTTTTAAGCTAAACAGTCTTGCATTAAAATTTTTAGGGATATCCGTTCCGCCGAAAAGCGCGGATTTGTATATTTTCGGCGACAGCGGAAAGGTTGGCTGGTTTTTCGGCTACTCGGAATAATATTTATCGGGAGGCTGACAGTATGAAAGAGCTGAGATTATTTGCTTACAACATAGGTCATGGGCTGTGTACGCTGCTGCACGGCATAAACGATGACGGCTCGCCGTACAACGCTGTTTTCGACTGCGGGTATCAGCCGGCGTGTGCAGGTAAGGAATATAATATTTTTCCGATTGATGAAAAATGGATAGATAAAGTGCTTAATCACATGGCGGGTTTGATATTGGAGGGCGGAAATGATCATTTGGATTTGCTCGTATCCTCTCATCAAGACCAAGATCACAATAATCTTATCATAAAGCTGTTGTCGAAGCTGAACCGCTGGTCGGAACCCGTCAATCAGGCTCATTGGTTCCTCCGCGGAGAGAATACTATGATAAACGGTTATACCCGCGATACTAAGAAAATTACTTTATGTAAAAACGGAAATATAGAATATGTTTACAAGGATTCATCAGATTTCAGGGATTATATTTATTGCAGCAAAGAGATTGAAATAACTCAGACTGTTAGTTCACTAACCGGTGATTTATATTGTAATAAACTTATTGCCGTGGCAAAAAATAACGTTTGGGGATACAAAGATAAATCAAATGAGAAAAATGGTACGCCTAAATTTGAAATAAAAATACAAGCGAATATTTCTCAGGAAAAAAACCGCAAAACCATCGTAGTGCAATACACCGAAATAGAAACAACTCTCACATTCAATCAAAATGAATTCAATATGAAGTGGTCGTCAGAAGAAATATTTATTTCTTATAATAATTGGTACGACTGTATTATTGCAGATTTTAATCATGCTATTTTTATTAAGTCCAAAGGTTCTCAGTTTGAAAAAGTAATTCAAATTTATACTTCGTGGCTGACTTGGCTGGGGAACTATTATTTTAAAGCAGAGAATATTATGTACGACTGCAACAGCTTAAATTACCTCATAGGTCAAAGAGCACAGTTGAAATCTCCTACGTTTAAGCTGAACACGGTTATCATGGGAGGGTACAGCGAAAGTGATAGATATATTGTACTAAAAAATTTTCTCGAAAAATACGTTAAACAGATGTTTAGAGGCAATTTTCAAGCCTTCAGCGATTTCAAGTTTTTGAATTTGGATATTTGCAATCCTAGTATTCCCTTGTCGGACGATAGCGAGGATAATGTCACCAAATTGAATATTATAAATAAATATATAGATGATGAAAAAGGTGTTATTTACAATGCAACTGCTGTTGTCGTAAATTTAATATATAAAGATAAAGCAAATAATTCCAAATCAATTTTATTCCCCGGAGATGTAACCCATCACAATCAATTAGATGTCGCATCAGAGCTTGAAAATTCCGGCGTTAAATGTCAATATATTTTTGCGCCGCATCATGGTTCGTATAATTCAAATTTTATTCTTAACAAAAACGGAGAAATAAGCAAAAAATTTAAACAGCCTTTGGAAAAACTTTATAATGCAATGGGAAACGAGGTTTCCACAGTGTTTAGTGAATGCGTCAACAATACCCAATATCATATTCCGTCAAAGGCATATTTTGATATTGCGGAACAGCATGCGCCATTTGACCCGCGCAAGCACAACATAAATATGTTTGATAGAGATAGAAAGCTTATAACAATAGAAGTAGATAAGGGTATCTATTTGACCGGTGACGCATTCTTTTATGCTTCAAGGGAACTGATAGAATGCGTTTCAAAAGAACCTATGACCGTGATTGAAAAACGCGATAATATAAAGCCGAATACCATGAAAAGAAGTCTTCCCCCAAACAGCCTGTTTGTGTAAAGGAAAAATACTATGGATATAAACGAACTGTATGCCGAGCTTCTCGGGAAAATAGATAACGGCGTGCTTGTAATTGACGATACGCTGTTGAATAATGCGTTTTATAACTTGCTCAATTCTCTGGATATGGACAAGCTTGAAATCGCGGGCTGCGTGCCGGAGCTTTCCGGAAGTCAAGTATCTGTCGTCGGCACAGTGGAAATTCCGGCTTATAAGCTGTTCGGAGCGGGTTCGGTGTCCGCAGATATCAAGGTGAAAAGCGAGCGCGTCGCATACGATTTCCGGATAAGCTTTAACGGCAGCGGAATGCTGAAGGAGCTTTGCAATAATCAGAAAACTCTTATTGAGCCCGATAATTTTTTCTCGGACTTTTTGCTGAAAAACCCTGTTTTGCGTGTTTCATCGGAGGAATACGGCTTCCGAATTTCAGGTGTTGCGGTCGCTGTAATGAATAGCAAATTCGAGCTTTTTTCGGAATTTTTACCCGAGATTATGACGTTTAACGGTCACGCGCGAAGAGTTTCGGGCATAATCGGTTATTTTATCGATTTTTCAACCGGTATCGGCAATTTCTCTTTTCCGTTCGGAACTTCCGAGGTCACTCTTGCTTTGCGGACTCTTGACCTGCAGAAACAGTATTATTCGCTGCCCAAAGCCTACGCATATCTTTTGCTTAAGATAACCGGCGGCAGCGGCGAGGGAATGACGTTTCAGGTGGGGATTTCCGATTTTAAAAGCGAGGGCATTTATGCCGCAGCTTTTTTCTCTCCCGTGCTTTCTCCTTCAAATATCGTGAAATTTATCTGCGATTTGCTTGGACTTCAATATAAGGAAAATCAGCTTATGCTGCCGAGCTGCGCGGTTTTAAGCGATTTCGGTATTCATAGAATATCGCTCAGACTTGAACTCAAAGGAGAAAAGATTAGCGACGGGTTTGAACTTGAATATATTGAAACTGCGATGACTCTTCAAAACCCTTGGGATACACCCGTACACGGCTTACAGCTTGTTGATTTTACGGTTTTTTCCGAAATGTCTTATATAGATAAAAAACCTATTTTTTCGGTTGCCGTTTCCTGCGAGGCAGTGCTGAAATTCGGAAAATATTTGATACGGGGTCGCGTGAAGGGATATTATCCGCAGCAAAGCTTTGAGGGATATCTGTCCTTGAACAAAGCGGCGGACGAGCTTGGTGTTAACGAAACCGAGGGCGTGTTCACCTTGGCGGATATGGCGGGCGAGTTCGGCTGTCCCGTTCCCGATGACTGGGGCAAGCCGCTTGCTGAATTCAGCATAACCGCAGAGCTTTTGGACAGAAGCTATTCGCTTGGCGCTGTGGCGAACGGAATTATTGATATCAATATCGGGAATTTGAAAATATCCATTGACTCCATAATCGTTAGAGCATCGGTTAGTCCTGCTGAAAACAGCTTTATGTTTTGCGGAGTGTTTGGTTTTGAAGCAGATGAATTGGAATTCCAAATTGGAATATCTGCGTGTTATGATAAATATTGGAGCTTTTCGGGAGAACTTACAACCGGCGAAATCAGTATCGGGAATTTACTTGCAGGATTATTCAAAATCGACGCTTCCAAAGTCTGCGCGGATATCGTGGTGGACGATTTGTCGGTTTCCTTTGCTCCGAGCAAGGGCGAATTCAGTCTTTATGCGTCGTTTTACATAAGCTGGTTTGAAATTCTCGGTTGCAAGCCAAAGCTTGGCGGAAAGATTAAGCTTGAAAAGAAGCCATCGGATAAAGAGGCGATATACGGTTCTGCGCTGTTTTATCTTGATATCGGTGCGCTTAATTTTTTGGTTCAGGCGGACAATTTTTATACCGAAAACATAAAGTATTTATTCAGGCTTTCGTTTAATAAGGCGTATATTCAAGGCGTTTATTACAGGGAGAAAAACAATGACGAGATAGTAAGCTTTTCTCTCGGTGGAATGACCTTCGGGGATATTGTGACGGCTATTATTCATCTTGTAAATCCCAACGCAAAGTCATCGCTGTCATCTCCGTGGAATATTCTCGACAAAATCAACTTATCGGATTTTTCTCTTATTATCAACGCAACTCAGAAAACTGCGTCCGTAATATATCACGCAGATATTGCTGTTGCGGGATTGATGAGAATTGAAGATATCGGTATCCGATACAGCTTCAATAACGACAAGGACAAAATAAGCTATATCTTAACGGGAAATCTGCTCGGAAAGACCTACGGAATTGACAATCCGATAACTTGGGACGCTCTGGACGGTGCTCCGCCCGAAAACACGGCTGCCGCAGAAACCAAAACCAAGGTGTCGTATATCGGACTTGGCAGCCATTTGAAAATAAACGTTGACTCAAGCTCCGTTGCGTGCGCGGTTGATAAGCTGAAAGAGCAGCTTAAGCCGGTTGAGGAAAGCGTTCCCGATTTTCAATACAGCGAAGAAAATTGCTGGATATTCGGAGCGGATATTACCTTGGGCGAACTGTTTCGTCTTCAGACCGCGCTTATCGATCCCGAGTTGTACGGCGCGAAGATAACGGTCAATGTCTCGGAAAAATCTCCTATTTATTATTTCAATGGGTTGGAGCTGGAGCTTGTTTATCGGAAAATAAGCGATAGTATCGGAATGTTCCGCGGTACTGTAACACTGCCGAAGTCTATGTCGCGGTTGAATTTAGGCGCGGTTGCTGTTACGCTCGGGCAGATGGCTCTTGAGATTTACACAAACGGCAGCTTTCTGATTGATTTGGGATTTCCGCATAACGGTGATTTTTCAAAGTCATTTGGATTGGAATACGGCATATTTACAGGGCGCGGCGGAATTTATTTCGGCACGCTTAAAGGCGATGCCGCAAAGAATGTTCCCAAAATCACCAACGGCGCGTTTTCTCCGGTTGTGCTTATCGGGATAGGGCTTCGTGTGGGGCTTGGACGTTCGTTTGATTTCGGAATAGTCAAGGGCGGGGTGTCGCTCACTGCGACCGGTATTCTCGAGGGTGTTTTTGCGCTGTTTGAACCGAACGACCAAACGCAAAAAAGCGGAATGTACTATCTCGTTCAAGCCGCCGTGGGAGTTGGCGGAACTCTCTTTTTAAGCGCGGATCTGAAAATAATTTCGATATCGGTAAGCTCGCAGGTCAGCGCTATGTGCGATATGAAAATCGAGAGTTTTCGCAAATCTGTTATAAAGCTGTCGATGTATTTGAAATTATCCGCTTCACTGAAAATTTTGTTTATAAAAATCAACTTTTCGTTCGTGTTTGACAAGACCATCAAATTTACGTTTGGAAATGATTCTGTAACGCCGTGGAAGCTTGAAAATTCAAATGATGTTCGTTCTGTAATATCGTACAATCTCGAAATGTTCCCCTGCAAAAAGCTCGGCGATTGGGAGATACAGACCTTGGTTTTGCCGTTGTTTTCGGTCAATAACCCGAACAGCGGAAGCACTCCCGATTATTGTGCGGCTTTTCTTTGCTTGGTGTCTGCAGAAGATTTTGCAAGGCTTTTTGAGATGCTTTTGAGCTGGCTTCTGGCGTCGTTTCCCGAGGAAAAAGTAACGCGGGATATGGCGGCTTCAATTCCCGAAAAGGCAGAGGAAAAACTTTACCTTTCGGATTTTGAGGACTTTTTTTCAAAAAACCTGCGAATTACCGTTAAGGCTCAGACTGAAAATAAATCTGCCGAAAACAGCTTGGACGGCATTTTCTTTCCGATGCTGCACTGTTTAAGGCTGGTTTGCGGAGAAACAGAATCCGATTTCAGCCAAAATATCGTTACGGACGAATATTGTCGGATTATCGGGGAATATCTGGCGAAATTAAACTCCGACCCGTTTCACGAGATATCGCAGAAAAATGCTTCCGATGAAGCAATGCCTATGAGCGCGGCAATCCTCACCGATTATTTCAGAATGATTTTATCCGAGCTTATTTCTCTTACACGCAGACAGTTCGAGAGCATTTCCGTTGAAACAGACAGCTTCAACCAGCTTTCTGAACATTACAGAATTTCTGCGGAGGAATTGTTGGAGCAAAATCACGATATCCTGCTGAATATAAGCAGTATTCCGAAATTCACATATACCATTCAGCAAGGCGACACGCTGCACAAAATCAGCGAGAAATTTTCCATAAGCGCGGACGTTTTGTGGAGGGATATTTCCGAAATTTCGATGATACCTGCGCGCGGAAAAACGGTCGTGCTTAATAATCACACATTCGACAACAGAATTGCAAAGATGACTGCGCGGGAAGCGGCAGCCGTGTTCTTCGTGCGCCTGTACGAACCGGAGGTTTTATATTTCAGGTACGCGGAACAGCTCGTTTCCGACAACGGGCTTGAGCAGGGCTGGCGCAGCGATGTTTTCGGCAGCAGAACGCTTGGCGTTATCGGTTGGAGCGGCAAATATACAGCTTTGGCGGGCGACAGCGCCGTGAGGATAGCCAAGGCTGCGGCGCTTGTTAACGGTGAATTTGCAGACGGCTGGGAGGACTTTCTGGAACGCTTTTTATCGAATAATTCCGATGGCGCGGAATATTACCGTTTAGACAGCGAATACATCATTCGGGATAATAATCTTGCTGAATTAAATCGAAGACTTTGTCCCGATTTTACCAGAGAAATCGCCGAGAACTTTTTATGGGAGCAGCCGATATTAAGTCCTCTGAAAGATATAATTTTGTCCGATGCAAAAGTTGGACTTTCTTCTGTTTCGGTCGGAAAATCGGGAATTACCGCAGCGGAAATTGCCGACGCATTGAATGCGGGAACAGCGGAGCTTGCAAGTGTACAAAATGTGGTTATTGCACCGAATGAGTTGTCGAAGGAAGAGCTGAAAAGCCTGATTTTGACTGCCGAGAACACCACTCGCACGGGCGCTGTGATTTCACGGTTTTTCCTTCAGGGACTTCGCGTGTCATCGCCTGTTGACGGAGAGATTAAACCGCTTTTTAAGCTGCTGCGTCAGCAGATTGATGTTGATATTTCCACCGGTGAATTCAGCTTTTCTATATACAAAAGCGGAGAGGAATGCGATTGGGTGAGCCTGTCCGCTGAAAACGCTGCGAAGCTGAACGGAGAAGCTCTTGCAAATGCTGTTCCAAGCGGTCAAATTTCGATTGCTGAAGTTCCGCAAAGGGCGGAGGATTTCTCGGAAACACCTAAATGCTGGTCGGCATCGGAAATTGAAATAATTCTTCAAAATAATTCGCGTCGGACGATTTGTTCTTTGCCCGAAGATATGTGCGAATATTTATCGCGAAACAGCACTAATTCTGTTGAGATGTCGAATAGAAAACGTGCTTTCAATTGGGCTTGTTTAATCGAATTTACTGTTTACAAATCGGGCAGGGAGATATATTATTTTTGCGGAGCTTCGCCTCGGGAACGCTCTGCGCTTTATAAAATTATTGATAAAAACATTAAGAAAATTCAGGTTTTATGCAGGGCTTCAAGATTTGATACCGAAAAAGTCGGGTATATGGAGATTGCTTCCGAGAGTTGTGTGATTATCCGCTCCGACCTTTCAACGGAAACGCATTCGCAAAACCTTGTTTCTGCCGATGAATTAAGGAATATCGCGGGAATTGACGATGCAAACAAATTTCTGCTTTTGGCGTGGGAATGTTCGGTTATCGGCGGCGGATTTTGGTTTTACTGTACCGATATTCCAGAGGAAGCTTTTGATTCGGACGGAAAAGCGAGAATATATTTTCTAGCGATTTTTGAAAACGAAGCGCTTTGCGGCAGTTTTATCAACAAAGTTGTTTTAGATGACGCTTCAGACGAGAAACCCGTGTTTATCGGAAAAGCGGAAAAGGCTTTTGTGCCGAATTATCCGGTCGGAAGTATTGGCGTCTGCGCAGACGGAGATTTGACGGATGACAGAATGTCCGAGCTTTTCAGCGTTTTGGGTTATACGGCAGCAACCGATGAGGGCGCGATTTTGGAGGCTATGACGATACTTCCGCAGCAGAAATCGGACGGCTCTGTTTTGTACAGCGCCGCTGTTCCGCTGTATCGTCTTTGCAGTAATCCGGAATACCCCGAATCGCCGTACAATGCGGTTGGGAAGCGGTTCTGTCTGGATTTTTACCGCCGCGATGTTCTTGGCAACACATTTAAAATCGGCTCGCTTGAGGTTGAAGCTGATTACAATGATTTTCCGCTGAGCATAAATCAGCTTCCTTGCACCGAAACAAATTATTTCGTTGAAAAAACTGAAAACGCGGCAAGGATTGTTGTGTTGTCAAGATTTGTTTGTTCCGATGAGGATACGGAGCGTGCTCGTGAGTTATCTCTTACGGCAATGCGTCAGGCTGGCTGCGATATCGGAATAGAATTCACCTCAACGCTTGGCTGCGCTTATACGCTTAATTCAGATGACATTGCGCGTTACAGAGATTACACGCGCGCAGTATATAATGCCGTTTGCGGCAATTCCGATTTGAACGAAGCGGAATTTTCAATATCCTTCGCGGTAACTCTTGACGCACTTCCCGAGAGCGTCTTTGAAATCGGGTTTACAGCAAGAACAACGCGAAAAAATGCCAAATGTGATTATGAGAGCATAAAGTTCGCAGAGTGCGAAATTTTACGCTCCAAGGACTTTGAGGAGAAGTTTGAAAGAGCATTTCCCGATATTCTTTTGGCAGCGGGCGGCACTAGCTTGTATGGAATACCCCGCAAATCGTATTTTGAGGAAATTTCAATCTCACCGTATGTTATCAATACCCAAGACGGAATCAAGCTTTCACCGAGATTTTATTCAACAGCTCCGTTTTCGCGAAATCTTATTACACGCGCTGCTTCGGTAACTGCGTTTGATGGTACATGCGTCACGGCTGAGTTTACGGATATCGACATTGAGCTTTGGATAAAGCGATTTCTTGGCGATATTGAAAATCTGCTTTGCGGAGATATTCTGTCAAGTGCAGTGAAAAAATGTCCAAAGTCTGCCGATGATTTGATTGAAGTCAAGGGCGCTTTGGCTGAATGCTTTGCGGACAAGTTGGCGCCCCTTATAGACGGATTTTTGGGCGATGATAAATCTGCCGCCCAGGAAACCGCCGTGCAGCTTTTCCGCAAAACACTGAATAATGTTTACGATACGGACGTAATTTGCGTTTATAAATCCGACATTAAGCACGCAGCGGAGAAATACCGCAGCAGATTGGAGGGCGTCCTTAAGGGCTCGGACAATCTGCATTGCAAAAAAGCTGATTCCGAGAGCGGTTGTTTTTGCGTTTATTCATCGGGTGTACAAAAGCACTCGAACGAGATTTGTGATTTGGATTTGTCGTTTGTTCATTTTGAATATAATATCAAAAACGACTCATCGGGATATGAAAGCTCAAGCTGGCTTAGATTGCTGTCACCGCTGACGTCCGACAAAATTGACCTGCGCGCGCAGCTGGGAATTCCTCACCCGCTCAAGCTGTTCCCCGAAAATCCAAAGCTGCTTTCGCAAGCTGTTTGTCCCGATGACGAGATACTGCGGTTCAGCTATACCGTAAGGATATCCTGTAAGGCGGTTGAACAGCAAACTCTGTATTTGCGGTTGAGGTTCGTGAAAAACAGCACTTGTAAATCTGCGGGAAGCGCTCGGATTTTTGATGTTTTGGCGGACTACGACTATAAACGCTCAGAGCTGCTTGAACATATTTCCGCAGCGGACGAGGAATTTGAGAGAGCCTATGAGCAGATTGCAAACGCTGCAGGCACACTTGCCGAAGCTATGTCGGAAAACACCGTTTTGATGTCTTCGGAGGCTGTGTATGATGAGATTGTTTTGAAGCTGAACTTTAAGCTTTCGGATACTACATCGATTATTTACGAGGTATTTGACAAAACAAGCAGAGAGTTTATCCGAACGCATAATATTCAAATCCAACAGCCAAAGCCGGTTTCGGGCGTAGAATTCGGTAAGGATATCGTTTTCAACGTTACTCTCTCCAATATGCCGGTCTATGTTTGTCCGTATATTGAGCCGTCCGTGTGGATAGTTCAAAACGAGAACCTGTTTAATAACAGCAGCATTCGGGTAAACGAAGCATTTTTGTTTAGAACAGAGGAGGTTTTTTTACAGCCAATTTTGGTTAATGTGGAGTATTCAAAAAATCTGTCGGCAAACAAAATTGACCGAGCTGTTGAAATGGTTTGGGAGCTTTTGGAGCTAACCGGTTACAATAAAAAATCTTCTGTTGCGGTTACTTGCTGTTATAAGCTTGACTCACTGTCGGAGAGGGATATTCTGACGAGAATTCCTGCAGTATTTCTTACCGAGGTTTCAAAGCCCGAAGAAGTTGTCAGAGCGCTTGAGGAGTGGCTCGGAACAAGTGGAAAACATTCTGCACCCTCGATGATTGTTTTTAAGATTAACGTGTTCGGAGAGGACGGGTATGATTCCGCCGTAATCGCAGAGATTTCCGTGACTTTAGCGATATAAATTTCAGGAGCTGTTTCAAATTTTATAATTATGCACAAAAATTATCTCACTTTTCTCAAAAGAAAACCTGAGAAAGTGCATTAAATCACGCAAAATCGTGTTCAACAATTCTCTCTTGTTGCGATGACTTTGACCGTAATTCTTGCTAATCAACACATTTCAAAGAAAAATCACAACTCCACTTTCTTGAATTTTGTCGAACTTTGTTGTAAAATACAAAAAATCAGACGAGATTTCGGAGGCGTGGGAGCGGTTTGGTGAAGTTTGCGGTGTGCGATGACGAGCAGGAAATGGCTGATTTGGTTGCGGAAAAGCTGCGCGAGTTTTACCTCGACGAGTGCGAGATAACGTGCTATGTTGACGAGAAAATTCTGCTTGAGGACAGCGCTCGTGTACTCTTTGACGCGTTTTTCCTTGACATCGGACGGAACTGCGCTTCTGTTAAGCCGAAACAGAGTTGCCGAAACCAAGAGAAAACTGCTGGTTTTTTCGAGAAATATTGGCACCGATTTTTCTGAACGCAGGGTTCTTCAAGCAAAATGATAGTTACGGTAGAATTCCACAAAACATCGTCGCGGATTTTGTCGAAACGTATGAAAATGTTACACGTTGCGAAGGGTTTCTACATCTTGGGAAATCGTGGGTTGAAATGTGAATGAAAGGGTGTTATAATTGTAGATGAATAATATTGTCCAGAGGGGATGATTGTATATTATCATTCTTTAAAGCGAATTTTATAATTGTTGTTTAGGTTGAACGGAATGCCAAAGGTTGGTAAACAGACTAATGTATTGTTTTCCCATCGTGGGTTATAACGATTACAAATTGATAAATGTTCTGTTATGTAGAGATCAAGTTAAATAATTTTGTTGTATATATTTTGCAGTTGAAATAAAGCTAATCTATGCTGCCTGTGAAGCAGTTAGTGCAAACCAATTAAGATAGTAATAAAAAGGAGATCAACTAAATGAAACATATAATTTTTTTTAATATTGATAATTGCCATGAAGATTATTCTTATGTAATTGAGAATATCGAACTTTTAAATGATACAGAATGGTTGAGTAGGAATAAACTACAAGGATTTTTTAACATAGGCAAGAATAAGCAAATGGTAAAAAGATGTGAAGCTAATCAGATACCATCGGTAAGGTATTTCGAGTGCCCAAAGGGCGAGATCGTACAGACGGAGACTTCTGCACTTTGTAGTAATGTGGATATTATAAAAAAATATCACGATGAGGTTTTAAAAATATCAAAAAACGATGAAGAAACAAATAAAACTGTGCTGTCCGAACTTTCTTCAATATTTTATCTGGATGAAAACAAAATAACGTGCAGTGTGCAGATGCCGTTGTCAATACGCGCGCAAATTCAAGAAAGACAAAGCATCAGTACTGCTAGTTTTATCAGTGCTGTAAAGTCTGGGGATACTTATTTTCATATCAGGATAAAGATAAGCGAAGAAAATCTATTCGATCTTCAATATTTAGCGTTACTGTTGATTCGTTTTAATGATTTAGTAAATCAAAACAGGCTCTCTGTGGTTCTCTTAAGCGATAAATTGCCTTTATCGTATTTCCCTTTTTATGATTACAATAATCCCGAAAAATTCGAGGAATTAAACAGATCTCACAACATGTTTTCACGATATCTCCGCCTTCTTTCAAAGGAGTATACGGGTATAATCTATGCTCCAAAATTTGCTCGGCGAGATAACATTGTCGTACCCGAACTGATACCGATGGATTATAAAATATCATCTGCCGGCAGCAGTTTTTTTCCGATCACAATCATAAATGAAGTTTCTTATAATAAATTGTTTGTTTCTAACGAAAGTACGTCAGATATTGAGCCGTCATCATATATCAAAAAAGACGATCTTTGGCAAAGTGGCTCCGATGCCAGAAATAAGAAAACTCTTTTTAATGTTGGGGGACTTCGTTTTTACAACGCGAATTCTGACGATCCTAAAGCGGCGCTTCTTGCATATATTGCTGAAACTTCATGGAATCGTCTCAGACATTTTATAGAAGGATACGATGAGTATCAGACGCTTCTTTTCAAAGAGACTGTATCAGCGAAATTTGGTGAGGAGCACAATAATTGGCTGATATTTGCTTTGTTTTCTTTTTTGTACGGTACTGATGATTCCAATGATAAACTTCAAGTTGATTATCAGCATATTGACCGCTCCTATAAGATGGCCAGAGAATTGTCAGCAGGACTTCAGCAGTTAATGCAGAACTCTGTTCAGCATTCAAAATATAAGTCGTGCGTATTCACATTCTGCATTGATAATAATAACAAGCTAAGGCTTAATGTTGTGGATATCAACACAAACGGTACGTTGATCGATACGTTTAAAAGACGACTTTCACAAGAAATAGCAGTCCTTAAGAGTGGCGATTTCATTGACGATGATACAATTAACGGTTATAATTCGATTGTCAACGCATCGGGCATAAAGGTTTCACATTTTTTCAATAAGTTTGAAGATCAGGAGATTGATGCAAAGGAAGCATGGAGAAAATTTCGCAGTGCTGACTGCACTTCACATATAGGGTTGCTTCTGTTTTATCAGGCTGTCGAGCATTGTCGTGCGAATTTTATTTTGAGAAGTGAAGACAAATATGAATCCATTGACGGCAGCAGCTTTGTTTGGATAAATGACGGTCAAGCGGAAAATTCTGATGTTTCTGCTTATTTTAAAGAAGGAAAACGTTCAATACCAGGTACGCAATACCTTATAACTCTTTCGCTCGGCAGCTGGAGAAATGAGATATTAAGCGGCGGCGCAAGCATAAGCGGATGTAATTTTATTGAGGATTACTCGTCTTTTTCGTCTGTTTTAGATCTGAAAACCTATTTGTTTACGCCTGAAAAAACGGCTGATATTATTGAGAATGTTAGCGGTTACAAAATGACCGATCCGGATGAGAAACTCACTGTGCAATTAAAGTGGGAGAGTTATCTGAAAACTCAAATGTTAAAACTTCAAAATGACAATTCAGAGCTTGTTAATTACTGGTATGTGTCCGAAAAAGACGGCGAATATTTTAACGATGCGGCGAATTGTGAAGTGTTTATCAAAGGTCTGTTTGGAGCGCTGAACAAGCTTTCTGACGAAAAAAATGTATTTTTTGCAACAACAAATCTTACTCGTCAATTTCTTGAAACGTTCAGAGAAGTTATTGTTGCACTCTCCTGCAAGCGATTTAAAAGCAATATCCAACTTTATTTTATTGATAGAAGTTGTAAATGGTTTGTTCAAATAATTGGAAACACAATAAAACAGGCTGTGATAAATGCTGTTGAAATGGCTGTTGAACATGGTTCGCCGCTGTTCAGACCGTATGATTCTGCCTGCTCTGCATATATTGCGTCTCTGAGCGTATCAAGTAATTCGGATGATAAGATTGTTGTTGTGCCGTTTGATATACTTGTTCCGTATAATCCTGATTCAAATGTTACAATTTTTGAGAAGAGAACGCTAGACATGGTAGAAGAGAGAATAGACAGCGCGGACAATTGTGGCTACAAGCTAGTTGATACTCACACAAGACTCGGCAGTAAGGTGCACATTCGCTCATTCTATGAAATGTCATTCTTGTTTTACAGAACTACTATCGCCAATCGCATTGCATTTAAGGTGTTCAAAATATTTTCTGAAAAGCTTAATGATTTGATTGATCCGCAGCTTCTTACTATCAAACCTATAATGTATTACAGTTATTCTTCATACTCTAAGGCAATAGTAACGTCGTTAGTTGAAATAACCAAGTTGTATCTTGAAGGTACTATAAAAAAATATAACGAAATGTACTCCAAACTTGATAAGGGGGAATTGTACAAAAAAATTGAACATGCACAAGCACAGGTTGCCTTTGCATCATATCAGTATAATCTTCAAAGCGAAACAAAAATGGATACAATCCAATTGTTTTTTAGTTTTTCGAATGATTACAGCGGCGCAGAATTATTGAATGATTCGTCGATTAGTTCATCAGTCGGTAAACTGATTAAACTCAAAGAAGATATCAACCTTGTTACAATAGTACCTATCAGTTCCACTCTTACGACTTTTGATAAAATGCTGGAAAAGCTGTACAGCTATCGCGAAGATTCCAGCAACGGTAATTTTGTTTTGGTCAATAATTTTACCGCCTTTTGGGTAGGAGACTGCAAATGCCGTTCGACAGAAAATAAAATATTCCCGTCAGAAATTGAATCTGATTACTGGTCAGAAGCTGATTCCGTGTCAAAATGTATAACCATACGAACAGATAGCGAAAAAGGGTTAAGGCTTTTAAACGGCAATCCTAAAATATACTATTTGATGCGCACGACAACTGTTTGGGAGCATCCGTTAAAATGTAAACTCTGTTTTCCGAATGAACATGGACTGATAAACGAGGTGCCACTTGTTGAAACAGATTTAACATCAACGGTTCCATCTCAGCAGATACGCTCCGAGATATCATATCGGTCTCAACAACTTATAGATAAATTATTAGATAAACGCAGGAAACTGCACAAAGGCATATCTGACGGCTCCGATAAAAGTAAAGTCGGAGGAAACAATCACAGAATAACCTTGCTGAGAGACTGCGTATATTACGGACATATTGAACGCGGTAAAAATCATTTTCAATACTACATAAGCACCCAGGATTTTTTTTACAAAGACGAGGTCAGAGAGGAGATCAGAGAATGGCTTTATGGGCTTAAGAAAGAAAATGAACAAAGCGATCGCCTAAAAAGTCCCAGGCTGAAAATTATTTTTTCTCCTGAACACAACACTAACGTAGGCTTCGCGCAGTATGTAAACACATATTATTTCAACGGAACGGCAGAGATTATTTCCATAAATGAGGATAAAGAATTCAGAACGAACTTTATATGCGAGCACGAGTCCATAAGGCGAACTATAGAGCGACTTCATAAAACGCAGGAAATTTTTGACCTCGGCAATCCGGTTGAATTTTATTTTGTTGATGACAACATAAATACAGGGGATACGATAAAAAAAGCAAACAGTTTTCTGCGTTCTCTTATACCCAATGAATATATTAAGTCGTATTCTCCAGTGGTAATAAAAAAGTGTTTCTTACTCGTTGACAGACTTTCAGATGAGTCAAAGGGATCGCTTGTTCTATCAGGTGACCCCTCCGATTGTCATGCTTTTGTACATATCGATGTTTCTCATATGAGACGTCAGGGGGATTCATGCGTTGGCTGCAAGCTCAGTGTCGATACAAAAAGGCTTTTTAACAGAAGTCCAATAAAAATAATCGCAAATTATTGGGCAAAAAAATATCTTGATCTCATTCCAGTAGATTTTAATAATGTTGAAGAAATGACTAAGCTTAAAAGTGGGAACAATGCATATGAGCGTTTTGTGCTTTCGCATATTGCACAAAATTTTATTTTTAAAGATGGAGTTACCACAAGAAGTATCGGAGAATATTACGATAGCATCATTTGTATTTTTGAATTGATCGTATCGCTTGGTGAAGGAAAAAGCATAAACAAGGCTCCGTCGAATTTTCTTTTTACCGATCTGCTTGAGGATTTGACAAATAATTATTTGATTCCAAATTATAATTCTGGTAAAAAAACAGAAAATCTTGGCAAAGAAAAAGCGCGGCACCACAAACAAGCAGGTTGTATTTTATGCGAACTGCTTATAAAATTATTGTCACGTCCATTCTTTTCATATGATTTTTCTTTTCGCAATCAAATGCAAACATTTCTGCTTATATTAGCAGAGTGCTACTTAGGTATAAAACGCGAAACAGTCTATATAAATATTACTAGGAATTCTTCGGAAGAAGATGCGCGTCTCATTTTTGAGACTTTGAAAAGTAATGTTAAAGAAGACAATTATAAGGTTTTTTTACTTAGTAACAGCAGAATAAAGAGAACGGTTGAACTGGCAAAGCGCATTTTATGCTTGGTCGGCGACGGCACACAGGATATTCTCTACTTTTATAAGGATGTGCTTTTTGAGTCATTGGCAGATATGAAGAGCACATATTTGCTTAGAAAAAGTGTTATAGAAAGGGTAGAACGTCTTGTAGAAACGACATTTCCCGATTCGGGTATTATATGCGATGATTCGTCGTGCAACTGCTTGTTAAATCCAAATCAGTGTTTGATGAAAAACGCGAAAAAGTGTTTTTGGATAACATATTACGCGCATATACATAAAATAATAGACTGCAATACTGACGAAACTCATTCGCTTTGGTTTTATTATTATATGCTTACAGGCAAGGAAATAACTGACGATACTAACATCAATAGTGAAGCTAACGAGATCGCAATTTCAAATTCAAACCGAAATGTTGATTTGTTTCTGCTTACATCGTCATTGGAAAGGGATACTATGGAAACTTTTAAAACGGTTTTAGAAAGCAAAGCCACGGAAAATAAAGGCGGCGCAAGATCCTATTACTTAAGCAATTTTTCAATGCAGCGCAAATGGGCAAGGATGAACTCAACACCCAACAACCTTTCTGTGGAGTGGCTGAATTTTTTGGAAACAAAGAAAGGTGAACAAACTGGTCGCCAAGATAAAAACCCAATATCATTGCGTTATACTACGTTTACCGACAAGCTTTTAAAGATGCTTAATGAGCTTACTTGCGACAAGACAGAATATTATGTTGCCGTACTTAGTGCCGGTGGCAGCGAGGAATTTAGCGCAGATCCTGGGAGCAGAATCAATTTTGAGGAGATACATATTTTAAGCGATGCGAGTTCGTTTAAGAACACGAAATTTGATATTAAGCAAGAACGTTATATCATAAAAGACCGTATCATTGAGATATGGAATAATGAACAATACGATCTACAAAGCAACGGCTATCATGTAGAACTGCATAATCCGGGAAATGGGGAAAATATCTGGCTTGACGACCAAAATCATCCTGAATATGATGATAAGCATCATATAATAAATGGTTATCATAAGCCTTACGTCATAATTTATTTTGATAACCCAGGTGATAGAGAGGGCAGCCACGCCATAGGACGAAAACTCAGCACATTAAGTAAGGTTTTTCTTTATGTGGGGATATACAATCCTGAGGCCATCAAGGAACTTCCCTTTGTTGTATTGAGAAATATTTTATCGTGTCGGGGCATGATCATGAATATGCTTGAGGATGATTTCGATGGCGAGATTATGCAAAAGCATGCAAAGTCAATTCAAGAGGAGATTGTTATTACTCATGAGCGTTCCGCAAGCCATATGTCAACAACAGATGAGCGGGGTTCCCTTCAGGTGTTCGGGTTAGGAGATGTGTCCACCTTAAACTGTATTTTGCACCCTGTAGACCTTAAAACAAGGCAAATAGAAGAAGATTGTTTTAAACGTGCTGAATTATGGCTTCTTTTTCAAAACTATGTTAACGGTCAAATCGCCCGTCTGTTTAACAGGTCTTTCAGTTTAAATAATAGTGACATAAGTGATGAAGATATCCCTAAGTTGTATCTTGAAATAGACGAGAAACTAAAAAGCGATGTATTCAAACAAGCGGCTAAAAATTTTGACGACCTGAATATTTCTTGTGATGAGCGTTTCGGTATGCTAGAAAAGGTTGTGCATATGTATATTGGTATTGCCGATGATGTCAAATTTTTTTCAGCTGTTGTTAACGAAAATGTTTTTTACTACAATTGTGAATTTATTAAATGCATATTGTTTGATGTTTTCTTTTCCGCAATTAAGTACGCTACCACTGATGCTTCATTCCTGCCAAGGGTAGATAATCTGATTTGGTATAGGGATTATTTCGGATCTTCAAGTCTGCATAGTTACGTGTATTTGTTAAGAGAGAACGAAAATCTTATCATTTTAAACAATGTTAACTCAAATCGCATTGACACAACTATGTGTGATCGGATGAACGAGGAGATATACCGTCGGATCCACGATCCGCTGGATTACGGAGACGGTCATATGAGCCTTTTTACTATCAGACATTTTGTTTTAGGTCTAAGGGATTTGAATAATCCGGATAGATCAGGTGATGATAATTGTGACACGCAATTTAAATACATCACCTCGGATGAGGCTAAAAAGATCATACGAAATCACAAAGTACATCTTGATGAGAACGCAGAGAAATACGACTACTGGTTTTTGACACAGTTGCCTTTGTTTACGGAGGATATTGACGATGAACACAATAATTTGGATCAATGACAGGAAGAATGATATGGAAAACATTGTCAGGGGAACATTCCCCAAACTTTGGGCAAGCGGGATCCTTGGGAAAGCAGTCTTTTTGGGCAATGCGGTATACCATGATATGGATGATTTTGATCCGGAAGCCTTCAGTTTACTGATCTCAGATGTTTTGACTATGAATATAAAGAGCCGATATGCATCGGAAAATCCGGATTTCAAAAAGGCATTGCAGGAAATGAACACATATTATGAAAAAAACACACCAAAAGATGTTTTTGTTCTTGCACCTTCAAACAAAACAGCAGAAGGTATAATTAACAAGTGGAAAGAGATTATTTACAAAAAAGACATATATGATAAAGACAACAATAAAATGTGTGAAGCTGCTGTGAAGTGTGTCGGCGGTTTTTTTTGCGATAACGATGAATCAGGCGATAATGTTATTCCGGCAAATAGCGAATATGTATATATGCTTGATGTAGTGCTGCTTGATCAAGAATATAACAGTCTTATCGCTAAAGAGCCGGGTTTCGTGCTTTCTATGGCATTATATTATTATATTACCAAAGAGCTTCATGCAAAATGTTTTTTATACTCTATGCACACCTATCTTTCTTCCCTTCAGAATAATTGGATAAACCTGTATAGAAAGTTGGATGATAAAGCGCCAAAGGACTTGGAGATTTTTTCTCGAACACAGTTTTTTGCTGGTTCGCTTAATATGGATAAATTAAATTTTATAATAGGTCAATTTCCGAAAGGAGAGGAATGATAAATGTTAAGCCCCAAAAAAGAGACGCCATATATTGCGCTCAATGAATTTAAATTGTTATCGGTTACGAAGGCGATTAACGGATTGATATCCGGATTTCCTGCCGAATCTAGGCCTGTGGTCAAAAATACATGTACGGATATACTATATCACTACACATCTATTGAAAAGCTTTTTAGTATTCTTGAGGGGGATTCATTCTGGGCATCACGTTCAAGGTTTTCGAACGACTCTACCGAAGGGGAAATATTAGGGGAAGAGTGGATAAACCAAGAGAACTATTACGGAGATAATTACATCGTGTGTTTCTGTGGGGAAAACGATAAACTGAGCCAATGGCGCGGGTATTGTCCTAACGGTGGCGCTTCGATTGGCTTTAAGTTCATTAGCGAAAGCACGTACACGATTTGTAGATCCGGAACGAGCGAGCCTAAGAGCAATATGGAGTTATATAAAAATACTCCGTTGCCTGTTATATATTGCCGCACGGATGATCGTGCCGAAAACGACAGCGGAATATATGACGTGAAAGAGAATTTGCAAAATTCCTGGAAGGCGATAGAGCAATTGCTGCCCGATCAAAATGAAGGTCTTTATAAGATAGGATTACGAGATATCGTGCCTTATTTAAAAAGTGGTTACTTCATTGAGGAAAGTGAATATCGGCTGATGTTTGACAATTCAAACGGAGAGTTAGAGGATTACATACAATTCAGAACATTGACCGACGGAACAAAGATACCGTATATTATCGTTAAATGCGGTGATTTGTTGCGCGGAGAGCATTCGCTTAAAAGATATTTTTCCTCGGAGAAAATTAAAGAAATATTTAAAGAGCACATCGAATCGCGAATGAGGGAACCTATCGTTATTCCTGTTGGTAAAGATCAGAAGGATGTCTGCAGGGAGTTTACCAAATTATTTAATAAACACAAGATCGAGCGGGCCGACAGTCCAAAGCTAAAAAAACGTTGGGAAGCGAATCCTTTGAGAATAATATGCGAGGGACATCTGCCGATTGTAAGTATCACAGTTTCACCGTCACCTAAGCAAAAATATATCAAAGAGGTGATCGAGCGGTTTTGTAAAAGCAAATATTGGCTTCAGAATGTAGAAATCAATTGCTCAAATATTCCGTATATTAATCCTAATATTTAAGTGCAGATAAGTTTATCTGATCTGAAAATGGAATGCTATATGAGCAATGAATCAGCAAGAAATTCGCATGGCTTTTGCTTTCGAATATATGTATGCATTTATTTATAAAATTGTTGAGATAGCTTTTGGCGGTGTTTCGCACTGATTCTCAGCATTTTCTTTTGAAGTGTTCAAATGGTTGTTTGTTTTTGGTTTACTAAAATCAAGAAGATGGCTCAAGTTTTCTTTGAACTTTAGAGAAGCTCTTGGGTATTATAAATGCAGCAGATGTGGCTGACAGCGAAACCTTCCTTTATATTGGTGCAGCATGATTTAGCAATGCTTGACATAAATAAAATCATTTTGTTCGAAACCCTCCCAAATCTTGTGTAAACTCCATAAATAGTGTATAATAAAAGCAAACAAATGGAGCAAAAAGAAATGGGCAGAAAAAGGACACCGGAGGAAGAAGCAAGACGGGAGCTCATACGAGAGCTGCTGAGCAAGGCAAACGTTACGGGCATGGAGGATATCCAAACGCTGTTCAAGGAAACGATAGCTGAGTTTATGGAGGACAGCCTTGACGCTGAGCTTGAGGAAACGCTTGGCTATGGGAAATATGACCATGCCGCCAGAACCGAATCCGGAACAACAAACAGCAGAAACGGTCATAGCCGGAAAACTCTGAAAACAAGCGCCGGGAAGATAGACATCAATATTCCGCGGGACCGAAACGGCGAGTTTGAACCGAGGATACTCCCCAAGAACCAGGCCAGCGTCTCGGCAGCAATTGAAAGCAAGATAATCTCAATGTACGCCAAAGGAATGACTACCTCGGATATTCAGGCGCATATTAAGGACATTTACGGATTGGATATCTCGGACACAACGGTTAGCCGGATAACAGACAAAATTCTTCCAGAAGCTCGAGAATGGCAGCAGAGACCGCTTGAGAGCGTGTATGCAGTCGTGTTTATGGACGCAATTCATTACCACGTTCGCAGCGAGGGTCAGATAGTAAAAAAGGCGGTTTACATAGCAATAGGCATCAATCTTGAGGGCAAAAAATCGGTGCTCGGAATGTGGGTCGGCGAGAATGAAAGCGCAAAATTCTGGGCTTCCGTTCTGAATAATCTGAAAAACCGAAAGGTCGAAGATATCCTCATCGCCTGCACGGATAACCTTACAGGATTCAGCGAGGCAATAGCGGCGGTATTCCCGAAAACGGATATTCAGAATTGTATAATCCACCAACTCAGGAACTCCAGCAAGTACGTTTCGTACAAGGATATAAAGGCTCTGATGGCAGATTTGAAACGGGTTTATCAGGCTGTTGACGAGCAGTCCGCGCTTGCTGCTCTGGACGATTTCGCTGATGTCTGGGATAAAAAATATCCGAAAATCTCGAAATCTTGGAGAGAAAACTGGGCAAATCTCAGCACATATTTCAAGTTTCCGGAGGAACTTCGACGGCTCATTTATACGACTAACGCCATTGAGGGCTTCAATCGGCAGCTGCGTAAGGTAACTAAATCCAAGTCGGTTTTCCCGACCGACGACAGTTTGTTCAAGATGCTTTATCTGGCTATGCTTGACATCACCAAAAAGTGGACGGGACGGCGACAGGATTGGGGGCAAATTTACCCTCAGCTTGCGTTATACTACGGCGACCGCATACCCGAGTGAGCGCCGCGCCGGAACTGCTGTTTCCGTTACGGACTTCGCCCTCCACTTCAACAGCAGTTCCTATTGACAACTTAATATTTTTGTGATACCATAAATTCAGCTCTGAATGCATCGAAATGCACCCAGAGCTTACAGATTTCACTTAATGCACATTTGTGGTTTACACAGATTTTGGGATAGAACCGCGACGAAAAATCATTCTTCGCTTGAAAGCATTTTCTTGACCATTTTGTCAAAATCAGAGTTAATCTTCTGCTTTTTGTTGAATTCATCGTACTCGGCTTCGGCCTTTTTGACTGCAGCTTTGTGCGATACCGAGCCTTTGCCTTCGAGAATATCGTATCTTCTGAAGGACAGAAATTCGTTTATACTCTTTTCAAATTCCGCAATAGTGAAGGTGTTTTCGCGTTCAATCAAGTCCTCGAGATAATCAAAATAACCGCTGACGGTTCGCCCCAGCTGCCTGATTTGCTTCTCGTCAAGATAGTTTTTGGCAACGGACACATCGGATTTTAGAACTCTTCCGTCCGGAGCATTCTTCCACGCTTTAATCGTTCATCATCAAGGACAAATCCCTTGCGGATATATTCGTTCAGAATTTTGGTTGCCCATATTCTGAAGTGTGTGGCTCTCTGAGAATTTACACGGTAGCCAACCGATATAATGGCGTCAAGGTTGTAGAAATTCACATCTTTTGTCTGCGTTTTTCCTTCAATAGCACCGTGTTGAGTGGTTGTTGCAATTTTTGCAATAACCATTTTTTCATCAAGCTCGCCTTTGTCAAATACATTAGCCGACCGAAATAAAGGCGTCAAGGTTATAGAAAGATAGTTTCCTTTTTACTTCTCTTTCTCCCTCGGTTTGAACTATTTCCATTTTGGAAACAGTTGCATAGATTTTTGTCAAGATTTTATTATACTATATTAATATAGAGTAAAATCTGTTTAGTAACATTTCCACAGCCGGTGCGACCGGCAACGAATTTCGCCCCTAGTTTGTTCTAGGGGCGATTTTTTGTGCCCGAAGCTGAAAAATCCATAAAGTCACAATCCCACAACCGGTGCGACCGGCAACGAATTTCGCCCCTAGTTTGTTCTAGGGGCGATTTTTTGTGCCCGAAGCTGAAAAATCCATAAAGTCACAATCCCACAACCGGTGCGACCGGCAACGAATTTCGCCCCTAGTTTGTTCTAGGGGCGGTTTTTTGCGCCCGAAGATGAAAAATCTATAAAGTCACAATCCCACACCCGAACGGCGCGAAGAAATCGCGGTGTAATGCGCTTTGTGAGCCATTTTCATTGCTTTGACAGTATCGGAAACCGTGCCGATTTGGTTGAGTTTAATCAGAACCGAATTGCCTGCGCCGCGTGATTTTTTTACCTTGTTACATTAAACGCCGACATCTGCGGATAAAACGCGGCTTTCCCGAGCTCCTCTTCAATTCGCAAAAGGCGGTTGTACTTTTCGACGCGCTCCGAGCGGGACGGCGCGCCCGTTTTGATTTGGCAGGTGTTGAGGGCAACGGCAAGGTCGGCGATTGTCGTGTCGGAAGTTTCACCCGAGCGGTGCGAAGAAATCGCGGTGTAATGCGCTTTGTGAGCCATTTTTATCGCTTCGACAGTTTCGGACACCGTGCCGATTTGATTGAGCTTAATCAAAACCGAGTTTGCCGCACCGAGCGAAATCCCCTTTTTGATACGCTCGGTGTTGGTGACGAAAAGGTCGTCGCCGACAAGCTGAACCCTCTCCCCAAGCCGTTTTGTGAGCACCTGCCAGCCTTCCCAGTCCTCTTCGTCAAGAGCGTCCTCAATCGAAATAATCGGGTACTTGTTCACCAGCTTTTCCCAGTGCGAAATCAGTTCCATTGACGTGAACTTGGTTTTCGCTTTCGGGAGAACATACTCGCCCTTGACATCGCCTTTCCACTCACTTGCGGCGGCGTCCATTGCCAGCATAAAGTCCTTCTCGGGCTTATAGCCCGCCTTTTCGATAGCGTCCAGAATAACCTCAATCGTTTCCTCATCGCTTGCCAAATCGGGCGCAAAGCCGCCCTCATCACCGACCGATGTTGCCAAACCGCGCGACTTGAGGATAGCCGCAAGCGCGTGAAATACCTCGGAGCACTGCCTCAGCGCCTCCTTGAAACAGCACGCACCGACCGGCATTATCATAAATTCCTGCACGTCCACGGTATTTGCCGCGTGCGCACCGCCGTTCAGAATGTTCATCATCGGCACCGGCAGAGTGTTCCCCGAAATGCCGCCAAGAAAGCGGTAAAGCGGCAATTCAAGCGAATAAGCCGCAGCTCTTGCACAAGCGATTGAGGTAGCGAGAATTGCGTTTGCACCGAGATTTGACTTGTCGGCAGTTCCGTCCGCCTTCAGCATTGCCTCGTCCACAGCGTAGGTGTCCGCGCTGTCCAGCCCGCAAACCGCTTTGTTAAGCACTTCGCTGATGTTTGCGGCGGCCTTTGATGTGCCTTTTCCGTTGTAACGGTTCTTGTCGTTGTCACGAAGCTCAAGCGCCTCGAATTTGCCCGTTGAAGCACCGCTCGGTGCCGCCCCGAAAGCAACCGTTCCGTCTGCGAGGTGAACCTCGGCTTCTACCGTGGGATTGCCGCGCGAGTCGAGAATTTCCCGCCCGATAACCTTTTCAATTGACGTTGTGTAATACATAAAAATCCTCCCGAAAGTTTTTCTATTAGTTTAACTTTCGGGAGTGGTTTTATTCACTTTTTGAAGAAATCCTTGCCGACAATTTCCTCAAACCGCGGTTTTATGCCCGTCTTTTCCTCGAGATGACCGTAATTCTGAACCATATCATAGCTCGGGAGCGTGTTTCCCTCGACCAGCACGGGTCTGTCGGGCGTTATCGCAACGTCCCAGCCTATGTAGCCGACCTGCGGGATAACCTCGGCGGCTTTTTTGCACATCTCGACCGCCTCGTTAAACAACGGTATCTCGAAGCCGTTAAACACGGTTTTTGAGAACGGGTGCGCGTCGTAGTAAACGCTTGTTGCGTCGCACCACGCGGGTTTTCTGATAACGCCGTCCGCGCCGACCGCCGTGTACATACCGCCGCTACAAATGTTATCGACAACCTCCGTGCCGTTGCTCATTCGCACAAGCGCGTACATAAAATGCGTTTTTCCGTTGTAATTGAGCGTGACCATTCGTATTGTGTTGATTGAACTCGGCGAAAGCTCGTTCATCTTCTCGTGCTGAACGATAGCTTCCTCCGCGAGATACTGCCCGTTTTTCATAAGCCTGTCATAGAGCGCCGCAAAATCCGTGTTCTCGTCAACAGCTTCGCGGGTGATACCGCTCCCGCCGAACGCGTTGAGCGGCTTTGCGAAGAAGCAAGTCCTGTTCTCGCAGAACTTTTTCAAACCCTCCGCGCCCGCTGTTCTCACATCAATAAACTCTCTGCCGATGTACTCCGAGAACTTCTCGTCAAACTCAAGTTTATCATCAAAAAAGTGAAAATACTCCTTGCTGTTGAGGGCGTGAGATATCTTCAGGTTGTCGTTCATCGTCATAAACGTGCGGCGATTTTTGCCCTTAATCAGCGCAAAACCGAAAACGTGATAATCGAGATATCCCACGGAATATCTGAAAATGCACCAAATCATATCGAAGAACATCAAAAATCTGTTCTTCCCTGTTTCTTTATGTATCAAGTCAATTTGCTTGAACATTCGCTTGAAACTGCCGCCGCCGAGTCTGCGGAAAAAGGTTTTGAGTTTTCCCATTTTGTTTCCCCCGTAAAATTATTACAAATTACATTATAACACAAATTACCGTGATTTTCAACAGATTTCCTATAAAAAAATGGGCTACCGAAGCAGCCCGAAAAGAAAAGGGAGCGGGAATTTATTGTTATCGGAGAAAGGCTTCTGCCTTTCTCTGGGAATAGACCGAAGCCATTCTCCGAGAACGAACATTTTTTGTATTTTATACGTTGAACAAAAGTTCGTCGTAAGTAGGATACGGCCACTCCTTCTCGCCAACGATGGTTTCAAGCTCATCGGCAACAGCACGGAGGCTCTGCATAAGGCTGAACACCTCGTCGTGATAGAAGCGAGCCTTCTGCTCCTCGCCCTCGACAGCCTGTGCCTTTACAACCGCATCGGAAAGTGCTGAAGCCTTTTCGCTGAGCGCGGCGGTGAGGTCGTTGACCTTCTTTGCGGTCGCAAGCTCAACCGTAGGCTCGATACCGACAGCCTTCTTGCTTGCCGCGATATCGCAGATTTCCTTGCCGTACTTCATAACAGCGGGCAAAATCTCTGTCTTTGCCATATCAGCGGCAGTAAGCGCTTCGATATTGATAACCTTGGAGTAGTTTTCAAGGAGGATTTCCTGTCTTGCGTGCAACTCAACCTCGCTGTAAACGCCGAATTTCTTGAACAGCGCAACGTTCTTCTCGGCAGTCAGGCAAGGAATTGCGTCAACCGTGGATTTGAGGTTCAAAAGACCGCGCTTTTCAGCTTCAACAGGCCACTCGTCGCCGTAACCGTTGCCGTTGAAGATAACTCTCTTGTGCTCGGTTATTGTCTTTACAAGCAGGTCGTGGAGCGCCTCGTTGAAGTTCTCCTCGCCCGCTTTCTCGAGTTCATCGGCAAACTCTGTGAGCGAATTTGCAACGATAGTGTTGAGGATAGTGTTCGGGCCTGCGATATTGAGGTTCGAGCCGACCATTCTGAACTCGAACTTGTTGCCCGTGAACGCGAACGGAGAAGTTCTGTTTCTGTCGGTGCTGTCCTTCGGGAAATCGGGCAGAGAGGAAACGCCGACGTTGAACATCTGCTTGCCGTTCGAGGTGTACTCCTTGCCCTCAACCAGCGCGTCAACAACACCCTGAAGCTCTTCGCCAAGGAAAATCGAGATAATTGCGGGAGGCGCTTCGTTTGCACCAAGACGGTGGTCGTTTCCGGGAGAAGCAACCGACAGTCTGAGCAAATCCGAATATTCGTCAACAGCCTTGATAATCGCCGCAAGGAATGTCAAAAACTGTGCGTTCTGCATCGGCGATTTGCCGGGGTCGAGCAGATTTTTGCCGTCATCGGTGGACAAGCTCCAGTTGTCGTGCTTACCGGAACCGTTAATTCCCGCAAAAGGCTTTTCGTGGAGCAGGCAAACAAGTCCGTGCTCCAAAGCAACCTTTTTCATAAGCTCCATTGTGAGCTGGTTCTGGTCGGTTGCAAGGTTTGCGGGAGCGAAAATCGGTGCGTTTTCGTGCTGTGCGGGAGCAACCTCGTTGTGCTTTGTCTTAGAGGTGATACCGAGCTTCCACAAACGTTCGTCCAAATCCTTCATATACTCGGCAACGCGGTCTTTGATGACGCCGAAATAGTGGTCGTCAAGCTCCTGTCCCTTGGGTGCGGGCGCGCCGAAAAGCGTTCTGCCCGTGAAAATAAGGTCTTTTCTCTGGTCATAGGTTTCCTTGTTAACAAGGAAGTACTCCTGCTCGGCGCCGACTGTCGCAACAACGCGCTTTGAGGTGGTGTTGCCAAACAGCTTCAAAATGCGAAGCGCCGCGTCCGATACAACGTCCATCGAGCGCAGAAGCGGAGTTTTCTTGTCGAGCGCTTCGCCCGAATATGAATAGAATGCGGTGGGAATGTACAGCGAGCCGCCCTTTACAAACGCGTAAGAAGTGGGGTCCCAAGCGGTGTAGCCGCGCGCCTCGAAGGTAGCTCTGATGCCGCCCGAGGGGAAGCTCGAAGCGTCAGGCTCGCCCTTGATGAGCTCCTTGCCCGAAAATTCCATTATAACCGTGCCGTCGCCGTTCGGGGAAATGAAGCTGTCGTGCTTCTCGGCAGTGATACCGGTCATCGGCTGGAACCAGTGAGTGTAGTGCGTTGCACCCTTCTCGATAGCCCAGTCCTTCATCGCGTTTGCCACGATATCTGCAATCGAGCTGTCAAGCTCCTTGCCCTCGGTCATCGTCTTTTTCAGCGCTTTGAACACGTTCTTCGGCAGTCTTTGTTGCATTGTTTCCTCGTTGAACACGTCAACGCCAAATTCAGCAACCACATCAAATTTCTTTTCTTCCATTGTCCCGTTCCTCCGTAAAAATTTTTTTGATAAAAAAACGACGCCCGAAGCGCAGGTTTACCCTGTGCTCGAAACGTCGTTGTTTCCGATTTACAATTTAATTATATCCGAAAAATCGCGTTTTGTCTATCGGATTTATAAACAAATTTGCAAAAATTTTTCGTGGTTTTTTAGAGCAATTTCCACAAAAATCTTTGAAAAAATGAATTTTCGGCAAAAGAAAAATTCTTATTCAGTGAAATTTGCCAAGAATTTCTTCCAAATTTGCAAGTTGTGACAAGCAATCTTTCACAAACGTTATTCATCTTTGTTGGATTTGCCCGAAGCGTCCGGAAAATAACCCACGGCAATCAGATGCTTTCGCAAAACGCGGTTTATATACTGCGAAAACGGGCGGTCGTCCTGCTCAGAAAGCTCCTTTATCGCCTCGATAACATCGCTGTCGAGAGTTATGCTGACTTTGTCTTTAAGCGGTCGCTGACCATTCATATTATCACCTCAAAAAAATTATAGCACATTATCGGAAAAAGTATTGACAAATACTATAAAGTGCGATATAATAGTATTTGTAATCCTATTATATCACATTTAGTAGGATAATATAACATTTTTTGGAGGTTTTTATGAACATTTTCAAGAAAATCGGCGCGGCTCTGCTTGCAACCGCCCTCTCAACAACATTAGCAATTTCAGCAAGTGCAAGCTCCGGTGAACAGCCGAAAGCTCATACTATGACTATCGGTGAAGAAGGTTCGGCAACCACAATTTCTATCAGCAACATTTCATCAAAATACGCCGAGTGTGATTCGGTTATTGTTGACGCGTTTTTTTGCACGGTTGAATTGACCGACGGCAAGTACAATTTCACGCACACCAACAAGTATGCAATCTCTGCGCGTTGCGACAAAAGCTACGTTTTGGGATTGTGGTCGGTTTATAACAACGAAACCGGCGAATTTTACGGCTACGGCACCGATAACGGCGGCGGTCCTGCTTTGTTTAACCCCGAAGCGGGAACCGATTTCGTGATTTATGTTGACAAAAACAGCACATATTACAATGAAATGTTTACAGGCTACAACGCGATTTTGTATTACGTTTACGGTCTGAAAGGCAAGGAGATTGTGTTTTATACACCCGACGGTGAGCTTACGGAATACAAGCAAGCAAATGTTCGGCTTTTTGAGGATATAGGCAAAAAGCCCGATGAGCCGACAAGTGAGCCTACGAGTGAACCGGCATCTGAGCCGACCAGTGAACCCACAAGCGAACCGACTTCTGAACCCACAAGCGAGCCTACTTCCGAACCCACAAGTGAACCCACTTCCGAACCGACCAGTGAACCCACCTCCGAGCCCACAAGCGAACCTACATCTTCCGAAACCTCGGGCTCAACATCGGGAACAGGTGCAACCTCCGAGGGCGGAAACCCCAACACCGGCGTTGTCGGAATAGGGTTTGCTGTTGGATTTGCGGCACTTGGCGGAGCGTTTGCCGTTCTCTCACGTAAGAAGAAATAATCCTCCTCATCAAAAGAAAAAACGCAATTCCACACTAACCGGAGAGCAATCTCCGGTTTTTTCTATAAAAACAGCTCCGAAGAATTTCTCTTGGTCATTTTGTCGATAGTTTTTTGCACACCTTGTTTTTTCTATAAAAACAGCTCCGAAGAATTTCTCCGGAGCGATTTTTATTTGTTTGCAAACTTTTCTTTAATCTTATCGAAAAAGCTCTTGCGCTTTTCATAGTTCTTTTCACCGAGCTTTTCTTCAAACGCCAAAAGCGCGTCCTTTTGCGGTTTTGTGAGGTTTTTGGGAACTTCCACGCTTATTCTCACCATCTGGTCGCCGCGGTTACCCTCGCTCTGCTGAAGGCGCTGAACGCCCTTTCCGCGCAGTCTGAAAACGGTTCCCGGCTGAGTTCCCGCGGGAACGTTGTAGCTCACCTTGCCGTCAATTGTCGGCACCTCAATCTCCGCGCCAAGCGTCGCCTGAGCGTAAGTAATCGGGAAATCAATCCAGATATTGTAATCCTCGCGCTCGAAAACAGGGTCGGATTTCACGGAAATCTTTACCTTCAAATCACCGCGAGAACCGCCGTTTGAACCGACTGAGCCCTGTCCGCGTACGTTCAGCAACATTCCGTCATCAATACCCGCAGGGACTTTAACCGTGACGGTTTTGCGCTGGTTGACGTGTCCCGAGCCGCCGCACTTTCCGCACGGCTTTTCGATAATTTTACCCTTACCGCCGCACTTTGTACAAGGCCGCTGGCTCTGCATCATACCAAACATACTTCTCTGCTGAACCGTAACCACGCCTCTGCCGTTACAGTCGGGGCAGGTTTTTGTTGTACTGCCCGAAGCCGCACCCGTGCCGCTACAATCGGGGCACTCCTCCGTGCGGTTAATCGTAATATCGCGCGAAACGCCCTTGCAAGCGTCCATAAAGCTGATATCCAGCGACGAAGCAATATCCGCGCCTCTTCTCGGGGCATTTGCGCTCGATGAACGTGAGCTGAATCCGCCGCCAAATCCACCGAAGCCGCCGCCGAAAATATCGCTGAAAATATCGCTCAAATCCACGCCGTCCATTCCGCCCGTGAAATTCGAGCCGCCGCCGTAGCTTGAGTCAACACCCGCAAAGCCGAACTGGTCGTATTTCGCGCGTTTGTCGGGGTCGGAAAGCACCTGATTTGCCTCGTTTATCTCCTTGAACTTCTCCGCGGCAGTCGGGTCATCGGGGTTCAAGTCGGGGTGATATTGCTTCGCGAGCTTGCGGTAAGCCTTTTTGATTTCGGCGTCCGTTGCCCCCTTTTGCAACCCTAAGACCTCATAATAATCTCTCTTTTCCATAAAATCATCTTTCCTAACATTTAATCAAGACAACGCCCTGCGGATTTCCCGCAAGGCGATGCCCCGATTGATTGTGAAAAACTTATTTCTCGGTAAATTCAACGTCAACCGCACCGTCGTCGTTGTTGCCGCCGTTGTTGTCGGAAGCCGCTCCCGTTGCACCGGAAACGTCAGCTCCCGCGGCCGCCGCGGCGTTCGGGTCAGCCTGATAAACCTTCTGTGCAACCTCGTAGAACGCGGTCTGAAGCTCTTCCTTAGCCTTCTTGATTGCCTCGATATCGGTGCCCTTGAGCGCTTCCTCGAGAGCGGTAATCTTCGGCTCAACCTTTGCCTTATCATCAGCGGAAACCTTGTCGCCGAACTCGGTCATCGACTTCTTAATCTGATAAACCATCGAGTCCGCTTCGTTTCTCGCGTCAACGTCCTCCTTGCGCTTCTTGTCCTCAGCCGCATAAGCCTCAGCCTCACGAACAGCTCTGTCGATATCTTCCTTCGACATATTTGTGGAAGCGGTGATGGAGATGTGCTGTTCCTTGCCGGTGCCCTTGTCCTTTGCGGTTACGTTTACGATACCGTTTGCGTCGATATCAAAGGTAACCTCAATCTGCGGGATTCCGCGAGGAGCGGGAGCAATACCGTCAAGACGGAAGTTGCCGATAGACTTGTTGTCCTTCGCGAACTCACGTTCACCCTGAAGAACGTTTATATCAACAGACGGCTGGTTGTCTGCATAGGTTGTGAACACCTTTGTTTCCTTGGTAGGAATGGTGGTGTTGCGCTCAATCATTCTGGTGCAGATACCGCCTGCGGTTTCGATACCGAGCGACAGCGGCGCTACATCGAGCAGTACGATACCCTGTACTTCCTTGTTCAAAACACCGCCCTGAATAGAAGCGCCGATTGCAACGCACTCATCGGGGTTGATTCCCTTGAACGGCTCTTTGCCGATAAAGTTCTTAACAGCGTCCTGTACAGCGGGGATTCTTGTAGAACCGCCGACAAGCAAAATCTTGTGGATATCCTTCTTGTCAAGACCGCTGTCCGAAATTGCCTGTTTCAGCGGGCCCATTGTCATTTCAACAAGGTCGGAGGTGAGGTCGTTGAACTTTGCTCTCGAAAGGGTTACGTTCAAGTGCTTGGGACCGGTTGCGTCTGCGGTGATATACGGAATGGAGATGTTGACGGTGGTGGAGTTGGAGAGGGCAATCTTCGCCTTTTCAGCCTCATCCTTCAATCTCTGCATTGCAAATTTATCGCTCGACAGGTCAATCCCGTCCGACTTCTTGAACTCATCTTTCAGCCAGTCGATAATTCTCTGGTCGAAGTCATCGCCGCCGAGGTGGTTGTTGCCGGCAGTTGCGAGAACCTCCTGAACGCCGTCACCGATGTTGATTACGGATACATCGAACGTACCGCCGCCGAGGTCGTAAACCACGATATTCTGCTCTTCTTCCTTATCTACACCATAAGCAAGCGCCGCGGCAGTCGGCTCGTTGATGATACGCTGAACGTTAAGTCCCGCAATCTGTCCTGCGTCCTTGGTTGCCTGACGCTGAGAGTCGGTGAAGTAAGCGGGAACAGTGATAACCGCGTCCGTTACCTTTTCGCCGAGGTACGCTTCCGCGTCACCCTTCAGCTTCTGCAAAATCATCGCGGAAATTTCCTGCGGTGTGTACTTTTTGCCGTCAATGTCAACCTTGTAATCGCTGCCCATATGGCGCTTGATTGAAATAACGGTCTTATCGGGGTTCTGAACAGCCTGGTTCTTTGCGAGCTGTCCGACAAGGCGCTCGCCGTCCTTTGTGAAAGCGACAACCGAAGGAGTTGTTCTCGAACCCTCGGAGTTCGTGATAACCACAGGCTCGCCGCCCTCGATAACGGATACACAGCTATTTGTAGTACCTAAGTCAATACCAATAATCTTGCTCATAATATTATCTCCTTTTCAAAATGAAATTTCTTGCTTTTTAATTTGGTTAGAAACTAACCTTTATTGCTATTCGGCAACAGCGACTACCGCAAATCTGATAACCTTGTCGCCGATTTTGTAGCCCTTTGCGAAGGTTTGAGCAACCTTTCCGCTTTCAACTTCCTCGGAAGCAATTTTCTGCACCGCCTGATGCAAATTCGGCGAGAAATCCGCGCCGTCGCTTTCGATTTCCTCAACTCCGAGATTTTTGAGCGTTTCCATAAAGCTGTCGTAAATCATCTTCACGCCGCTTTTGTAGTTCTCATCGGTGCAATCCGCGCTGAGCGCTCTCTCGAGATTGTCCATAACGGGCAAAAACTTTGAGGTCACGTTTACGATAATATCAGCTCGGAGCGCGTCCTTTTCGCGCTGTGAACGCTTGCGGAAGTTATCGTACTCCGCCATTGTCCGAACAAGCTGTTCTTTCACCGCCGAAAGCTCCTCGGCAACCTTGTCGGCTTCGTTTACCTCGGTTTCCTCGGGCTGATTTTCCTGTTCAACATTTTGTTCAGCCTGTTCCTCGGAAATGTCCTCGGTCTTTTCTATTTCTTCTTCATTCATCATTGTCGTCAATTTCCTCACTTTCTATCTGCAAACAGCCCTCATCGGAAAGCAGTCGCGTTACTTTTTTGCTCAAATATTCGATATACGGGATAACCTTTCGATAATCGAGCCGCATAGGACCGATTATACCGAGAGTTCCCGCGGGCTTACCGTCTTTGTAATAGTTTGCGCTCACAACAGTTGAGTTAGATATCGCAAACGTTCCGTCCTCCTCGCCGAATTTCACCGAAATTCCCGAAAGCGCTCCGTCAAGCATCTCGGGGAACAGGCTTTTCTGCTCGAGGAACTTCATCACGTCCTGAGTTGGAATTTCACTGCACGCGAGAAGATTTGCTTCGCCTTTCACGGCAACGCTGTCGCGCATCATCTCCTCGGACAGCTCATAAACCGCGTGAAGAAGCGGCGAGAGCGAGAGCATATAACTGCTCATCGCGGAAACCAGCTTTTCAACGTACTCCTCGGACATATTTTCGAGGTTCACGCCGCGCAAGTGGTCGTTCAGAAACTCCGTGAAGCCGCGCATTTGCTCATCGGTGAGGTCAAACTCCATTCGGCAGACCTTGTTTTTAATCGCACCGTTCGAGGTTATCAGCAACAAAACGTACATTCTCCGCCCTGTCGGGATAACGTCAACCTTTGATATCACCGAAAACTTTGACGCGTGATTTGTGGAAATCGCCGCGCATTTCGTGATTTCGGCAAGCGCAGTCGAGGCGCTTTCGATAATCGCGTCATCGGTTAAACTGCTCTCGTCAAAGAACTCATCAATACGCGAGATATTTTCCGCGGCAACAGGCTCGGGGTTCATCAGGTTATCGATGTAGTACCGAAAGCCCTTGAACGTTGGCACGCGTCCTGCGGAGGTGTGCG
The DNA here is from genome assembly GCA_945829235.1 of uncultured Clostridia bacterium. GTDB lineage: Bacteria > Bacillota > Clostridia > Oscillospirales > Ruminococcaceae > CAG-115. The sequence continues at coordinate 66,052 of CALZUA010000004.1, read as the reverse complement.
GGTGGTCGAGGTAACCCTCCTGCTCAAGAGCCGCCATTGTGTTGCGGATTGTCGCGGAGGAAACCTTGAGGTCGTGCGTTTCGGCAAGAGCTTTTGAACCGACTGGCTCGCCTGTTCTGATATACTCATCGATAATCGCCGTCAGAATTTTCATTCCACGCGTATCCACCGAAGCTCCCACCTTTCTTTTTTTCGCCGTGAACTTTTGTTTAGCACTCACTCTCTCCGAGTGCTAATTATAATTTATCACATTTAACTCATTTTGTCAAGGGTTTTTGCAAAAAAAGATTACAAACTCGCGCTAATTTTTTAATAATAAATTGTGCAATATTACTATATTCTGTATTTTCCCGCGATTTTATACTATATTTATAGGAGCAAGTCTTGACAAACGCGGTGAAATGCGGTATAATATTCACGAGCAATAATGTGATGAACAAGGTGAAATTATGCATTTTGTACAAGCGAAGGGAATTTTGAGCGCGAAAAACGGTATGAACGTGTACCGCGGCTGTTTGCACGGGTGCATTTACTGCGATGCGCGAAGCGACTGCTACAATATGCCGCACGATTTCGAGGATATCGAGGTTAAGCAAAACGCGCCCGAGTTGCTCGAAGCGGCTCTGCGGGCGAAGCGGCGGCGCTGTATGATAGGCACGGGCGCGATGTGCGACCCATATATACCGATTGAAAAGGATTTGCGGATAACGCGGCGGTGCTTGGAAACTATTGACAAATACGATTTCGGCGCGGCTCTGCTCACGAAATCGGATTTGGTTATGCGCGACATCGACTTGCTGGAAGAAATTAACAGCAAGACAAAAGCCGTGGTTCAGATGACGCTCACGACCGCTGATGACGAGCTTTGCCGCATTGTTGAGCCAAATGTGTGCGTGACATCACGGCGGGTTGAGGTGCTGTGCGAGATGAAAAAGCGCGGGATTCCGACCGTTGTGTGGCTCACGCCGCTTCTGCCGTTCATCAACGATACCGTGGAAAATCTCGCAAAGCTACTCGAAAACATCGCCGGTGCCGGTGTTTACGGGATAATTTCGTTCGGTATGGGGCTGACTCTCCGAAGCGGTGACCGAGAGTATTTTTACGCCGCGCTCGACAAGCATTTCCCCGGACTTCGCCAAAAATACGAGCGTTACTACGGCAACAACTACGAGTTGCCCTCGCCAAATCACGAGAAACTTTGGCGGTATTTCACGGAATTTTGCGATAAACACGGCATTGTCCGCAATCAGAACGAGGTTTTCTCGTTCCTCAACACGCTCGATGAACCCGAACAACTAACCTTATTATAAAGGAAACACGGTAACCGGTTATAACAGAAAACGCTCCCGAAATCACTCGGGAGCGCGTTTTTATGAGAAAACTAAGTTAAATCATACTCTCTTGCCAGCAAGCGGGCGCTTCAAGACCGAACATCTTGACAACGGTCGGAGCAACGTTCGACAGACCGTACTCGCCGTCCTTGATGGTGTACTTGACGTCCTTGTCGTAGATGATGAACGGAACGGGGTTGAGCGAGTGCGCCGTGCGAACCTGAATGTCGCCCTTCTTGTTCTTTTCGAGCATCTCGTCCGCGTTGCCGTGGTCGGCGGTGATGAGCATCGTCACACCGTACTCGTCGCAAACCTTCATCAGTCTTGCAAGCCCGATATCAACCGCCTCAACGCCGATAATTGTTGCCTGAAGCGAGCCGGTGTGACCAACCATATCGCCGTTCGGGAAGTTGCAGCGCAGGAAATCGTACTTCTTGGACTTGATTGCCTCAATCAAATCATCGACAATATCCGCGCTCTTCATCCACGGGCGCTGGTCGAAGCTGACGTTGTCGGAGGGGATTTCCTTGAACGTTTCAAGCTCCTCGGAGAACTTGCCGCTTCTGTTTCCGTTCCAGAAATAGGTGACGTGACCGTACTTCTGCGTTTCGGATACCGCGTACTGGTTGAGCTTAGCCGCAACAAGCACCTCGGAAAGCGTGTCATGGATTTCGGGCGGGTTTACGAGGAAGCGCTTCGGGAGCTTCATATCACCGTCATATTCGAGCATACCCGCATAGCAAACGTTGGGCTTGCCGCCGCGCTCAAAGTGGGTGAACTCATCGTTGTCGAACGCCATCGAAAGCTCGATTGCACGGTCGCCGCGGAAGTTGAACAGGATAACGCTGTCGCCATCAACGATTTTTCCGACAGGCTCGCCGTTTTCCGCGATAACAAACGCGGGCAAATCCTGATCGATTGCGCCGGTTTCGTTGCGGAACGTTTCAACAGCCTCAAGAGCCGATGCGAACTGTCTGCCCTCACCCTTAACGTGGGTGTTCCAGCCGCGCTCTACCATCGCCCAGTCAGCCTGATAGCGGTCCATCGTAATCTTCATACGGCCGCCGCCCGAAGCGATTTTGCCGTTGAAATTGTCGTCATTCAGCTCCGCGAGCACCTTTTCGAGTTGCTCAATATAAATAGGAGCGGAGGTTGCGGGAACGTCACGCCCGTCCAGCAAGCAGTGAACGCGCGCTTTTTTCACACCGTCAGCCTTTGCCTTTTTCAGCATATTGAACAGGTGCGAGATGTTCGAGTGAACGTTGCCGTCGGACAAAAGACCGATGAAATGCATCGTGGAATTCTTGGAAACGCAGTTTGCGACAAGCTCCTTCCAAGCCGCGGAGTCGTACATTTTACCGCTCTCGATGCTCTCGTTTACGAGCTTTGCGCCCTGCGAGTAAATCTGTCCGCAACCGAGCGCGTTGTGACCAACCTCGGAGTTGCCCATATCGTCATCGGAGGGCAGTCCAACCGCGCCGCCGTGCGCCTTAAGACGCGTGTTCGGGCAGTTTGCGAGAAGCCAGTCCAAAGTGGGCGTATTCGCCAGAGTTACAGCGTCGCCGAGCCCCGTTTTCGAGAAACCAACGCCGTCCATTACTACCAATAATACAGGTTTTGACATATTTCCAAATCCTTTCAATCAACTTTTTAGTAAATCAGTTCGCCTCAGCCGCCTTGATAATCGCGGTGAAATCGGGAGCCTTCAGCGAAGCGCCGCCGATAAGTCCGCCGTCAACGTTGGGCTTCTTGACAAGCTCCTCGGCGTTCTTTGCGTTCATCGAGCCGCCGTACTGAATGGTAACAGCCTCTGCGGTTGCCTTGTCGTACTTTTTCTCGAGCTGTGCTCTGATAAACGCGCAAACCTCCTCAGCCTGCTCTGCGGTTGCGGTTTTGCCCGTGCCGATTGCCCAAACAGGCTCGTAAGCGATGATGCACTTCTTCATATCCTCAGCGGAGATATCGTAGAAATCCAGCTTAATCTGGCGCGCGATAACCTCCTCGGTGATGTTGCACTCGCGCTCCCAAAGCAGTTCGCCAACGCAAACGATGGGCTTCAAGCCTGCCGCGAGAGCCGCCTTTGTGCGCTTGTAAACGGTTTCATCGGTTTCGTTGAAATACTGTCTGCGCTCGGAGTGACCGAGAACAACGTATTCAACGCCCATTTCAGCCAGCATATCCGCAGAAATTTCGCCGGTGAACGCACCGCTCTTCTCGAAGTGGCAGTTTTCTGCACCGATTTTGATGTTCGTGCCCTCGGTTGCGGCAAGAGCGGTTTCAAGGTTGGTGAAAGGTACGCAAGCTACGATTTCCACGCCCTTTACATCGGCAACCAGCGGCTTGAGCTCCTCAAGGAGCGCCTTTGCCTCGGGACGAGTTTTGTTCATCTTCCAGTTGCCCGCGATAACCGCTTTTCTTACAGATTTGTTCATAGTAAAACATCCTTTCTTATGGCTTTCGCCCAAAATTACTTGTTAAACGCGTCAATTCGCGTCTTTACATTCTTTTGCAGATTTCTGTAAAAGAACTGATAATCATACAAATGGTAAACCCCGTCCGCGAAGATATCCAAAACAGGCGGGTATTCCTCGGGAGTAACGTCCGTCACCTTTAGTGCGCCGCGTTTTTCATCGATATAAGCGCCGGTGAGCGCGGGAATTTCGCTCTTGATTTCACCGCTGTAATCCGTGAAACAAGCGCCCTCGTTAAGCGACTTGTCGGCGGGAGTGCTGTCGGTTTTCCAGTTGAGCGGATTTATGGCAAGCGTCTTGACGCCGCTCGGGATAAGGAGCGAACCGTTCACGCTCTCCGCCTCGCTGTTGAACGCAACCACAACGCCCGTGTCGCTTTCGCCCTCGGCAAATTTGAGCTGAGGACAGCTTTTCACCTCGTCCTCGGTCACCCGCCAGCCTATCGCGTAGCACGCCACAAGTTGTTTCTGCCGCTTTTCATCGCCGAAGCAGTCCTTGACCAGCCTTATGCACATATCCGCGCCCTGCGAAAATCCCGCCAGCACAATCGGTCTGCCGTTGTTGTATTTGTTCATATAATACTCAAATGCGGCTTTAACGTCCTTGTAGGCGGCGTTGAGGTACTGCTCGCGCTCGTTTTCGGGCATTTTATACACCGAAAGTCCCGCCTGCCGATAATACGGAGCAAAAAATCTCGCGTCGCCATCGTAAATGCCCTTCTCCATATTCGTTGCCCCGAGAAAGCTTGCCTTTGTCGCTTCATCGTCAAGCGGCATATTCTGATTTTCACCGCCCGAATAAACCGTAGGACACACGAAAAACACGTCCGCGGACTTGTTTTCAACTGCGGTTTCAAGGTAAGCCCAATTCTCCGCCAGCGAATAGTCAACCGATTTTTCCGCCGAACAGCCCGTGAAAAATACACAAATGAGTATCAGCGGCGCGGTAATCAAAGAGATTATTCTTTTCATTTTTACCCAAAACAGCTAAAGGGCGAACAAATCTGTCCGCCCATAGCTTCGGAAATTACTTGTCCTGAATAGCGTCGATGCCGGGCAGACCCTTGCCTTCGAGGTATTCGAGAGAAGCGCCGCCGCCGGTGGAGATGTGGCTCATCTTGTCAGCGAAACCGAGCTGAACAACAGCCGCCGCAGAGTCGCCGCCGCCGATGATTGTGGTAGCGTTTGCTTCAGCCATTCCCTTAGCAACAGCGATTGTACCCTTTGCAAGTGTGGGGTTCTCGAAAACACCCATCGGGCCGTTCCATACAACAGTCTTTGCGGACTTAACCTCGTCTGCGAAGAGCTTCATTGTCTTGTCGCCGATATCAAGTCCCATCATATCTGCGGGAATCTTGTCGGAGTCAACAACCTGAACATCGATAGGAGCGTCAATCGGGTCAGGGAAAGCCTTTGCGATTGTGGTATCAATGGGGAGAAGGAGCTTCTTGCCGTTCTTTTCAGCCTTGGCAATCATATCCTTGCAGTAATCAATCTTCTCGTCATCAACGAGCGAAGTACCAACTTCCTTGCCCTGAGCCTTGAGGAAGGTGTAAGCCATACCGCCGCCGATAATCAGAGTGTCGCACTTTTCAAGCAGGTTGGAGATAACGTTGAGCTTGTCGGCAACCTTTGCACCGCCGAGAACTGCAACGAAAGGACGCTCGGGGTTCTCGACAGCGTTGCCGAGGAACTCGATTTCCTTGTTCATAAGGTAACCAACAGCGGTTTCCTTAACAAACTTTGTTACGCCAACGGTAGAAGCGTGAGCTCTGTGGGAAGAACCGAACGCGTCCATAACGAAAATCTCGCCGTTAACGAGGTCAGCAAGCTCCTTGGAGAAGCCCTCGCCGTTCTTGGTTTCGTCTGCGCCGCGGAAACGGGTGTTCTCGAGAACAACGATATCGCCGTCGTTCATCTCGGCAACAGCCTTCTTTGCGTTCTCGCCGACAACAGTGTCATCGGGAGCGAAAGTAACCTTTGCGGAAACGAGTTCCGCGAGTCTGTCAGCGGCAGGCTTGAGGCTGAACTTAGCCTCGGGGCCGTTCTTGGGCTTGCCGAGGTGAGAGCACAAAACAACCTTTGCGCCGTTTTCGGTCAGCTTATTGATAGTGGGAAGAGCCGCGGTGATACGGTTATCGTTGGTGATTTTGCCGTCCTTCAGCGGAACGTTGAAATCCACGCGTACCAGAACGTGCTTTCCCTTTACGTTCAAATCCTCTACATTCTTCTTGTTGAGCTTGCTCATAGTTCATTTTCCTTTCATTTATGAAATTTCTCTGCTGTAAACCAACAGAACATTACATTATATATTGTACACTAAAATCAAAAAATTTTCAAGTGTTTTTTTGTAAAATACATAGCTAATTTTGTAAAAAGCATAACAAAAACCCGAAACCCACGCGGGAAATCCTTCCCATTTACTTAAAATACAAATTAATTACCGATTACATCTTCTACTCTCGCCAATAAATCATAATATTCACAAAATTCCACATTTCCACTTAACGAAAATTTGTACTCAAGTCCGTCACCGATGCATTTTCCTGAAGCCGAAATGCTGATTCTTTCTTTTTCGGCATAATTGCCGACAGAAACCGTTGCTTCGGTAAAATAGGGACTGTGGGTTGATACACCACTATCTATATTTTCTTCCAAATTCTTGTGGTTAAAATAAACGACTGCCTTCTGCGAGTCCTTCGGATTATACGTTTTATCTGCGGACGGATGACCGCTTGCAAACAACACGGATACGAAATATATGTCATTTCCCTTTTTTCCAACGAATGCAACGCCGTATTCACCGTCTTCACAAGCATAACCCGAAACCTCCACGGGAATATTTTCGCCGTTTACGGTCAATGTCGGATTATTTTGCTGGAACAGGAAAAACAGCCCAACGCCTATTCCCGCCGCCACAACGACAGCAATAATTATGATAATCCACGCGCGGCTTTTCGGCTTTCGTGCCGTCTGAACCGGAGCCATATATGCCGGCTGAGTGTACATCATATTTTGGGGTGTATTCTGAACATATCCTTGATTAACCGACTGATTGTCCGCTCCTCCGATGCTTGTTCCGCAAACATCGCAAAACTTTGCGCCGTCTCTCAATTGATTTCCGCATTTGTCACAAAACATAGTTTACCTCCTGTTCAAGTCCTTATATAGAATTCAACCCGACAGAAAAATCTGTCGGGCTTTGATGCTGAAAAATTACTGCTTATCCTCGATATACTTTACGATATCGCCAACGAGCTTGATGTTCTCAACCTCGTCCTCGGGGATTTCAACGGAGAACTCGTCCTCGATTGCCATAACAAGGTCAACAACGTCGAGAGAGTCAGCGCCCAAATCATCGGTGATGGAAGAACCTTCCGTGATTGTGTCCTTATCTGCGATGTCGAGCTGGTCTGCGATAAGGTCTCTTACCTTTTCAAAAATGTCCATTTATAAAACCTCCAAATATTTTTACCGGTAAACCGGAATTGTCAAATACTATTATAAAGCATTATTTGAAAATAATCAATACCAAATTATCAAAAATTGCAGGTAATTTTTACTAAAATTATTCGGTAAACATACCAATTTTTCTAAATTTCTGATAACGGTTGTCCAAAAGCGTCTTGAGGTCAACGGTTTTGAGCCGTGAAACCGCGTCCACGATGTACTCGTAGATACTGTCGGCGGTAACCGCGGGCTGAAGATGCGCGCCGCCCTCCGGCTCGGGGATAATCTTGTCGCACACGCCAAACCGCATCAAATCCTCCGCGGTTATCTTGAGGATTTCCGCCGCTTCTTTCTCCTTGGTCGGGTCTTTCCAGAGAATGGAAGCCGCGCTTCTCGGGGAAATTACGCTGTAAATCGCGTTTTGGAGCATTGCCAGTTCATCGCAGACAGCAAGCGCCAACGCGCCGCCGCTTCCGCCCTCGCCGAGAATTACCGTGACAATCGGCGTTTTGAGCGTCATAAATTCGTACAAATTCCGGGCAATCGCTTCACCCTGACAGCGCTTCTCCGCCTCAACTCCGCAATACGCACCGGGCGTGTCCACAAGACACACAATCGGTCTGTGGAATTTCTCGGCTTGCTTCGCCAAACGAAGCGCCTTGCGGTAGCCCTCGGGGTGCGGCATCGCGAAATTCGATTTCTTGTTTTCATCAAGCGTTCTGCCCTTAACCTGCGCGAGAACAGTCACCGGTGTATCGCTCAAAAAGCCGATTCCGCCGATAATCGCGCCGTCATCGCCGCACATTCTGTCGCCGTGGAACTCCATAAATCTCGTGAAAAGCGCGGGAATGTAATCATTGACGGTGGGGCGGTTTTTGTTGTGGATAAGCTCCATTCGCTCCCAAGTTGTAAGATTGTTCATCAGCGCGCCTCCTTCGGAAAGCCGTGAAGCTTAAGTATATTCGAGAGCGCTTTTCTCATCATACCGCGCTCAACTATCATATCCAGCAATCCGCTCTCCATCTGAAACTCCGCGGACTGGAAATCATCGGGAAGCCGCGTTCTCACGGTGTTTTGGATAACCCTGCGCCCCGCGAAGCCTATCAGCACCTTCGGCTCGGCAATCAGAATATCGCCAAGACTCGCAAACGAAGCCTGTACACCGCCCGTAGTGGGGTCGGTCAGCACCGTTACATACAGCCCGCCCGCATCGTTGTGACGTTTAACGGCACCCGAGGTTTTCGCCATCTGCATTAGCGAGATAATTCCCTCCTGCATTCTCGCGCCGCCCGAAGCCGTGAACATAATCACGGGCAAGCCCTTTTCCGTTGCGTATTCAAATGCGCGGGTGATTTTCTCGCCGACAACGCTTCCCATACTCGCCATCATAAAGTGGCTGTCCATCACGCCGAGAACGCACCGATAACCGCGGATTGTGCATTCGCCCGTGACGATTGCCTCTTTCATATTGCACTGCTCGCCCATTTTCGCGACTTTTTCCTCATAATGCGGGAAACCAATCGGGTTGAGCGAAACGAGATTTTCGTCAAGCTCGCGGAAGCTGTCTTTGTCAACGGTCATATCAAGTCGCTCCTGCCACGTCAAACGCGCGTGATAACCGCATTTCGGGCAGACCTTCATATTGTTCACAAACTCATCATTGTACAAAACGCCGCCGCAACGCGGGCATTTGAACAGCAAGTCCTGTGGGATTTCAACGTCCTTTTCCGCCTGTACGGTCTGGTGATTATCGTCGGTGAAACGCGCCTTGACGACCTTGAACATATCCTCAATATTCATCGGCGATTACTCCTCCATAATGTTTGTTCGGTTAAGATAACCGTTGTCAAATTCACCCTTGACGAAATTCTCGTCACGCAGTAAACGAAGCTGAAAATCAATGTTGGTTTCAACGCCGCCGATGATAAACTCTGCGAGGGCAACGCGCATTTTCATAATCGCTTCTTCCCTGTCGCCGCCGTGAACAATCAGTTTGGCAATCATACTATCATAATACGGCGGAATCGTGTAGCCCGCATAAACCGCGCTGTCGATACGCACGTTAAAGCCGCCGGGCGCGTGAAGCGAATTTATCGTTCCGGGGCAGGGACGGAAGTTGTGACGCGGGTCCTCGGCGTTAATGCGGCACTCAATCGCGTGTCCGCTCACCTTTACGTCCCTCTGCGAGAACCAAAGCCGCTCTCCCGCCGCAACTCTTATCTGCGCTTTTACAAGGTCAATTCCCGTGACAAACTCGGTTACGGGGTGCTCGACCTGAATTCTCGTGTTCATTTCCATAAAATAGAAATTCTTGTCCTTATCCACAAGAAATTCTATCGTACCCGCGTTCCGATAACCGCAAGCCTTCGCCGCGCTTACCGCCGCATTTCCCATTTTCTCGCGAAGCTCCTCGGTCATAATCGGGCTGGGGCTTTCCTCGAGAACCTTCTGGTTTCTGCGCTGAAGCGAGCAGTCGCGCTCTCCGAGGTGAACGACATTTCCGTAGTTGTCCGCAAGGAGCTGGAACTCGATGTGGCGCGGATTTACGAGGAATTTCTCGATGTAGATATCGCCGTTTCCGAAGAAATCGAGCGCTTCCTTGCTTGCCGTGAGGAAGTTGCTCTCAAGCTCGTCCTCGGTGTTGACAAGACGGATACCGCGTCCGCCGCCGCCTGCCGAAGCCTTCAGCATCACGGGATAACCGATTTCGCGGCAAAGCTCATAAGCCTTTTCGAGAGTAGGCACAACACCGTCCGAGCCGGGAATTACAGGCACTCCCGCGTTTTTCATCGTCTGCTTTGCACTCGCCTTGTCGCCCATTGCGTCCATAATGTCGCCGGTAGGACCGATGAAGGCAATCCCGCACTTTTCACACAAGCGTGCAAAATCCGCGTTTTCGGACAAGAACCCGAAGCCCGGGTGAATTGCCTCGGCGTGAGTGATTTCACAAGCGGCGAGAATTGCCTTTGTGTTGAGGTAGCTGTCCTTTGACGCCGCGGGACCTATACAAATTGCTTCGTCGGCAATCTGCGCGTGAAGAGCGGATTTGTCCGCCTCGGAGTACACCGCGACCGTCTTTATTCCAAGCTCGCGGCAGGCTCTCATTATGCGAATGGCAATTTCTCCGCGATTTGCGATAAGTATTTTATTAAACATTCCGTCTACTCCCAACAATTATTCGGACTTGGGCTCGGCAACCGCGAAGGAAATCTCTGCGGTAACGACTTTCTTGCCATTCACCTTGGCAACGGCTTTTCCGAAGCCGATAGGACCTCTCTGCTCGGTCATCTCAACCGACAGCTCGAGCGTGTCGCCCGGGAGAACCTGTCCTCTGAAACGCGCCTTGTCGATACCCGCAAAGAACGCGATTTTGCCCTTGTTCTCGGGGAGGGAAAGCGCGCAGACTGCTCCCGCTTGCGCGAGCATCTCAATCATCAGCACGCCGGGAGTTACGGGCTGTCCGGGGAAATGCCCCTTAAACCAGTATTCATCGGGCTTGAGGTACTTTTTCGCAGTAACGCGAACGCCCGGTTCAAGCTCGGTTACCTCATCGATAAGCAAAAACGGGTCGCGATGAGGGATAATTTCTTTGATTTGCTCAAGATTTAAAGTCATAGCCGCTCCTTATTCAATTCTCATCAGCTTCTGTCCGAACTCGACAGGCTCGCCGTTGTTGACGTAAATTTCGGCAACCTTGCCCGAAAACTCGCTGTTAATCTCGTTCATCAGCTTCATACTCTCAATAATGCACACAACATCGCCCGCGTTTACGCTGTCGCCAACCTTAACATAAGCAGGCTTCTCGGGAGCGGGTGACGAGTAAAACGTGCCGACAATCGGAGAGGTGATGATGTTGCCCTTTGCTTCTTCAACAGGCTTTGCGCTTGCCGCAGGAGCGCTTCCGGCGGGCGCAGGCATTGCGGGCATTCCCATCGGCGGCATCGCGGGCATAACGGGCGGCACGGGACGGCACTCGCCCTCGATTACGATATCAATAACCTCTGTGCTGATTTTGATTTTGGAGAGCTTGTTCTCCTTGACGATTTTCGCAAGCGCCTCAACGCACTCCACGGTGTCCTCGATGGGTGTGATTATTTTTTCCTTTGTACTCATTATAAATCCTCCGAAATTCAGTTGTCGTTAATCCTCAACAGGGACAAGGCAGATACAGCCGTTGTGACCGCCGAAGCCGAGCGAGTTGCTGAGTGCCGCGGTTACCTTCATCTCGCGTGTTCCCTCAACAACATAATCGAGGTCGCACTCGGGGTCGGGGTTTTTCAGTCCGAGCGTGCGGTGAACCTTGCCGTTCTTGACGGAGAGCGCCGTGACAATCGCCTCAACGCCTCCCGCCGCACCGAGAAGGTGTCCCGTCATCGACTTTGTGGAGTTTATCGCGATATTCTTCGCGTGTTCACCGAAAGCCGCCTTAATAGCCTTGGTTTCGGTCATATCGTTCATGTGAGTGGAAGTGCCGTGCGCGTTGATATAGTTTACCTGCTCAAACGGTATCCCCGCTTCCTCAACAGCAAGCCGCATCGCTTGTGCGCCGCCCGCTCCCTCGGGGTCGGGGCTTGTTTCGTGGAAAGCGTCGCAGGTTGAGCCGTAGCCCTTGATTTCCGCGTAAATCTTCGCTCCGCGCGCCTTTGCGTGATCGTACTCCTCGAGAACAACAATTCCACAACCATCGCCGAGAACAAATCCGCTTCTCTCCGCGTCAAACGGGATAGAAGCCTTATCCACGTCCTGAGAGCGCGTGATTGCCTTCATATTGTTGAACGAGGCGAGGCAGAAGCCGATATCTGCGTGTTCCGTGCCGCCCGCAAGCGCCGCGTCAAGGTAGCCGTGCTTAATCATTCTGAAAGCCTCGCCGATTGACTGCGTGCCCGTAGCGCAAGCCGTGGTAACGCAGAAATTCGAGCCTTTGAAGCCGAACTTGATGGCAACCGTTCCCGCCGCCATATTTCCAATCATCTTGGTTATCGTGAACACGGAAACGCGCTTGTTGCCCTTCTCGCGGTAATTGTACATTTCCTCATAGGTCGTTTCGATGCCGCCGATGCCGCTTCCGATAACGCAACCCACTCTGAACGGGTCGATATCCTTCAAATCGGTTCCCGCGTCCTTGAGAGCCTGGTCCGCGCAGAAAACCGCGTACTGCGTGATAACGTCGCTTCTGCGAACCTCTTTCTTATCAATAACGGTTGTCGGGTCAAAGTTCTTGACTCTCGCGACAACGTTCAGATTATCGGGCTCCTGGTCGGGAAACCACGGTGCAAGCTCAAAGCCGTGCTTGCCTTCCAAAAGGCTGTTCCAAAGCTCCTCGGGCGAGTTTCCGCAAGGAGTAACGCACCCCAAACCTGTTATTACAACTCTTCTATCCATACTTCCTCCGAATTTCTCACATACTTAATCCGCCGCTGATTTCAACAATCTGCCCCGTTACATAGGACGACTGCTCGCCGCAGAGGAACGCGACAACATTTGCAACCTCGTCTGCCGTGCCGTAGCGCTTCATGGCAATCTGCGCAAGAATAGCGTTTTTCTGCTCATCGGTGAGCTTGTCGGTCATCGGCGTGCTGATAAAGCCGGGAGCTACCGCGTTTACGCGAATACCGCGCGAACCGAGTTCCTTAGCGGAAGTCTTTGTCATCGCGATAACCGCGCCCTTTGAAGCGGAATAGTTCATCTGACCGGGGTTTCCGTAAAGACCGGCAACGGACGCGAGATTTACGATACTTCCGCCCTTTTGGCGGAGCATAACCGCGCCAACCAGCTTTGTCATATTGAACACGGATTTCTGGTTAATTCTGATAACATCGTCGTAGGTTTCCTCGCTCATTCTGAGGAGCAGACCGTCGCGGGTGATGCCCGCGTTGTTGACGAGAACGTCAATCGTGCCGAATTCTTCCTTGACCTTCTTCACCATTTCCTCGCACTGAGCGTAGTTTGAAACATCGCACGCGTAAACGCTCGCTTTTACTCCGAGCGCACGGCACTCCTCGGCGGTTTGTTCGCCTGCCTCGGCAGAAAGCTCGTTTATGACGATATCAAATCCGTCCTTTGCAAGACGTTTTGCAATCGCCGCGCCTATTCCTCTACCCGAACCTGTGATAATTGCAGTTTTACTCATAGTTTAACCCCTTCTACATTATTTAATATATCTTAAACTTCCATTATTATAGAACCGAATGTAAGTCCCGCGCCGAAGCCGACCATACAGAGCTTCATACCCTTCTTGACTCTGCCGGCACGGTTAAGCTCGTCCAGCGCCACGGGAATACAAGCGCTCGAAACATTTCCCATATACTCAATGTTCGTGTAAACTTTATCAGATGAAATTCCGAGAAGCTCGGTTGCTTTGGCGATAATGCGAAGATTTGCCTGATGCGGGATAACCAAATCCAGCGCCTCGGGCGAAATCCCGAAATCCTTCGCAACAACGCTCACCGCATTTGACATCGCGTTTACTGCGAATTTATACACCGCTTTTCCGTCCTGAACGAGATAATTCTGCTTCGCAAACGTGTCGAAGCAGTTGTTGTAGTAGTCCTTCTCCTTATCATAAAACGGGCAGTTGCTCTCGTAGTGAACCTTGCAGTAAAGCGCCTCAAACTCGTCGCCCTCCGCGCCCATAAACGAGCTGAACTTCTTCTCGCTCTTCCTCAAAACAACCGCTCCCGCCGCGTCGCCGAAAAGAATGCAGGAGGCTCTGTCGGTGTAGTCCTGTTGAGCGGAGAGCTTTTCGCTTGCTACAACGAGCACGTTTTTGTGTGCGCCGGTTTCGAGGAACTTGTGCGCGATATCAACCGCCGTGATAAAACCCGTGCAGGCGCTGTTCACATCGAAGCAGGACGCGTTCTTCGCGCCGATATGCTTCTGTATCAGACAAGACATCGCGGGATAGAAGAAATCGGGCGTGCAGGTTGAAACGATAATGAGGTCAATCTCCTCCGCGGACATTCCCGCGTTTTCAAGCGCGTTTTTCGCGGCATTCACGCCCATCGCATAATTCGGCATATCCACGGCGATGTGGCGCTGTTTGATACCCGTTCTCGGGAAAATCCACTCGTCCGAGGTGTCGAGAATTTCCGAAAACTTGTCGTTATCGGCAACAAATTCGGGGAAATAACTTCCTGTTCCTACAATTTCTAGTCCGCTCATCAAAAATCTCCTTGATTTTATTTTAAAAATATTGTATAATAATAACACAACTTGTTGATAAGAACTGCCTTCAGACATACGCCGGATTTTCAACAGTCTGAGAATGTTCCACAAAATAACAATACATTATTATTTTACCCTATTTTGTGTAATTTGTCAAGTAGAAAGTTGAAATTAAACGGCAAAACGCCGAGGAAAGGAAAAATTTTATTATGAAAAAGGCATTTTTATTTTCGGGACAAGGCTCGCAGTATCAGGGAATGGGGCTGGATTTGGCGGAAAAATTCACACCTGCGAAGGAAATCCTCGAGTGCGGCTCGGACATCTTGGGCTTTGACCTGAAGGACAAGCTCGCAAATTCGACTGCCGAGGAGCTTGCTCAGACGCGTCTTTCACAGCCCGCGATTTTCACGGCTTCGCTTTTGTCGCTTTGCGCGGCTCGTGAAAACGGGCTGGACTGCGAAGCGGTTGCGGGGCACTCTCTCGGTGAATACGCGGCGATGTACGCAAGCGGTATGTTGACGCTCGAGGACGCTTTCAAGGCAATCAAGCTCCGTAGCGAGGCTATGGCAAAAGCCGCCGAGAACTCAACCGGCGCTATGGCGGCGATTATCGGCGCTGACAACGAAACCATCGACAAAATCTGCGGCGAGGTAAACGGCTTTCTTGCTCCCGCGAACTACAACTCGCCTGTTCAGACGGTTATTGCCGGAGAACAATCCGCCGTTGACGAAGCAATCGCAAAGTTCACCGAAATGGGAAAACGCTCGGTTAAGCTTGCGGTTTCAGCGGCTTTCCACACGAAAATGATGCAGAGCGCGGCGGACGAGTTTGAGGCGGCAATCAAGGATTTCACGTTCAGCGCGCCGAAGTGCGATTTTTACGCAAACCTTTACGGCAAAAAGCTCGAGGACTTTTCCGATATGCCGAGCTATCTCGCGGCGCATATCTGCTCACCTGTGAAATTTGTGGACGAGCTGAACGCTATGCAGAGCGCGGGAATTGATACGTTTATCGAGCTCGGTCCGAATAAAGTATTGACAGGTTTGGTTAGAAAAACACTCAAGGGCGTTGTTTTCGCGAATATCGAAAACCTCGAATCGCTTGAAAAGGCGCTTGCCTCTGTTAAAGGAGAATAATATGAACAAATACTGCTTAATCGGTCACCCGCTCGGACACTCCCTCTCACCGCAAATTCACACGCGCTTATTTGAGCTGTCGGGCAAACCCGCCGAATACTCGCTCAACGATATCGCGCCCGAGGAGCTTTCGGGGAAATACGCGTTTCTGGACGAGTTCGCGGGAATTAACGTCACAATTCCGCACAAGGTTGCGATTATCGATTACTGCGCGGAGCTGTCCGAGGGCGCGAAGCGTTATCAGTCGGTAAACTGCGTTAAAGGCGGCGAAAAGGTCGGCTACAACACCGACGTTATCGGCTTCACAAAGTCAATTGAACTGCTCGGCGCAACGCTGGGTTCAAAGGTTACGGTTATCGGTTGTGGCGGCGTTGGAAGAATGATTTGCATTGAAGCGGCACTTGAGGGCGCAGAGCTTACAATTGCCGCGCTGAAAAGCGATTTGCCGCTTGCAGAAAAGGTTGTCGAGGAGATAAAGGCGCAGAATCCCGATGCCGCGGTGAAAATCTCGGTTATCGAGAGCGGTTGCCTTGAAGAAACGGACGGCGGCGATTTGCTGATAAACGCAACGCCCGTGGGAATGTTCCCGAAAACCGACAGAATGCCGTGCACCGAGGAAGCTGTCGCAAAGTTCGACTACGTTTTTGACGTGATTTATAACCCGAAGGAAACCCTGCTCGTGAAAACCGCTCGTGCAAAGGGCAAAAAAGGCTTGAACGGTATGGCGATGCTGGTTTTGCAGGCGGTTGCCGCGCACGAAATCTGGTATGGCGCGAAATTCAATAAAGAAGATATCGATAAACTGATTATCGATATGGAGAACTTAATATGAGCGTGTATTTATGCGGGTTTATGGGTTGTGGGAAAAGTCACATCGGGCGAATGTTGGCGAAGGCGCTTTCGATGAACTTTATCGACCTTGACAAATATATTGTGAACGCGGAAAAGATGACTATTCCCGAAATTTTCGACAAATTCGGCGAACCGCATTTCCGCGAGCTTGAAGCGAAATATATCCGTGAGCTTGCAAACGGGTGTGTTGTGGCAACGGGCGGCGGCGCGCTGATTAACGATGAAACGGCGCGTTACGCACGGGAAAGCGGAATTTCCGTGTACATCAACACGTCGTTTGAGGAGTGCTACCGCCGTATTCAGGGCGACAAAAATCGCCCGCTTGTGGTGAAAAACACGAAAGAGCAACTGAACGAGCTGTACGACAAGCGGAGCGTGATTTACAAGCGCAACAGCACGTTTATGGTGAACGGCAACGCGCGCGACAAAACTATTACTATGGAAATCGCGAAGCTGGTTCGCTTCTCCGAGCAGAAAAATACGGAGCCTTGACCGGCTCCGTTTTGTTTTTTGAAATTAAACGAGTTTGTAACACTCCGCGGTCTGCAAGTCGTCCTCGAAAATGTACAGATAGTTGCTTTCGAGGCGAATTCGGTAAAGCTCACCGTCAACCGTTTTCGCGCGGGAAAGGTCTTGTTGAGGCTTTACAAAGTGCGTTACCGTGCTGTTTGAGCGAAATTCCGCGTGAAAATTGTCGCCCTCGAGAATAACCGCGCCGCCGGGCAAAAACGTTATCGTGTACTCCTGCACGGCAGTGTCGTCTTGGGGCTGGGAGCTACGGTTTTCGCTGTCCGAAGCCGCGGGTGTCGCAGGAGCTTCAAGTCCCGAGCTTCCCGCCGCGGACTGGTACTCGTTGACAATGTCCTTTGCGTTATCCGTCGGCGCGCTTTCCGCCGTATCAGCAACACTTGCCTCCGCTTTATTGGCATAGTTGCTCGATGGTGCAAGAGCTATGCCGCCGGAGTTGTTCTCCAAGCCGCCCGAGTTGACGTTAATCAGCACAACGCACAAAACCGCTATGCAAGCCGCCGCGCCCGAAAGCGCTCCCGCGTAAACGTAAAACGGCTTTTTCTTCTTTTCGGGAACGGAAATCCGCTCCATAACCGCATTTTCAATGCGCCGCGAGGTTTGTTCATCGGGAGAAATTTCGTTCATCGCCGACTTGTATTCTTCGCTGAATTTCATAAAATTTCTCCTTTCAGTCAAAATTGAGGTCGGAAAGCTCGGCTTTGAGCTTTTCGCGTGCTCTCGACAGCCGCGATTTTACGGTATTTTCACGCGAACGCGTTGCCGCGGCAATCTGCGCAACGCTCATATCCTCGAAATAAAACAGGTAAATCGCCGTTCGATAATCGGGAGCAAGCCGCATAACCGCCTCCAGAACTTCTCGGTGCAACTCGGCTTTCAGAGCGGAATCAGCGGTTGTGTCGCCCGTTTGGAGCGCGTCGTCGGGCAGGTTTTCGAGAGCATCGGTGTGGGCGGTGTGCTGAGAGTGGGCACTTTTTGCATAGGAATTTGCCCGGTTAACCGCGCAACGTATCAGAAAAGCACGGCGGTGCTCCTCGGATTCAAAGGTTTTATCCGCCTTGAAATAACGCACAAAAACGTCCTGCGCCGCGTCCTCGGCTTCGGCGGCGTTTCCAAGGCGCGTGAAAGCTATTCGGTAAACCATCGGCAAGTAGTGCCGCATTACCTCATTAAAGCTCTCCGATGTTTTCAGAGAAAAATCCATAATAAAACTCCGATTTACTTATAATACCCGATAACTCCGAAAAAGGTTGCAGAAAAAACAAAAAAGTTTATCGCTCGTTTCCCGTTTTCAGCGAAGCCAAAAGCCCGCGTTTTTGCGAAAAGCCGCGCAGATTTACGGCATATTCAATTCGGTGAAATCGCAAGCTCGGCAAGTCCTCCGGCAAGGTTCGCGGTGCTTGGTTAAATCACGCAAACGGCGTGCCGGGTGACGTGGCAACCCATATTCACCGCAACCGGCAAGCCTGCGATGTGCGTGGGAGCTTGCTCAATGTTGACGTAAAGCGCGGTCTGCGTGCCGCCGAAGCCCTGCGCGCCGATGCCGAGTCGGTTTATCCCGTCAAGCGCCTGCTTCTCCATCTCCGCGTACAGTGCCTTCGGGTTTCGCTCGGTCAAATCGCGGCAGAGCGCCTTTTTCGCGAGGTACGCGCACTGCTCGAAATCGCCGCCGATTCCCACTCCGACAACAATCGGCGGGCAAGGATTGCTCCCCGCAACAGACGCGGTTTCGATGATGAAATTGACGATATCTTCCTTGCTTGCAGACGGCGTGAACATCTTCAGACGGCTCATATTCTCGCTTCCGAAGCCCTTCGGCGCGACCATAAGCCGGATTTGCTCTCCATCAACAATTTTCGTGTGAATAACCGCGGGGGTGTTGTTGCCGGTGTTCACGCGCTCAATCGGGTCTCCGACAACGCTGAGCCGCAGTTTCCCCTCAACATAGCCCTTCGCAACGCCATTGTTCACCGCGTCCTCGAAGCCGCCATTTATAATATGTACGTCCTGACCGATTTCCGCGAAAACAACCGCCATTCCCGTGTCCTGACAAATCGGCACGGAAAGCTCCTCGGCGGCGTCAAGATTGCGCTCAAGGTCGCCGAGAACGCTCTTGCAAAGCTCGCTCTCCTCGTTATTCTGAGCGTTTCTTATGCACTCGCGCATACCCTCGGGCAGGTGCAAATTCGCCTCCACGCAAAGTTTAGCAACAGCATTTGTGATTACTTCAGCATTGATTTCTCTCATTTTCATTCTCCCATTTCAACAATTTTTCCCGAAACGCAAACCAAAACGGGCGTTTCGGTTATATCGAGCGGGTCGCCCTTGAACAGCGAAAAATCCGCGTCCTTTCCCACCTCAACAGAGCCGATTTTGTCCGCCGCACCGATAATCGCGGCGGCGTTTATCGTTATCGCGCGCAACGCTTCATCGCGTGAAAGCCCGCCGCGAACGGCAAGAGCCGCCGTAAGCGGGAGATATTGAATAGGCGTTTCGGGGTGGTCGGTGCAAATCGCAAACTTTATCCCGTTTTCCGAGAGCACCGCCGGCGTTTTTATGTCGTGGTGCGCTAGCTCGGGCTTTCCGCGGTCACCCATAAGAGGTCCGAGAACCACGGCGGGCATATCCTCGGCAAGCTCCTCGGCAATAATCCCGCCGTCCGTGCAGTGTATCAGAACATAGTCGAGGTTGAACTCCTTTGAAATGCGGATTGCCGTGAAGATATCGTCCGCGCGGTGACAGTGAAAATGCGCTTTGAGCTTGTCCTTCTTATTAAATAGCGGCATCAGCGCCTCGCACTTCGCGTCAAAATCGGGGCGAGAGGTTTCATCGTCCGTGCCTTTTGTGCGGGTGTACTCGTCCAAATCTTCCTTATAACGAAGCGCCTTCGCGAGATTTTCGCGGATAATCCCCGCCGTTGCCATTCGGGTAACGGGAGTTTCATCGCGGTCGTTGTAGGTGCTCTTGGGGTTCTCGCCGAGCGCGAACTTTATCGCGGCGGGATTTTTGACAATCAGCTTGTCCACGCGCTTCGAGCCGTAGGTTTTGATAAGCGCAAACGAGCCGCCAATAGGATTTGCGCTCCCGACACCGGTGCAGACCGCGGTAACGCCCGCCCGCGCCGCGTCCCCGAAACAGCGGTCAAGCGCGTTTATGCTGTCGATTGCGCGAAGGTGCGGGGTTGCGGGGTCGGTGTCCTCGTTTCCGTCGTCACCCTCGAAGCAAAGCGCGTCCGACCACATTCCGAGGTGACAGTGCGCGTCGATAAAACCGGGGTAAAGGTCCGCGCCCTCCCCGTCGATAACTTCCTCGTCAGTCGGCTTGTAGTCCTTCATATCGCCGATTTCCGTGAAAATACCGCCGTTTGTTCTCACATAACCGTTTGCAAAATCGTTGTTCGCCATTGACTTGATATTGACGTTGATAATTACCATAATTTTCCTCTAAATCAAAAAATTTCTATCGCCGAAACGATACACATATATTTTTATTATAACATATACGCGGCTATATGACAAGTAGTTTTTGATTTTTCCGAAAAAGTGTTGTCAAAAAACAAGGTTAGTGAAAACTACCTATGAATTTCGTGACGAATTTGTGAAATTACAGCAATATTTATGAAAAATTTGTAAAAATAACAAAAAACCACTTGAAATGTTGAAATAATTTTGGTATAATGTATATAGTAAATGAATAAATATATTCAATGTGTGAATTTACAAAGCCGAATTATTATCAAAAAAATATTGACAAGAGGTGATTTGAGTGTCGAAATTGGACAGAGCTGTGATGAACAGCGGAAATTACGCCTTCTTTATGAAATACAAGCCCGGCTTTCCGATTGAATTTTTCGGCAAGACAAATCCGTTTTCCGATAAAAGAAAAACGCTTTTGAGCGAAATTCTGCACCCCGATGATTATATGCCGTTTTGCAGTATCGTGAACGAGGTTATAAACGGCAAGGGCGGCAGTATCAAAACTCACGCGCGCCTGAAAATGGACGGAGAATACCGCTGGTTCTTTATGTCAGCGGGCGCGGAGCATCCCTCGAAGGGTGCGACCGATTTCTGCGGAATGATGTTTGATGTCACCGAGTATCTCGAGTGCGAGAGCGAGGACGCCGTTATGCACAAGTTCCGCACCAAAATCAAGGAGGCAATCCGCTCAAACGATGAGCCGGATTTGCGGGATATTCTCGGCGAGGATTATCTTGAGCTTATCCAACAGCCGTTTTCGCATATCAAGGGGCTTTACTCCGCTATTGTGGCAAACGACGGGAGCATTATCGCGTCCGCTTATCAGCAGGACAAAAAGGTGAACCTCAACAAGATGAGCTATCAGCGCAAGAAAAGTATCCGCGTCAAGCACAGAACCTGCGCGAGCTGGATTATCGCGGGCGAGTCGCTTGAGGATATCAACGAGAGCGCGCCGTTGCTCGAGATAATGGTGCAAACGGTATCGGAGATTGCAAATTCCTACGTTGTTATCGGCGAGGAAATGGAGAACAGCCAGAACGCAAACAAGCTCCTCGGCGAGAATTTTGAGGACCAAATCCTCATAAACAACGTCTACTCGCACACCCTTAAATGCAAGAACACCGCCGAGGCTTTCGCCAACATTATCCCGATTATCGATGACTATTTCGGGCTGGACAAAATGCTGTTTGCCGCGGACGACTGCGTGCCGGTTAAGGTGTACCACTGGGACGAGGCAGGAAACCTTATTCCCGTTATCTCGCAACAAGAAAAAGATGAACATATAAACGAACTGCTTGACGTGAACGCGGTTGTGTGCGTGAACGAGGACGAGTTGCGCGGTGAATCGAGCAAAAACAGAAGCTGTGCAATTTCAAGAGTGTTTGAAAACGGCATTGCCAAGGGAATGATTATCTTCGTTTCCAACCAGACCGACAGAGTTTGGTCAAACCGTGACCGCAAGATGCTCCGAAGCCTTACGTCAATTCTCGCGTCACTGATTTACCGCTCGCTTATGGAAAACCAGCTTGCTCTTTCACAAGAACACCTCGAGCGGCTTGCCTACACCGACCACATCACCGGTATCCCGAACGAGAGTGCGTTTGAACGCGATATGAAGGCGAAAATCGAGCGCGGTGAGCCTTGCGCGATTGTGTCCATCGAAATCGCGAACTACAAGTCAATGTCTGAAGCGTTCAGCTATCGCTACGCAGATGAAGTGATAAAGAGCGTTGCCGAGTACATTTCGGCGATACCCGTTCACAGCAGAAAAAAGATTTACCGTTACTCCAACGATATCCTCGTGGTAACGCTTGACGGCACCGATAAGGGTGAAACAACCGGACTTGCGCGGGCTATCCTCAGCAAATTCCGCGCACCGTGGTTCCTGAACGAATCCGAGTACAAAATCGAGATGTTCACGGGAATTACCTTTTACCCCGATGATGTGTACAGCTTTGCCGACTGCGTTAAAGCGGCGACAAGAACTCTGCGGCTTGCCAAAGAAAGAAAATCGCAGACGCCGGTTACCTATTCCGTTGACCTCGAGGAAAAGCTGGACGAAAATCTCCGCGTAAGACGGCTGATAATCGATGCGGCGGAGAACGATTTCAAGGGCTTCTACTTCCTCTACACGCCGATTATAAACGCGCACACGGGCGAACTTGCGAGCTGTGACGGGAATTTGTTCTGGGCGAACAACGATATCATCGTGTCCAAAGAGCGCTTTGCCCCTATTCTGGAAAGGCTCGGATACGAGGACAAGGTATACGAGTACGCAATGAAGCGGTTGTGCGAATTTTGCGCGGCAGTGCGTGAAAGCGGGCTTGAGAATTTCAAGATAGGCTTCGACATCGCGGAGTCCACGCTCAGCTCCGATTTCAGCGTTCTTTCGCTTAAACAATCGCTTTTGGAGTACTCGCTCCCGCCGGACGCTGTGAACGTTATCACCTCCGAGAGCACGGGAACCCTCGCCAAGAGCAACGTCAACCTCAAACAGCTTGACTCGCTCGGTGTGAACATTGTCGCGGACGACAAGCAGGGCATTTTCCTCACGGACGCGGTTCTCGAGAACCCCTACATAAAGGTCATCAAGCTCAATATGCACCGTCTTTGCGGCGACGAGGTTTCCGCGTCTTACGTCCGCTCGTTCATCGAAAAGGCGCACGAGCGCGGCATCAAAATCTGCATCAAGGGTATCGACAACCAACAGCTCCTCGAAACCGCGAACGCTTTCGGTATCGACTACATTCAGGGCATCGTAAACGGTCGTCCTTTGCACACGCGTGAATTTATGGGAAAACTCGTGACGAGGCAAACAGCCGCGAAATAATTCCCACAAAATTGCCAAAAATATTTGTGAAAAAAGCCGAAGATTTTCAAAAAAATCTCGGCTTTTTGGCGTTTTCGGCGAATTTTCGGCTGAAAAATTATTTCACGGGTTTTCTATTGAAAATAACGCGAAAAAGGTATATAATAAAGTGTGTATAAGTTAATTTTTTGTTATGGATTGTTAAACATATGTCAAATATAAAATCTGTTTTGAAATTCTTCCTAAATCACCTCAAGCACGTCGATAAATTTCTGCCGATAATCTGCATTTCGTTAACCGCGTTCGATATTTTTCTCGTGAACGCGATGTACGAAACGGGAGTTATTGAAATCGCGTCCGTTGTGCCAACGCAGATTACTGCGGCAATTCTCGGCATCGCGGTTTCAACGATAATCAGCTTCATCGACTACAAATTCATCTCGAAAATGTGGTTTATTTACGCGCCGATTGCCGTGATTTTGCAGTTGCTTTTGTTCACGCCGCTCGGTCGGCACCGCGATGACGATATCGCTTGGCTGGACTTCGGTTTCTTCAACATTCAGCCGTCCGAAATCCTCAAATTCGTGTTCATCATCACGCTTGCCACGCACATCTCAAAGCTCGGCGACAAGCTGAATTCCCCGAAGCACTTTTTGCTGGTCTGCGTACACGGGCTGTTCCCCGTGGGACTGATTTTAATTCAAGGCGACGCGGGCTCGGCGCTGGTTTTCCTGTTCATTTTCATCTGTATGCTGTTTATGGGCGGGATTTCTTGGAAATATATTGTAGGCGCGGTTGCGATAACGCCGCCGATTGTGCTGGTTGTGTGGAATTTCGTGATGAAAGAACATCACCGGCAACGCTTCCTTATCCTCTTTGACAAGCAAATGCAAGAGGAGGAGCGGCTCAACCTCTATATGCAACAGTACAACGGCACAATTGCGCTCGGCTCGGGGCAACTCAAAGGTCTTGGCTTCGAGGATACCTCAAACTACACCTATACCCCCGAGATGAACAACGACTTTGTGTTCTCGTACATCGGAATGACGCTTGGATTTATCGGGTGTATGGCGGTTGTGATTGCGCTGGCACTGCTCTGCCTGAAGCTTTTGTCAAACGCCTCGGGCGCGTCCGACCCGCTCGGGAAGCTGATTTGCGTGGGAGTTTTCGCGATGGTGTTCTTTCACTGCGTGGTCAATATCGGAATGGTGCTTTCGGTTGTTCCCGTTATCGGCATACCGCTCCCGTTTATCAGCACGGGCGGCACCGCGATGATTATGATGCACGCGTGTATGGGGCTTGTCCTGAGCGTTTCCGCACATAAGGAAAAGGCAAAGCATATGTTCTACACCGAAAAAGATTGAAAGGAAAATATATGAAACCTGCCGTTAAAAAAATCGATGAAATTTACTCGGCGAACGCTCTCGAGGCGCAGAAGATGCGTTACCGCAACGCAGAATGCGGCTTCGCGGAGCATTTCGGCACTCTCGGCGCACACCGTTTCTTCTCGGCTCCGGGGCGCGTTGAAATCTGCGGTAACCACACAACTCACGCTTGCGGAAAAGCGTTTGCCGCGAGCATTGACCTTGACACAATCGCTGTCGCAGAGCCGACCGATGATGGTTTTATCACGATAAAGTCCGAGGGTTTCCCCGAGGAAAAAATCAGCATCGACGACCTCGATATGAAAGAGGAGGAAAAGCTCACGTCGGCTGCGCTTATCCGCGGCGCGCTGAAGGGTTTCAAGCGAAACGGCTACAACATCGGCGGCTTCAAGGCTTACACTACTTCCAAAATTATCCAAAATTGCGGTTTGGGAAGCTCGGCGGCTTTTGAGATTTTGATAGGCACGATTATTACACACCTGTTCAACAACGGTCAAATCCGTCCCGCAACGCTTGCTCAAATTGCGCGTTTTGCCGAAAACGAGTATTTCGGGAAACCGTCGGGGCTTATAGACCAGGTTTCCTGCGCAGTCGGGGGATTTGTCGCGATTGATTTCAAGGACGAGGATATGCCGATTATCGAGGAAATCCGCTCTGATTTCAGTCAGTACAAGCACGCGCTATGCATCGTCAACACGGGCGCAAAGTACGGCGATTTCTCCAAGGAATACGCCGAAATTCAAGCCGAGATGAAATCAATCGCGGACTATTTCGACTGCAACAGCCTGCGCCAGCTCGCAATCGAGGATATCACGCTGAATTTGAAGGATTTGCGCGACAAATTCGGCGACCGCGCGGTTTTGCGCTCGATACACTTTTTCCGCGAAAACGAGCGCGTGGAGAAAATCGTCCACGCGCTGAAAAACGAAAATTTCGATGGTTTCCTGTCGTCCGTGAGAGAAAGCGGCGACTCATCGTTCAAATATTTGCAGAACATCTACACACCGAGCGATGTTCGCCACCAGCCGCTCAGCATCGCCCTCAACATCGCCGAGGGTGTTCTTCACCGTAAGGGTGCGTGCCGCGTTCACGGCTCGGGTTATTTCGGCTCAATGCTCGCATTTGTGCCGTTCGAGGATTTACAGCAGTTCAAAATGAAAATGGAGAAGATTTTCGGCATCAACTCCTGTCACGTCCTCACCGTGAGAAGCGTTGGGAGTTGCGAGGTGCTGATGAGCTGAGTCATCGCGCTCAGCCGCGCTGTTTTCGCGAGAATTTAGCGTGCAACGAGATTGCCGAGCCGATTGTTCGATATCAACAGCAACCGCTTTCGCTACGAACGCCGCAACCGCGAGGTTTGCTCGGTTAATCTCCGACCTCAAATTCGCTCATCTGCTTTATCAGCACCACGTCAACAAGCGCGTCCAGCAGAACGCCGTTTTCCGTGTATTCCTCGGAAAAAATCTTGCCGTTTTCGCGGATTTGCGCCGACAGCCCCGCCTTGTCGTAAGGCAACAGCAGTTTCATTCGCTTCGAGGTCTGCGGGAGATTTCGGGAAATTGTCCGCAAAAGCTCGTCAATTCCCTCGTTGTTTTTCGCGGAAATTTTCACGGTTTTTTCGTCTGTCGGTATATTTTCGGTGATTTTATCGCATTTGTTTAAAATCGTCACCACAGGAATTTCCGATGCACCAAGCTCCGCCAGAGTTTTCAGCGTAACCTCGGCTTTTTCGGCAATTTCGCTGTCTGACGCGTCGCAGACGTGCAGGATAATATCGGCTGAAGCCGCTTCTTCAAGCGTTGATTTGAACGCTTCGACAAGATTGTGCGGGAGTCTGCGGATAAGCCCGACCGTGTCCACGAGAAGCAGGTTTCGTCCGTCGGGAAGCTCGATTGCTCTCGATGTCGGGTCAAGCGTTGCGAACAGCTTGTCCTCGGCGAGAACACCCGCGCCCGTGAGCAAATTCAGCAAAGTTGACTTTCCCGCGTTCGTGTAGCCGACAATCGCGCCGACCTGAACGTTGTCCTTCTTGCGGCGACCGCGCGAAAAACCGCGCCGTTGCTCGAGTTCCTTGAGTTCATCGGACAGCTTGTCAATCCGTCTGCGGATATGACGGCGGTCGGTTTCAAGCTGAGTTTCACCGGGACCGCGCGTTCCGATACCGCCGCCCAAGCGGGACAAGCTCGTGCCGATGCCCATAAGCCGCGGCAAACGATAACGCAACTGCGCGAGTTCAACCTGAAGTTTACCCTCCGCGGAAACCGCTCTTCCCGCGAAAATATCGAGAATAAGCATCGTCCTGTCGATTACGCGGACATCGGTTTCCTCCTCGATGTTGCGGATTTGCGAGGCGGTGAGCTCGCAGTCAAAAATCAGCAGATTTGCGCCGAGCTTCTCGCAAAGCTCCTTGACTTCGGCGAGTTTTCCCTCACCGATAACGGTTGCCGCGCAGTAAGCGTCGCGCTTTTGCACAACGCGCGCAAGTTCCTCCGCACCGGCTGTTTTCGCAAGCTCCGAAAGCTCGTCAAGCGACGCTTCAACGTCAAATTCACCGGTATCGGCGCTTACTAAAATAACTTTTTCTTCCTTCATAAAATCCTCCTTTTTACCGGTTTCCGGTAACGGCGGAAACACCTGCTCCCTGTGAGAAAAAGGAGCGTTGCGAATAAACACACTTGAGGTTATTATAGCAAATAATTTCCCTCTTGTCAATATATTACAGAAAGGCTGAATTATGAAATTCAAAAGATACGACGTTTTAATCGTCGGAACAGGCATTTCGGGCATTTATGCCGCGCTGAATCTTGACAGCAAGCTGAAAATCCTGATGCTGAGCAAGCGTGAGCTTACCTTGTGCAACTCGGCTCTCGCGCAGGGCGGCGTGGCGGCTGTTATGGACAGCAAAAACGATGATTTCGAGCTGCACATCAAGGACACGCTTATCGCGGGGCAGTACAAGAACAATCTCGATAATGTGAAAATTCTCGTTGAACAAGGTCCGCGCGATGTCGAGCGGCTGGTCGAGAAGTATGGCGTGGATTTCGACAAAAACGAGGACGGTTCTCTCGCGTTAACGTTGGAAGGCGGTCACTCGCGCCGCAGAATTGCTCACCACAAGGACACCACCGGCAAGGAAATCGAAACAAATCTTATCGAACAGGTTTCGAAGCTCGAAAATGTTTCCGTTATCAACAACTCGGTTTTGTGCCGTTTGGAGAAAAAGGACGGCGTTTTCTTTGCCGATGTTATTACAACCGATAATAATCAGCACGAATATTACTGCGCGGATAATGTCATTCTTGCAACAGGCGGTATCGGACGCGTCTATAATTACACCACAAACTCCGCGATTGCCACGGGTGACGGCATTCAGCTTGCCTATAATCTCGGCGCGGAAATCAAGAATTTGAGCTATGTTCAGTTTCACCCGACAGCCTTTGCCGACAGAAAAGAACGCGAGTGCTTTCTGATATCGGAGGCAGTGCGCGGCGAGGGAGCATACCTGCTCAACTGCAACAAGGAGCGCTTTATGCCGAGCTACGAGCCCGAGCGCAAGGAGCTGGCACCGCGCGATGTTGTGTCAAAGTGCATTATGGAGGAGCAGAAGAAAACGGGTTCGGACGAGTTCTGGCTTGACATTTCGTACAAGAACGCGGATTTCATCAAGAACCACTTCCCGATGATTTACGAAAACGTGCTCAAAAAGGGCTATGATATGACCAAAGAGCCTATCCCGATTTACCCTTGCCAGCACTATCTGATGGGCGGCATAAACGTTGACGGAAAGGGAGCGACAAATATCGCGGGGCTGTACGCGGCGGGCGAGTGCTCCCACACGGGCGTTCACGGTAAAAATCGCCTTGCGTCAAACTCCCTGCTCGAGGCGCTTGTTTTCTCGCGTTTAATCGCTGAGGACATCAACGCTCACTTTGTTCCCGACAACCGCGATGAAATCGACTACCCGATGAGTTCACCCGACGGAAAACCGCTCCCCAAGGGCATCAAAACCGAGGTTCGCGATATTATGCAGAAATCCTACTTTGTGTTCCCCGATTATGACGAAGCGGAAAAAGGCTTCGCGCGCGTTTCCGAGCTGAAGGAAATGCTCGACAACGGCGGTTTCGAGGTGAACGCGGATTTTGTGGAAACGAAGTCGCTGGTGACGGTCGCGTACATAATTCTCAAAGAAATTCTTGAAAGGAAGGACGAGCAATGATACTTCTCCCGTTTTACATCGACGATTTGATTAAAACCGCGCTCTCCGAGGACATCAACTACATCGACAGCACCGCGGATTTGCTGATTGACGACAACGATATCTCCGAGGCTTATTTTGTGGCAAAAGACGACGGAATACTCGCGGGAATTGAGGTCGCGCTGAGAGTTTTCACGATTTTGGATCCCGAGCTGAAAATTGAGTTGCTCAAAAAGGACGGCGACAAGGTGAAAAACGGCGATATTATCGCGAATTTCAGCGGTCACACGCGCCTTATGCTCAAAGCCGAGCGCACCTCGCTCAACATTTTACAGCACATGAGCGGTATCGCGACTTACACGAATAAGTGCGTTGAGGCGGTTGCGGGAACGAAGGCTTCGATTACCGACACAAGAAAAACGCTTCCGGGACTGCGCGCGTTGCAAAAGTACTCGGTGACGGTCGGCGGCGGCAAAAATCACCGCTACAACCTCACGGACGCGGCAATGCTCAAGGACAACCACATCGACGCTTACGGCGGGATAACCGCGGCGGTTGAAGCACTGCGGAAAAAGGCGGGGCATATGTTGCAGATTGAGGTTGAAACGCGCAATCTTGACGAGGTGAAAGAAGCGGTTGCGTGCGGCGTGAACGTGATAATGCTCGACAATATGACAAACTCGCAGATGAAAGAAGCGGTTGACTACATCGGCGGGCGCGCGAAAACCGAGGCTTCGGGCAACGTCACGCTTGACAATATCCGCGAAAAAGCCGAAACGGGCGTTGATATAATCAGTCTTGGAGCGCTCACGCACAGCGTGAAGGCGTTTGATATTTCGATGAAATGGAGGAAAAAATAATGGAAGAAATTCAGTACAGATACGACACTCAGCTTTTGATTGACGGGCAGGATTTGGACGAGGATATCATCGACGAGTATATCCGCGAGCATTTTGAGGGCGACAGCCTGCTTGTGGTTGCCGATGATGATGTTGCTAAATTGCATTTCCACACCAACGAGCCTTGGAAAATTTTAGAATATTGCCGCACGCTCGGTGAAATTTACGACATCGTTGTGGAAGATATGGTGCGTCAGGCGCGCGGGGATAAGGGTTAAAGGTATACCCGAGCAATTTTTAGCCAAAATTTTCGTGGTGCGGATATATCTTGAATACAAGATATAGTGCGGGTTTACGGGAAATTTTAGCGTTTATCACAAAATATTGTCCTAAATATTGTACAAAATCACAATTGACTTGTACAAGATATTGTGTTATACTAAGAGTACACCGCAATGCGGGCACAAAATATAGGGGTGATAAAGATGATTGACGTTAATGTTACCGGCGGAAAATTAAGCCAAGATGAAATCAATTATTACATTGAGGCGGCGGGTGCGCAGTATCCCGACAAGCACCTCAGAGCTATAGATTTGGAGCTGGACGGGGATTTTGTGAACGTGAAATACCATTTCGCGGACGTTCCTTTTCAGCGCATCAGGAGAATAACCGGCTACCTCGTGGGCACGCTCGACAGATTCAACAACGCCAAGCGCGCCGAGGAGAAAAACCGCGTTAAGCACACAATGCAGTAATGAAAAAACCGCCGAGCGATTTCGGCGGTTTTTGTTATAGAGTGAGAGAGGCGGGGCTTTGCCCCACACCCCACAAGCCTTTTGAAAAAAGGCTTGAGCGAAAACTTTTGTACGCTTCGCGACTGCATTTATCAGCTCGGTGAGTTATCGGAGGATTTGACTGAGTTGATTTCACCGGCAAGCTCAAAGCCCTTCTTTGCGGCAATTACGGCGATAATCTCGTTTATCACAGCCGCCGCGGCGATTGTCCCGCGAATTATCTGCGTGCAGTTGTCGGCACTGCCCGAGAGCGTTGACACGGAAATTCCCGTGAACACCAGCGACACGCCCGAGTGCGGAAGCAATGTCAAGCCGAGGTATTTCTAAACATTTTTGTCAAGCCCCGTTGCCTTTGCGCCAAGCCGCGCACCGAAATATTTCCCCGCCGCACGCGCCACGATATAGATGAACGTGTAAATTCCCGCGCCAAAAACTGCCCGATAATCCAACGGTGCACCAAGATTTAGTATAACAACAATCATCGCGACACCAAGTATTGGGTTGAACGCTTTTGTGATTTTTTTGAGTTGCTCGGCGGGAATCATATTTGCAAACGCCGCCGAAAACGCCATTCTCATCAGCATAAAATTCAGCACAGGCGACGGCATAAGGTGCTTGTTGCACAAAATCCCGACCGCGGTTGTTGCCAAAACGCCAGCCATTATCAGCACCACAGCGAGCTTCTCGTTTTTGCACTTTTTGAGCAAAAATCCCGTCAGACTGCCAACCGCCGCGCCGATTATCAGCGGCAGAAAAATCATCACAGGTATCATATACAGCTACATCGCGCCGCCGGAAACCTGCCGAGCGATGATTGAGATGACCGTGAAAAACACCGCAACTCCCACAATATCGTCCAGCGCCGCCATTGGAATGAGCGTTTTTGTGAGCTAACCTTTGGTTTTGAACTCGTTGACAATCGACAGCGCAGGCGCAGGCGCGGTTGCTAGAGCAATTCCGCCGAAGATGAACGCGAGATAAATCGGCACTTCCGTGAACCAAAATACCACGCCGAACACCAGCGTCACCAGCGCGAAAGTGCCGAGCGACTGCGTTAGCGTTGTGAGAATAAGCGCTTTTCCGTAGCTCTTGATTTTCCCGAAAACCAGCTCCGTGCCTATCATTATGCCGACAACGCACTCGAGAACGTGAATGAGCGTTTCGTACCACGATGCGTCCACAAGCTCCTGCGATATCAGCCCGAACGCATACGGTCCAACCGCAATTCCCGTGATAAGCCAGCCCAGAATCGCCGGCAACCGAAGCTTGCTTATCAGCTTCCCGACAACAAACGCAATGGCGATTGCCGCAAGCCATTTCAAAATTTCCACTTTTACTCCCCCTTCAAAACACCGTGGAGCATAAACTCAAAAATTCTCGGAAGCTCGCTCTCGTGCAGTTCAATCAAATCCTTGGGTTTGTTTCTGTCAAATTTTGGATTTGTGCAATACCAATTAAACATATCCTGCATCAACGTGAGATATCTGAACGCGCTCTCCGAGGTAACCCCATCGCGAAGCTCGCATTTTCCTAGAATTTTGGTAATCCACTCGGCGTTCATTCGGTCATATTGTGTGCGGATTTCAGCAATTTTTTCAAGGTGAATTTTCGGCGGGTTGATAAGCGCTTCGAGCACCATTGCCGCAACCTCGCGTTTTTCACGGAAAAGGCAGATTCGCTTGTTGAAATAAACCGAGTAATCGGCTATGCTATCGGGACAAGCCAGAGCTTCGGTTATCTCGTCAAAACACGCGCGCAGGCACTCGAGATAAAGCTCGTCCTTTGTGGCAAAGTTGTGGTAAATCAGACCTTTGGCAATCCCCGCGCCGCTTATGCTGTTGATATTCGCCTTCTCGTAGCCGTTTGAGCCAAACTCGGCGATGCCCGCGTCAATGATTTTCTGCCTTGTGAGCTTGGTTTTTTCTTCCCGTTTCATTTTATCACCTCATTTATTGACTTACAGGTCTACTATATAACTTTTAGACTTGAAAGTCAACAATTTTCACAAAATTTTCTAAATTACTCAATAAAGTTAAAAATTGCATATAATTAAACGCTGATTTTTACAAAAGATAAAAATTGTGTGAAAGTATTGACTTTTCAGCACATTTGTGATAAAATTTAATTGTAAAAAAAAAACCAAGGAGGTTACATCATTATGAAATATGTTTGTCCCGTATGCGGCTATGTTTATGTAGGAGAAAATCCCCCCGAGAAGTGCCCTCAGTGCGGCGTTCCCGGAAGCAAGTTCAAGGCAACCGAGGAGAGCGACAAGCTCGTTTTCGCTTGCGAGCACGAAATCGGTATAACCGACGGAGTTCCCGAGGAAATCATCGAAGGTCTTCGCGCTAACTTCACCGGCGAGTGCACCGAGGTTGGTATGTATCTTGCAATGGCAAGAGCGGCTCACCGCGAGGGTTATCCCGAGGTTGGTCTTTACTACGAGAAGGCGGCTTGGGAAGAAGCAGAGCACGCGGCAAAGTTTGCTGAAATGCTCGGCGAGGTTGTTTCCGCGTCTACAAAGGAGAACCTCACAAAGCGCGTTGCCGCTGAGCACGGTGCAACCGAGGGCAAGCTTGACCTTGCAAAGAAGGCTAAGGCGGCAAACCTCGATGCTATTCACGACACCGTTCACGAAATGGCAAAGGACGAGGCTCGTCACGGCAAGGCTTTCGAGGGCTTGCTGAACAGATACTTCAAGTAATAAGAGGTTCTATATGGAAGAAAAGCTTGATTTGCTGCTCAAGGAAGTAGCGGAGCTGAAAGAGCGTCAGGCACAGCAGGACGAGAAGCTGGACTACATTGTCAAGCGTCTTAACCATATGCGTGACAAAGCTCATCAGGCTCGCGAGAATGAAGTTAAATTCCCTAAGTAAACCCAAATCTGATAACGAGGTGTGAATTATGGAAAAGTACGTTTGCCCCTGCGGCTATGTTTATGACCCTGCGAAGGGTGATCCCGACGGCGGTATCGCGCCCGGCACTAAATTCGAGGATATCCCCGATGACTGGGTTTGCCCCGTTTGCGGTCTTGGCAAGGACGCTTTCACTGCTGAGTGATTGTAATTGAATAAAAGAGAGGGCGGTTTCCGTTGGAAGCCGCCTTTTTTGTTTGCGAAAAAATGGAGCGGGAATGTCCCGCCCCATAATATGTGTCACCAGTTTCTGTCATTGTAGGGTGTATCTTCAACTCCGTTTGCGTTCAAATTAGCAACCATCTTGTCAAGTTTAGGCTTAAAGATATTTTTAAACCACTTTGTTTTTCCGAACCACTTTACAAGAGTTGGACTGATAGCGTAGTATATGTGAATGAATGCACGTCCGTACCACGTTTCTGCTAGTGTATAATCACGGTAGCGGCGGAGTGTCCATACTTCGGGGCAATCATACGAGCCGTAAACGCAAGTTGCTACATAGCAACCGCTTTTTTTAGGTAACTGTGGCGGTACATAATCGGGTTCATACTTCTTGATTTTTTCTATTATTTCATTAGCTTCGCTCTGTACGAAAACATAACCATTCCAAGCTTTACATATATTGGTAATGATGTCTTTATAGATTGTTAAAGCTAATTCTTTATTATCGAAGTATTTTATCAAGTTATCGGCAACGGCTTGGTCTAACGAAAAGGTCATACTTGCTATTTCTATATAACTCTTTGCACCCGCATTGCCAAGGGGTTTATATTGAGTTTCAGCCAATGAACGCCAAACAATAGATACTCGGCTGCACATCTGTTTGACTTCTGTATATATCCTTTCGTGTTCACTTTCAGGTTCGTATTGCTTGACACGCTTAAATGTATCTTCAACAGCACCTAACAAACTAAGTATATTTGTAAATGCCGAACCCAAAGTACTATTTTGTGCTTTGTAAAATGATATATAAAAATTAGCTTCCCAATCATTAGGCTTTTCTACTACAATTTCTTCATAATACTTTAATGCGTTTCCATCGAACTTGCCATTTTCACGCCTTGCCATTTCATACAAATTTGCAATTTGGTTACTGGTATCAATCTTAACTGTACTACCCGATACATCAACAGTACCCTCAATCATCATTTTTTTGGCGTCTTCTGCTGTATATTTTGTTCCGCAACTTTGACAGACAAAGAAGTCGCCTTCTTTAACAAAATCGTTACCGCCGCAGAGCTCGCATACCAGTGCTTTCATAAATTCCGACCTTTCGTAAATTATTATGTGTATTCACAACACCGTCAAAGATATGACACAATTCTCTTTTCTGCAATTCAGTTTCATATTGAACATTATCGCTTATTCATCTTTTCGGAAAAATGTGACATACCTTACATATACATTATATATATTGTCAATAGGTTTTTGCAAAATTTGTCTAATTTGACGGGAAAGTTCATTTGCGGTCTTGAAAAAAATGTTTAATGACAGAATTGCAATTAAAAAATCGGGTTGCCCAAAAAGACAGCCCGATTTTATCTACAATTTGTAATATTATTGAATAAGAATACAAGCCGTCAACCAAACACAGCCGCAAAAATTCCAAACATAAACACAAGGAAGAACCAAGATACCCAAGCAATCACTGCCGCGGTTATGTACGCTTTTGCGGATTTGTTCTTGCCGCAGTTTTGATTTGTGATGCCGAGAATAATGCCGACAATCGGAAAAAACACCGACAACACCACAAGCCCCGCGTTCACCTCGTCGGGGACGTTTGTTTGATTCGGTAGCGTTGTGTTATGCACGCCGTAGCGGTCAAGATAGGGGTTGTTGGGGTTGCCGTATTGGTCGTAGGTCATATTTATCGGGTTGCCGTATTGGTCAACAAACTGGTTATTCGGATTGCCGGTTTTGTCAACAAACTGGTTGCCGTATTGCCCCATCGGCGGTTGTTGCGGAACGCCCGTCAAGCACCCGCAGTACGGGCAAATCACCGCCTCATCAATTATCTCTTTACCACAAGTTCTGCAAAACATACTGACCTCCTGATTCAAACAATTTGCTAAATTTTACCATATTATAAAGTAGTTCATCTTTTGCCGTAGAATAACCTGTCGATTATGGCTTGACAAATCTCAATAAAAGCATTATGAATAAGAAACGCGCCTAATACACAAAGCATTAAAAAGGCTGAAGCGATGCCAACAACCAGATAAGTCGTACCCGATTTTTTTCTGCCTTTTTTTGATACTTTACTCCAAGTATAGTTCCTGCAAGCGGCACCAAAACGCTTAGAAATACTATCCAACCGTTTGTCTTGTCACCAATGTTCTCCTGACTGTCTACGGGTTTCTCGGCTGAAATCGCAGGAAACATTGTCTGACAGCCACAATGTCTGCAAAAAACCGAATCATTGTCGATTTGTTTCCCACAAGTTTTGCAAAACATACTTTCCTGCCACTCTGTTTTGTAATATCTTCACTTGATTTTACAAACTGTATAAAAATGAATTATAATCAATTTAAGTTATCCCGCGACGTATCGGCTGAATTACATTTTTCAAACAGCACGACTATTGGCGAGTCATCAATCTATACCAAAAGTAAACAAAAATAACTGCACCAATTGCACCTAAAATGAACAGTAAACCCAAATTGATTGTCGCGATGAGGGTGTAAACTTTACCGGATTTTTTCTTTCCGTGGTTTTGGTCAGACACGCCGATAATCAGCCCGATAACCGGAAAAATCAACGTCAAAATCACAAGCCATGGGTTCACCTTGTCGGGTGCGGTTGGGTTTTGGTTGATGAAGTTGGTGTTTTGGCTGTTGTTGAAGTAAGGGTTGTTGGGGGTGCCGACTGGATTGTATGAAGTGCTAAGCGGATTGATTTTGTCAACATTCCGTTTTTTCACGGGCGCAGGCAACTGCCCATCACCCGTTAGGCACCCGCAACACAGACAAATTGAAGAATCGCCAACTATCTCTTTCCCGCAAGTTATGCAAATCATACCAGCCTCCTTGCGCCAACTTTATCTACAACTTGTAATATTTTGCTAGCAAAATACGATTTGTCATTATTTCAATTTATCACTCTTGGGAATTTTTGAGTTAAGCGGCATAAATCGGCTGAGGAAATGTCATCTGCTCAAATAAGATTTGTTATATTATTCGCAAAAATTACAGATTGTATATTTCGGAATTAGCTCAAAAACCAAGCAAGTCTTAGCGCAGGATTGGATAGAACAACAGCAATTATAATAATACTGATTACCAACTCCACCGCAAACGCAATTATACCCGCCATCAGATATGCCTTGCCCGACTTTTTCTTGCCGTTGCTCATGTTAACCGCGCCGAGAATTATTCCGATAATCGGGAAAAGCACACTTACAACTACAATTCCAACGTTGGTTTCATCAGCCTCAATCGGCTGAGGGTACTGGTTCATGTAGGGATTTTGTTGCGGAGCGCCATAGTTTTGCTGAGCGCCAAAGTCGGGTTGCTGAGGAATTTGCTGAGCATTCGCTGTCTTCGCGCCGCAGTAAGGGCAAACAACCGCCTGGTCATTTATTTCTTTTCCGCAAGAACTACAAAACATAATATTTACCTCCAAATCGTTTCCGGCAATGAACACCGCGTCCATTCGCTCGGTTATGTACATTATAACATATTTTCAAATCCTTGTCAACATACAAAAAAATTCCCTCCGAAAATTCGGAGGGAAATCGTTTGTTCGCGGTAAATTAACCCTTTACTGCACCGAGTGCAACACCCTGTACGATGTGTTTGGATACAAAGATGTATACAATTACAACAGGGATAATCGCAATGAGGATAGTCATATAAACCATACCCCAGTCTGCCGACGCGCCGCCTGATGCGACGTTTGTACGAAGCGTGGAAATCAAAATCGGGACAGTCTTGTTTTCGGGCTTATTCAAAATCAACGCAGGAATAAAGAAGTTATTCCAAGAAGACGTGAATGCGAAAATCAACTGAACCGCAATTGCCGGCTTCATCATGGGCAGAGCGATTGTATTGAAGGTTCTGAACTCGTTCGAGCCGTCAACACGCGCCGCTTCGATTACTTCCAACGGCAGTGAGCTCTCAACATATTGCTTCATATAGAAGAATACCGCAGGAGCTGCTATCGAAGGAACGATAAGCGGGAGGAATGTGTTGTCGAGTCCGAATTTGTAAACCAGTTCAACGAAACCAACTGCGGAAATCTGCGTCGGAATCATCATGATAACCATGATAAACGTGAACGCAAACTTCTTGAGCTTGAAATCATAAACGTGAATACCGTAAGCGGTCATCGCGGAGAAATAGCACGAAAGCAAGCTCGAAGCTGTTGCAACGATAAAGCTGTTCAACAGACCTGCCCAAAGTCCGCCGCCTGCCGCTGCCTTCTGGAAGTTCAGCGGAAGGTTCATCGACGGAAGCATCGAGAAGCCTGCGTTAATTTCAATGTGCGATCTCGTCGAGTTAATCAGAAGCAAGTAAAGAGGAAACAGCGAAATAAGCGTTACAAATCCCAAAAATATGTAGGACAGCACACGAGCAGTTGTCGTTTTGGTTTTTGCACTTTTGGTTTCGCCGGTGCCGATATGTGTTGTTCCCATTGCTTATACCCCTTTCTTAGATTTCTTTGACTTTTTACCGGACCAGCCCATCGTCTTGAATACGAAAATACTGAGTACACCGGTAATAATGAATACCAGAACGGATATAGCACCCGAAACACCGTAGTTCTTGCTTCCGCTAATGTAGTCGTTGAGGAACATAATAAGCGTCTTACAAGAGTTGCCCGGCTCGCCGCGGTTTGTGAGAATCTGCGGAACATCGAACATCTGCAAACCGCCGATAAGGGAGGTAATGGCAACGTAAACCATAATCGGCATAAGAAGCGGAATAGTAATCTTGTAGAACACCTGCCACGAGGTTGCACCGTCAATCGCCGCCGCCTCAAACAAGCTCTGGTCGATACCCATAATACCCGCCATCAGCAGTATGGTTGTGTTACCAAACCACATGATGAAGTTTATCGCGGCAACCAGCGTTCTCGCGCTTACTGTCATATCAAAGAAGCGAACAGTTTCGCCGCCCATTGAAGTGATAATCTGATTGACGGGACCTACCGTGTTGAACAATGCGAAGAACAACATCGCGAAAGCCGCAGCCATTATCAGATTCGGCATATAGATTACCGTTTTGAAGAATCTCTGACCTTTAATTCTCAGTCTTGCACTGGTGAAAATTACCGCCAACATCAGGGAGAACAGGAGCTGGGGAATCGCGCCCATAATCCACATGATCATTGTATTGCCGGCATAAGTCAGGATTGAAATTTCACCATTGTTAATATAAGAACTCGGATCAAAAAGATCTGCATAATTCTTAAATCCAACAAAATTCGGACCTACTACGTCCAAGCCTCTCTCGTAGTACTCGAAGAAGCTGTATGTAAAGGTCGAAATCAGCGGGATAAGTGAAAAGACGATGTAAACAATAAAGAAAGGCGCGATAAAAATATAACCCCATTTAGCATAGCTAACTGACTTATGTTTTTTATTCATTGCCCTAACCCCTCTTCCATATTTAATTTTTGCCCTGTTAACCGTAGAGGTAGGCTGTTAAGCACTACCTCTGTAAGTATTCAGGTTAACAATAATTTGCGCTGTGATTAGTGGGTGATGGAAGGATCAACGCCAGCAAGAGTCTTGTAGAAGTTGTTCCAAGCCTGCTCCTCGGTTACGCCGCTGTCCTTCTTGAGGGACTCGAGCATTGCCTCAGGAAGAGCCTCGTTGAAGGTCTGGTCATAAACGGTGTGGTTCTCCTTGATCCACTTGATGTTGTCAGCGATGCCGGACATCATAGCGATATCGTTCTGACCGCCGAGGAACTCATTACCATAGGAAGCATCGTCAGCATACTTCTTAACGATAGCCTTGTTGTTCGGGAATGCAGGGTTGAACTTGTCAGCGTCAGTGGGCTTACCATCGGTGGAGAATTCCTTGATGCCCTTACCGAGGAGGAGCTTCTCCATAACTTCAGCGTCGTTGGTGAATGCGTTCATAACCTGTCCAACGAGCTCGGTGTTATCGGTGCCCTTAGCAGCGAGCATCCAAGTACCGCCCCAGAAATAAGCCGCCGGACCCTGAACTACGCACCAGTCACCAGGGCACTCCTGCTGAGCTGTGCTCATGCTGAAGTTGTAGTACCAAGACGGACCAAAGAAGCACATTGCCTTACCGTCCTTGCGCATCTCATTAGTTTTCTCATCTGCCCAGAGCTTGCAGGTGAGGGTGTAGCCGTTGTCTACGAAGTCCTTAGCCTGTGCATACCAGCTGTTGAAAGCTTCCGTAGGAGCGAACTTGTTGTCGTTGAGGTAAGAAGTGGTTGCATTGTTAGCAAACGCTCTATAGGTCTCAAGAGCAGAAGGAGTCATGAGATAGCCTGCAGCCTTAGCGTCCTTAGCTACTGCGTTGAACTTATCCCAGCTGTCAATCTTGGACTGAATCTGAGCAGGATCATCGGTGCCGAGAACAGTCTTAGCGATGGACTTTCTTACGATAACTGCACCGGGGCAACCCTGGAAAGAAACGCCCTTAAGTACGTTGCCGGAATCGGTGGTAGCAGCGTCGAGAACATACTGGTAAGAGTTGGAAGTATCGGTTACGCCAACAGACTTAACGTCAAGAGAGAAGTCAGAGTTTACATACTTCTTGATGTAGTCAGCCTCAGCAAGGAACATATCGATCTTGTCATCGCCGGAAGCGCTCTCGTTAGCCTTGAGCAGACGGTCGAGGTTATCCTGATAGTTCTTGCCCTCGTTCGGGAACTGTACCCACTCAACAGTGATTCCAGCAGGAATCTTATCCTGATAGAAAGCGTTGAAGTACTCAGCGAACTCATAGTTCCAGCAAGCAATTCTCAGCTTCTTGCCGCTGTTGTCACCTGCAGAAGCAGGGGTGTCGGTGCTGGTATTGCCGGATGTGCTGGTGTTGCCAGAGGTGCTGGTGTTGCCAGAGGTGCTGGTGTTGCCAGAGGTGGAGTTTCCGCCATTGTTACAACCAGCGAGCGAGAGTACAGCAGCAGACGCTACGAGCGCTGCCAAAATTCTTTTCTTCATTGGTTTTTCCTCCTAAAATAAATGGTTCCGACCGATGCCCGAGTCTATCCTCGGTGCTTTAGCGGTACGGATAATATTGAT
This sequence comes from uncultured Clostridia bacterium, assembly GCA_945829235.1. Taxonomy (GTDB): domain Bacteria; phylum Bacillota; class Clostridia; order Oscillospirales; family Ruminococcaceae; genus CAG-115. Next base: position 25,484 of record CALZUA010000004.1, on the reverse strand, counting down.
CGAGTTTGCAACAATCCACATATTTTATTGCCACTCGATTACATTAGTAAGTTTAACATATTTTTTCTTTTTTTGCAAGTGGTTTTTTCAAAAATTTTTCAAAAACGCCGTTAAAATCGCCTTTCACACGCAAAACTTGTTTATTTTGCTACATTTTTTACTTTATTACTTAACAAATCTTGTGTAACATATTTTCATCACAAATCGCACAACAAAGCCACATTTTTCACAATTATATTTGTTAATTAAAAAATTCCCAAAAAATCGACTTAAATGTTACCGATTTGTAACCTTTGATTTGTGCAAAATAACGATTTTTTGCTGTGTATTTTTGTAAACGATATCAGTTATAAAACACTAACGATTTCAGCGCACTTATTATAATAAACAGAAAATCCCCGTCAGCCGACAGGGATTTCATATCATTATACAGGGTGAACCTTGTTTTGCTTGTCCGCGTGAGCCGCATCAATTCCGAGTTGTTTGTCGCGGCGGTTCTCGAAGAACTTCGGAGCAACCTTCGGGAACATCGCGTAGGTGAGGACGTCCTCGACAGACGAGCCGTCAATCCATTCCTTCGCCTCTTCCTTCATTGCGTCAAACTCGGGTGCGAGCTGGTCTGCGGGACGGCAGGTAATCGGCTCTTCGTCGCCGATAATCTTCTTACGGAACTCGGGGTCGATTTCAACGGGAGTTCTGCCGTATTCGCCCTTAACCATTCCCTTGAACTCCTTGGTAACGGTCTTGTAGCGTTCGCCCATAATTACGTTGAACACAGCCTGTGTGCCGACAATCTGCGAGGTCGGCGTAACGAGCGGCGGGAAACCGCTGTCCTTGCGAACGCGCGGTACTTCCTTGAGCACCTCCTCAAGCTGGTCAGCCTTGCCCGCCTGCTTGAGCTGAGAGAGCAGGTTCGAGAGCATTCCGCCCGGTACCTGATAAATCAGCGCCTTGGTGTTCGTAGCAAGCATCGACGGGTCGAGCAAACCGCTGTCGATGTACTTCTTGCGAAGTCCCATAAAGTACTCGCGGATTTCGTTGAGCTTAATCAAATCAAGTCCCGTGTCGTATTCGGTGCCCATAAATGTTGCGACAACCGACTCCGTGGGAGCGTGAGAAGTGCCGAGAGCAAGCGGTGACAAAGCCGTATCAACCGCGTCAACTCCCGCCTCAACCGCCTTGATTATGCACATCGAAGCAAGTCCGGAGGTGTAGTGAGTGTGAAGCTGAACGGGGATTTTAACCGCCGCCTTGAGGTCCTTGACAAGGCTCTCCGCCTCGTAAGGAGTGAGCAGAGCCGCCATATCCTTGATGCAGAGCGAATCCGCGCCCGCGCTCTCAATCTGCTTCGCGTAATTTACATAGTACTCGTGTGTGAAAACCTCGCCCGTGGTGTAGGAAATCGCAACCTGTGCGTGTCCCTGCTCCTTTTTCGCCGCCTTGATAGCGGTTTCGAGGTTTCTGATATCGTTGAGCGCGTCGAAAATTCTGATGATATCGATACCGTTTGCGATAGACTTCTGAACGAAATACTCAACCAAATCGTCCGCATAGTGACGATAACCGAGCATATTCTGTCCTCTGAACAGCATCTGGAGCTTGGTGTTGGGCATTTCCTTTCTGATAATTCTCAAGCGCTCCCACGGGTCCTCGTTAAGGAAGCGGATGCAGGAATCGAAGGTTGCGCCGCCCCAGCACTCCGCGGAGTAGAAGCCAACCTTGTCCATTTCGGACAAAATCGGGCGCATTTCATCGATGGACATTCTCGTTGCGAGCAAGCTCTGGTGCGCGTCGCGGAGAACGGTTTCCGTTATTTTCAATTTAGCCATAATTATCTCCTGTTTTAAGTATTATTAGGAAAGAGTAACAACGGGAGCGCCCGTTTCAACGGAATCACCCTTGTTAACGAGAACAGCCGCAACAACGCCGTCCTTGTCGGAAACGATGTCGTTCTCCATCTTCATTGCCTCGAGAACCGCGACAACCGTGCCGTTGGAAACCTTGTCGCCAACCTTAACCTTAACGTCAACAATCGTGCCTCTCATCGGAGCGTTTATGGGAGCACCGCCTGCGGCCGCTTTCGGAGCCGCAGCCTTCTTGGGAGCAGCAGCCTTGGGTGCGGGAGCAGTAGCAACGGGTGCAGAAGCGCCTGCGCCGTTTTCTTCTACGGTTACGTCGTAAGCCGTGCCGTTTACCGTTATCGTGTAATTTTTCATTTTCAATACCTCACTGTATAATTTTCGTTAATTTTATCAGAATGCAATATTCGGGCGCTTTCTCGCGGGAGAAGCAACTCTCTTGTTCGCGCAAATGCCCATAGCCGAAGCGATAACCTCTCGTGTGTCCTCGGGCGCGATAACGCCGTCAACCATACCCTCGGAAGCCGCCGCAAACGGGTTCACAACAAGCTCCTCGCCCATAAATACCTTGCCTGCCTCGGGGCTCATCGGAGCAATCTTCGCGCTTTCCCAAGCGTAGGTGAAATCAGCGGAATCAAACGCCGCGAATGCCGCGCCGAACGCGTTTCCGGTAATCAGATTAACCTTGAGCGTGGTCGCCGCCGCGTAAACCTGCGCGAGCTTTGCACACTCACGAACGCTTCCCGAAAGCTCAGCCGCGGAGCTTGCTTCAAAGCCGTCCGTGTTGACAACAGTAACAACAGGTATCGAGAAAACATCGGCAAACTGCACGAAACGAGCAATTTTCGCCGCGTCATCGGAGGTGAGCTTTTCAGCCTTATCGGTTGCCACGAAAGCCGTAGTTGTGCCGTTTACCGCACCGAGAGCGGTGTAAGCGGCAGTGCCGAACTTCTCGCCAAACTCAACAACGCTACCCTTCTGAGCAACCGCCGCGATAACGTCCGCGCCCTTCATTGAAGCGGAAATCGCCGCGTCGTTTTCGGTTTCGCCGCCAAAATAACCTACATCGAGATTATTTGCGGGAAGCATCGAAATAAGAGCCTTTGCCTTTGCAACAGCCTCGTCCGCGCTCTTGACAACGATATCGGCAACGCCCGATTTAGCCGCGTTTTCAGCCTTTCCTGCGCCCTCGAGCTTACCGTCGGGGGTGTTGAACGGAGAGTTGAGGAACAGCTCTGCGTCCTCGCTCATAATCGTTACGTCAGCCATCTCGGCAAGCATTGCCGCGCAACCAGCGCAAACGCCCGTGATAACAGCAATCTGCGGAACAACGCCCGAAACCTCAGCCGAAGCCTTCAAAATTTCTCCGTAAGCGGAAAGAACCGCCATACCCTCGTTTATATCGCCGCCCTTTGAGTCGTAGAAGCCGACAACGGGCGCACCGGACTTAGCCGCAAGCTCGTACACCTTTTTAATCTTGAGAGCCGCGCTCTTGTTAACCGCGCCGCCTTTAACGGAGCTGTCCTGCGCGAAAACGTAAACGGAAGCACCGTCAACTGTGCCGAAGCCGGTTACAACGGAACTTGCTTCACCCTCCGCGGACAAAAACTTGTCAAGCTCGGAAAACTCTCCGTCGTCAAAAAACGCTTCGAGCCGTTTTCTCGCGTCGCTTTCGGGAACGCTCTGTTCCATCTCGGCGAGTGTCTTTGAAAATGCCATTTTTTCTCCTCCATATAAAATTAAGTAGGAAAAATCTGCCACAGCAAATTCTCCCTCAAATTATTCCACCTTAAATTATACTACATTGTTTTGCAAATAACAAGTCACTTTTTCGATAAAAAATAATTTTTACTTTATGCAATATATTCAACACAAAAACGCACGATAATTTGGCAATTTTGCACAAAATTATCCGTGACAACCGCAACAGCCTTTGTCAAAAAACTCGGCGATGCTGTCCATTTCGGGTTTATCCGTGAAAAAACCGAGCTTTTTGAGTTGCTCGGACTTGTTCGGGAGCTCAAAGCGCGCCTTGTCGATGCCGTGGAGCGTCATCAAATTCAAAATCGCGCGCACCAGCCCGTCCGTGAAGAAATCCTCGCACTCCAGCTCATCGATAACAAAAACATCGCCCTCGAGCACGCCCGCAATTTTCCCGAGAACCTCTTCCCCGTCACGCGCGTTGAACTCGATTTTCTCGGTATTTTGCTTGTTCTGTAAAATCTCAACCATATTTTCACCTCATTCAAAGTGGCTCGCAGAGCCGGTTCACAAGTTTTCATTCGGCAAAACCGCGTTTGACGCAAACCGCCGCTGTTGCCCGAAATCAACGCGTCAAACGGCTTGCAGAGCGCTCTCACACATTTTTGTCGAGCACCCGTCGTTCCCCAAGAACCGCCAAAGTTGCCAAAAATCAACGTCTGCCGCGGCTCCCCGAGCGCTTTTGACCGATTTCCGCACGGAGTATTCTCAGCTCGTCTTTGGTGAGGTCGCGCCACTCGCCAGGCTTCAGCATTCCCAGCTTCACGCCGCCGATTGCCGTTCTGCGAAGCCGTCCGACCGTTAATCCGAGCGCATCGCACATTCTTCTGATTTGTCGGTTCAGACCTTGCTTGATGGTAATTCTTAACACGGTGCGGTCGGGTTCTTCGGACACAACCTCAACCGTACACGGCAAGGTTTTTTCACCGCCGTCAAGCTCCACTCCCGATGAGAGCTTCGTGAGTTGTTCCTCGGAAACGGCGCTGTCAATGGTCACACGGTAGGTTTTTCCAACGTGCTTTGACGGGTGAGTGATGTCGTTTGCGAATTGCCCGTCGTTTGTGAAAAGGAGCAAGCCCTCGGAGTTTCGGTCAAGCCTGCCCACGGAAAAAACGCGCTCGTTTACGCCCTCGAGCAACTCCACGGCGGTTTTTCTACCCTTTTCATCGGAGGCTGTCGTGACGTAGCCGCGCGGCTTGTTGAGCATTATGTAGCGCTTCTCAACAGGCTCCTGCGAGATTTCGTTTCCGTCAACCGTGATGAAATCGTTGCGCGGGTCAGCCTTGTCGCCGAGCGAACACTTTCTCCCGTTCACCAGCACCAGCCCGTCCGAAATATACTCCTCAGCTTTTCTGCGTGAACAGAAACCGCTGTCCGCAATGATTTTTTGTATCCTGATTTTTTCCATAAACAATACCTTTTCTTTATTAAATCGCAAAGTACCGCGCAGAGCCAAATTCCGCGCGGTACAGACGCGTTATTGTCAAGTCAGCACCGCACATTTAACGGCTATCGCACGACAAAAATCGTGTGGCGTTGCCTTAAACGTAAATCCCAAAGAACCCGAGGATTTTTTGGAAAATGTTCAGCTCCCTCGCGCCCTCGTCAACCGTTTCCGCGGCGTAAAGCGGAACAGATTTCACGGTTTTTCCGTTAAGACAGTACGCGATTGAACCAAGCTTGTCGCCCTTTTTCACGTTGCCGTAAACCATTCTCGGCAAAAGCACAAACCGCTCGAGCTTTGCCCGATTTTCAACCGACAACGCAAGCGTTGCTTTCTCGGCGTACACGCCCACGCTTTTGCCCGTTCCCGCAACCGAAACTTTCGCCGTACAGCTCGTGTCCAGCGGGCAAGCACTCACCTGCTCGAAGCCGTAATCCAGCATCTTAATATGGTCGTTCCAATCGTCGCCGTCGTTCAGCGTAACCGCAATCAGCGTCACGCCGTCCCGCTCCGCCGCCGATACCAAGCACCTGCGCGCGTTGTCCGTGAAACCGGTTTTCACGCCGATTGCACCGTTGTATTTCACGAGCATTTTATTGGAGTTGTACAACGTTCTCGGATAAGGCGGGTTGCCGTATTCAAGCTCCTTCGAGCGGCAGGAAACGATTTCCCTGAACAACTCGTTTTTCATCGCGTACGCCGCAAGCGCCGCCAAATCGCGCGCTGTTGTGTAGTGACCGTCCGCGTCAAGTCCCGAAGGGGTGACGAAATGCGTGTTCGCAAGCCCCAGCGCCGCCGCCTTTTCGTTCATCAGCTTAACAAACGCCGAGATGCTCCCCGAAACCGAAACAGCCGCCGCATTTGCCGCATCGTTGCCCGAGGGCAAAAGTATCCCGTACAGCAAGTCCCGCCGCGATACCCTGTCGCCTTTTTTCAAGCCCATCGACGTGCCTTCAACCATTATAGCGAACTCGTCCACGGTAAATTCCCTGTCGAGGTCGCCCGCCTCAATCGTGAGGATTGCGGTCATTATTTTGGTTGTGGAAGCCATCGCGCGGCGCTCATCAGCGTTTTCCGCGAACAACACCTCGCCGGTTTCCGCTTCGATAAGACAAGAGCTTACCGCAGACGTAGAAACAGCACCAGCACTTGTTGAAAACGCGGGAAACAGTATCACTGCGGCAAGCAGAACCGAAATCAATTTTTTCATAAGCCAAGCACACTCCGTTAATTTTCGGGCAATGCCGCACATTTTTGTCGGGCAAAAAGCGCGGCGGTTGCCGTTCCTCAATGGATATTATTGCTTGATTTACGGGAAATTATACCAAATGTACAGTCAGATTACTCGGGCTTTTCCTCGGAGAGCTTCTCGCCCTCAGCGGCATTTTCAGCGTCCTTCTGAGCCTTCTTTTCAGCCTTTGCCGCCTTCTTCTCAGCCATAAAGCCCTTTATCTTCTCGACAACGCCGGGAAGTGCTTCCATAACTCCGTCAAGCGGTGAACCCTTTGCGCCAAGCTCCATCAGACTAACATTTCCGTCAGCCTTGATTACGATAAACGCAACCGGCTTTACGGTAACGCCTGCGCCCGAGCCGCCCGCGAATTTCTCCGCCGCCTGAGTCGGCAAGTCGCTTCCGCCCGACGCGAAACCGAACGATACCTTTGAAACGGGGATAATTGTCACGCCCTCCGCGGTAATCGGGTCGCCGATTATCGTTTCAACGTCCACCATTTCGCGGATTTTTTCCATAGATACACCCATAACGCCTTCAACGGGATGTGCCATTTAAAACAACTCCTTCCAAATGTTTACATTTAAGGCGGCTCCGTGCAAGTTTCGTTGCCGTAACGCCTTTTAGCTAATTTAACGGGATTTCCCGTGTTAAACAAGATTTCTGATAGCCGCTCTTGTGCGGTTGTGCGTGAAATAGTACTTTATCGCCCTGCCGATAAACGTGAACACAAACGCAAGCGCCGCCGCGAGAACCAAGCTGATTTCGCAGTAGCAGTCTATTTTGGTTTCCTCGCTCTGAAAATCCGCGGTAACGTTGATGTCGTCGGGCGTTTTCAGCGTGAAAAACGTGTCGAGCCAACCGAGCGCGTTCCCCACGGCAAGGTTCACCAACCCGAACTTAATTGCGGTTTTTGCCGCATCCTCGCCGCCGCAACTTATCCTCAGCGCAAGGTGCGCGAAAACCGTGCGCTTGAGTATTCTCTTAAGTGGCTTTCCGAGGCTGTCCAGCGCGAGCTTCGCAACCTCCAAAATATCCGTGAGCGATATCTTTTTCTTCGGCTTTTTCTCCTCGGGCTTTTCGTCCTCGGGTTTATCCTCAGCGGTTTCAGCATCGGTTTTTTTCTTGGATTTTTTGTCCTTCTTAGGCGGTTTTTCCTTTTTTGGTTTGGTCGCGGGGATTGTCACCAGCGGGAAAAACATATATTTTACCTTTAAAATCAAATCCTCTTTATAATCGAAAATTATCTTCACCCTGCCGAGCGTCAACAGCAAAATAAACACAAAAATCGAGCCTGCAATTATCCAACCCAAAGCCACACCCCCTCGGCAAACTGCAAATCCTCACCCCTCGGGCAACTCATTGTTCTCCGAGAGCATTTCCTCGTATTCTTCAAAATCAATTTGGTCGGCGCTGTTCGGTATCGGCGGCAAACCGTCCAAGCTGTTCAAGCCGAAGCACCGCAGAAAGTTCTCGGTGGTGCGGTAGGCGATAGGTCTGCCGGGGACGTCGTTCAAGCGCCCGTGCTCCTCAAGCAGATTTCGCTCAGTAAGGCTCTTGACAACGCCGCCGCTGTCCACGCCGCGAACTTGGTCGATAAATCCTCTCGTCACGGGCTGGTTATACGCGACAATCGCCAGCACCTCCAGCGCCGCCTGCGTAAGCGGAGCCTGCTTTCGCGTTTCCGCCGCCGCCTTTATGTAACGCGCAAACCGCGCTCTTGTCATCATCTGATAGCTCCCGCCGAGCTTTCCTATTTCAAACGCGCTCTCCTGTTCCTTGTAACGGTCGTTCAAGCGCTCTATAATGCGGATAACCTCGTCTTTATCCATCTCGCAAGCACCCGCGATTTTCTCAAGCTCAATCGGTTCTCCCGATGCAAAAAGCACCGCCTCAACCGCCGCCATTCTCTCGCTGAATTTCATAAAAGCACCTGCCTTTTATCGGTTCTCGGGGCGTTTTGTTCCCGCAGTGAAACGCTCTCGCCGTCCTCGGAGATAACAATTCTCCCCGCCTTCGACAGCTCCAGCACCGCCAGAAATATCGACACTCTGTACGAGCGCGGACGTCCTTTGTAAATCTCGGCGAGCGTAACCTTCTGCCGCGTGAGCAGGCTTTTCAGCACAATCACAACTCCCGTGTACACCGTGACATAGCTCTTCGCCACAATCGGTGCCAGCGAACGCGGGGTTTCCGATTTCATCTTCGCACGCTTTGAAACCGCGCTGTAAGCAAACGGGATTTCCTCGGGCTGATGAACGCCGTGATAAGCCGCGTCCACCTCAATCTCAACCGGTTGCCGAACGTAAACCGCGTCCCCAACCCAGCGCTTTTTCAGCTTCTCCGCCATCGTCTTGCAAAGCGCGTACTCGATAAGCGCGCCCTGAAGCTCCTTTTTCATCTTCTCGGCTTCATCGCGCGGGAGAAGCGCCGCCGATTTTATCAGCACAAGCCGAGCCGCCGCGTCCAGAAATTCCGCGGTAACCTCAATGTCCTCCTCGGTCATTCGCTCGAGGTACAACAAAAACTGGTCGAGAAGCACCGTTATTTCAATATCCTGAATATTCAGCTTGTGCTTTTGTATCAACAAAAGCATAAGGTCAAGCGGCCCTTCAAACTCGAGGTTTTCCAGCTTAAAATTAAGTTCGGTCATTGTTTTACCTGATAAAGCTTGTGGCGAAACCGAAAAATTCCATAATCTTGCCGGACAGCCAGCTTATCGGAATCGACGCGTAGCCCGAAATAAGCAGTATCATCAGAATAAGGTTGATTATCTGCCCGTTTCGCTCGAAGAAAACGAGCGCCTTTGCGGGAAGAAAGCTCGCGAGAATGTGATATCCGTCAAACGGCGGCACGGGGATAAGGTTGAACACGGCAAGAAACGCGTTCAGATTCGCGATATAATACACAAACAATGCAATCTGCGCCATAACATTGCCGCTACCGAACATACAAATCAGTCTGAAAATTATCATAAAGATAAACGCCATTATGAGGTTCGAGAGCGGACCCGCCGCTGAAACCAGCAGATTTGCCGTTCTTATCTTCACTTTGTTGCAACGGCGCAGGTCAACCGGCGTGGGTTTTGCCCAGCCGATACTGCACACAAACATCATAATCGTACCCATAAGGTCGATGTGCGCGAGCGGGTTCAGCGTAAGTCTGCCCTGCCGCTCCGCCGTGTCATCGCCGAGCCGCTTTGCGACAAACGCGTGCGCGCACTCGTGTACGGGGATACAAATAAACAAAAACGCAAGCACGCCGAAAACCGAGATAATAAACATCTCAATCGGCTGTATGCCTCTGAAAAAATCGATAAGATAAAATAATGGGCCTTTCAAAACTGCCTCCCGAAAACTAAAATGCAACAAGTACATTTTGATATACATTACATATTATAGCACAACATCTGTCCTTTTGCAAGTGGTTTGAGGAAAATTTTTTCTTGACAAAAACAAACCGTTCTGTTATAATATAATAAGTGTGTCCAAAAGGGGGATTTTTTATGAAAATTATGGCAGTTGATTTCGGCGACAGCAGAACAGGTCTTGCGATGTGCGACAAGGGGGAAATTCTCGCTTCGCCGCTTGCAACCGTGTTTGAGAAGAATTTCGATAAATGCGCGGAAAAAGTTGCTCAGCTTGCGTTGGAGAACAAAGCGGAAATGCTGGTTGTCGGCGACCCCGTGAATATGAACGGAACGCGCGGTGAACGCTCCGAGAAGTGCCACACCTTCGCGGAGAAGCTCAAAGCTCTCACAAATCTCCCCGTGGAAATGTGGGACGAGCGCTCGACAACCGTTTCCGCTATCAACATTATGAACGAGAACAACCGCCGCGGCAAAAAGCGCAAGGAAGTTCTCGACCAAGCCGCCGCCGCGATTATTTTGGAGAGCTTTCTCGCTTATCGAAAAAATCACCCTCAAACTACCTCTTGACAATTTAATGCTTTTATGTTATAATAGAGCAAAGCGCTGAAAAATGCGTTAATTTTAACCGACAGAAAAGTCTGTCAAAAGGAGAAAAATTATGTCAATGACGTTCAACAGGAAGCTTCCCATTCCGAAGGAAATAAAGGAAATGTACCCGCTGTCCGATGAAATCAAGGCTGTAAAAGCCGAACGTGACCGCGAAATCGCCGATGTTCTTTCGGGAAAATCCAACAAGTTTATCCTCATCATCGGTCCTTGCTCTGCGGACAACGAGGACTCCGTTATGGATTACATCAACAGGCTTGCGCGCGTAAACGAGCAGGTTAAGGACAAGCTTGTGATTATCCCGAGAATTTACACGGGTAAACCGCGCACAAACGGTATGGGCTACAAGGGTATGCTCCACCAGCCCGACCCCGCAAAGCCCGAGGATATGCTTGAGGGCATCATCAAAATCCGTGAGCTCCACGCGCGCGCAATCAGGGAAACGCACCTCACCTGCGCCGATGAAATGCTTTACACCGAAAACTATCGCTACCTCTCGGATTTGCTGTCTTATGTGGCAATCGGCGCACGCTCCGTTGAGGACCAACAGCACCGCCTTGTCGCTTCGGGTATGGAATGTCCCGTGGGTATGAAAAATCCCACCAGCGGCACGCTTTCGGTTATGTTCAACTCAATTCAGGCGGCTCAGGCAAAACACACGTTCATCTACCGCGGCTGGGAGGTTGTTTCGGACGGAAACCCGCTTGCTCACGCAATCCTCCGCGGTGCTCAGAACAAGCACGGTCAGACTATCCCGAACTACCATTTCGAGGATTTGAAGCTTTGTTGCGACCTGTATCAGGAAAAGGGACTCAAAAATCCCGCAATTATCGTTGACACAAACCACTCAAATTCCGGCAAGCTCTATCTCGAGCAAATCCGCATTGCCAAAGAGGTTCTGCACTCGATGCGTCACTCGCCCGACAGTGTTGGAAAGATGGTCAAGGGCTTGATGATTGAGAGCTACATCGAGGACGGCGCGCAGAAAATCGAGGAGGGCGTTTACGGCAAGTCCATCACCGACCCGTGCCTCGGCTGGGAAAAGAGCGAGAAGCTCATTCTCGAAATCGCCGACTTGCTGTAAAAGCTCTTGACAAACGCTTAAATCTATGTTATAATTTGGTATATAACAATATCTCAAAGCGTTGACGGGAACAATGGCGTTAGCCGTTAGTTGTGCGGTACAGCCCGAATCCGTTCTGCACGGGTAAGCCCGTTAAAGCTGTTCAAAGGCGGGGGAATTCCCGTAAATTGAGGTGGTACAGCGGTTTTTCGCCCTCTGCTTTTGCAGGGGGCGTTTATTTTTAGTAAAGGAGTAGAATTATGTTCAAACCAATCAAATCCCTCTCGGCACTCGTCATCTCAGCAACAATCTCATTAACCACAGCAAGCTCCGCTTTTGCGGAACAACCCGAACCCGCTTTAACCGAAACCACCGCGCTCGGAAGCTATTCCGCGCCTGCAAAGCGGATAAGCTATGAAAGCGAGCCGGCGAAGTTCAGCTTGGATATTCCCGAGGTGTTTTCGCCGGGAATTTACGACAATCAGCCCAAAACAAACGGCGATGACCCGACAACTTGGCAACTGTTCTATGGAGTAATTCTCGAAGAAAACGACACAATCGGAATTGAAGGCAGTCTGCTCAAAAAGCAAGGCGGTTATGCAAAAGTACGGGAGGAGCTGGAAAACTCTCCCGTAAACGATGAATTATTCGGTATGACAACAACGCGTAATCGTACAACGGCAAACGACTCCGATGGTTGTGAATTTTGGGTTATAGATTTTCATTGTGAGTCGGATGATGGGATTTGTCTTGATTCGGTTGTCGGACTTTACCCGCTTAACGAAGATGAGTGGATAACCGTCAACGTCAGCGGCAAACACACCGATATCGAAAAATACCGCGAAAGTTTTATATCAATGCTCGGCTCGTTTTCAAGAAACCCGAGAAAAACCGCCGATATCACCAAGCCCGAAACAAGTGATTTCAAAGAAACAAATTCTGATTCTCCCGCAACAGGAGTTTACTATACAGCCGCAATTTTAACGGCTGTCGGCGCGGCTGGGGTTATGATTATCGCAAAAAAGGTAAAGTAAAGCTTTTTGCTTGAAAGGAGGATAATATGAAGCTATTGTTTTTCTATTTTATACTAATCAAATCTATATTCGGCGGTTTCGATGGTTTTGGAGATTTCGATATTTTTCCTTCAACCGGCAGACAAGAAGTCATTGTAAGCGACAGCTACACCCTTGACCTCAGCAAAAGCGACAAACCTCAGGTTCTCAAAGCGACCGTGAACGGCGCAGATAACGCGCGTCTGCACAATCTGTACGGTGTTCACATTCTGCACACGGACGTTGTCGGGCTTTTTAGTTGTCCCGTTGAAGTCACGGCGAACGAATTTGACGGCGCTTCTATCACGTTTACTTACGACAAAAACAATATGAACAGCGTTCCGCCGGAAAATCTGCTTTTCTTGTGGTATGACGAGAACAACTCTGTTTACCGAGAGATAAAAACTCAGCTTGACGAAAAATCCTGCACTGTGTCTGCCGATATCAGCGCAGGCGGCGCGTATATGCTTGTTGACAGGTACGAGTGGCTCAAGGCGTGGGGATATGACGTTGAGGAGTATGCTCACGAGATTTGTTTCACGGGCGAGGAATTTTCACGAAATTACGGTATAAGCTTGCCGGAGTTCTCCATAACATTGCCGAAAACCGTTAACCTTTCGCAGACAGTGGACGGAAGCGCGCAAGAGAACGGCGACTCAATCTGCCGAAAAATCGCCCACTCCCAAACGGGCACAAACCCTTATTTCAGCGCAAGCTATATTTACGGCGAGGATTTGTGGCAAAAGGAATGTGACGCGTGGGCTAAGATGATTTACGCGCCCGAAAAGTATCAGAAAACCACCGAGCTTGATTACGGTCTTGCAAACGGTTCGCAGGCGAAGCTGTACAAATTCGATATCGATGAATCGTCACGCGGCAGAGGTTCAGGCACATCGCTTATTCTTCAGATTAAAATAAGCAACAACGAGATGCTGAGCTTGGCTTACAGCGTTGACGGTATGTCCGATGATAAACTTATCGCGCAATGCCTTGACAGCCTGAAAACGTTCGAGTGGAAGGGCAAGCTCTCGCAGGAGGCTTTTGCTCCCGCCAAAGAACGCACCGACTTCCCCGATACAAGTACAGAGAGTAAAATTGAGCTTGTAAACTATGTGTACAACAGCAACACGCCGCAGTTCAGCTTGCTTCTTCCAACCTGCGTCACTCCTTATCCTTATAAGAACTCCTCCCTGTTCGATTGGGACGAATACAGCACCCGTGCTTTGATGATTTGCAACGGAAGCGATGATATTTATTATGATATACAGTACTGTTGCGGAAACAATATGTGGAACAAACGGCTTTACTCCGAGGAAAGTATCTTTAACATCGAGGGCGAAAGCCACACCGTAACCGATATCAGCGCGGATACGGGCATTAAGTCCGAGATATATGTTCTGCGTTTTGCGAACACCGGAAAGATTGAAAGCAATCATCGGACGGTTTATGTTTACGGCTTCTACAAGCTGTCCGATACCGAATTTGTCAGAATTCACTGCACCCTTTGGGCTGACAACGCTGATGAGCTTTTGCCGATGGTAACAAAGTCGCTCAAGAGCTTCCGTTTCAAATAATTCCCACTTGTTCAACAGCGAGTTTTTTGAAATCGCCGACTCACTGTAAAAAGCTCTTGACAAACGCGAAAATCTATGTTATAATGCTCATATATTTCGATATCTCAAAGCGTTGACGGGAACAAAGTAATCTGCGAACAATCCCTTTCAGAGAGCCGTTGGTTGGTGTGAAACGGCGGGACTTGCGGGTGAATTACCTCCCCGAGCGGCAGGGCAAAAGCAAGGCCGAGTAGTTCTGCACGGGTAAGCCCGTTAAAGCTGTCAAAAGGCGGGAGAAATCCCGTAAATTGAGGTGGTACAGCGGTTTTTCGCCCTCTTGCGTCAGGCAGGAGGGCGTTTTTATTTTTGAAGGGAGAAAACTATGTTTAAACCACTAAAATCGCTCTCGGCAGTAGTCGTTTCGGCGGCAATTTTGTTTTCAGCATCAAGCGTTGCTTTCGCGGAACAAACCAAACCCGATTTAACCGAAACCGTTACACTTGATACAGCAAGTGAAAAAGACGAGCAGTATTTCACCGTTAACACGGACTGGATCAAGCTCAGCATAATGAACAAGCCGTTCGGAGATGAGTTCTCGTTCTTAAGCGAGTCAAGTGATAATGACAGGCATTTTATCAGCTATACGACAGGGAATTTCAGCGCGCTCGGTACGGTAGAGCTTTCGTGTTCAATGAACAACGGAATATCAGTTGAATATATGATTGCCAAGTGTCAAGAGCAGAAAAAAACCGGCGAAACAGCAACCGACTATCTCAGCATTTTAAAGGCGAAAAGCGGGCAGGATATTCACATCTTTTCGCAGTATTTGTACGGCACGGAAAACCCCGAGATAGCCTATTACGCGATATCCCGCGATAAAAGCGGTTATGAAATCTATATCACCGCGATGTTTGACGGTGAACACAACACCGCCGAGAGCAAAGAAAAAGCATTTGAGCTGTTTGGTTCGCTGAACTGGGAAATTATCGAAGAAACGCCCGAAGCCGGAGAAGCACGCCTTATCGAAACAGGCGCGCTCGGAGAGTATTCTTTGGCGGCAAAGCGGATAAGCTATGACAGCGGGCTTGCACAGTTCAGCTTGGATATTCCCGAGGAGCTTTCGATGACGCTTGCCGATGGTCAGCCCGAAATTATTGACGATGAATCGACCACTTGGAAGCTGTTCTACGGTCAAAGCGACACTTTGTTTATCCAAAGCAACCTGTACAAAAGTAAGACGGGCTATGCGGGTGAAATGGAAAGGTGGAAAAAATACCCCTTGAGCGAGGGTGACGAATTCACGATTATTACGACAAACGACCTTGACGGCATTGAATGTTCGATTGTTGAATATCATCTTTTTATAAATAGCGGGACTTGCCACGATACGCTTTTGGGAATTTACCCGATAGACGAGGAAAACTGGTTATCCGTCAGCGTTAACGGCACTCACTCGGTTATTGAAAAATCCCACGATAGCATTGTATCAATGCTCAGCTCTTTCTCAAGAAGCGTTGTAAATCCCGATGAACCCGATGAAAAGCAGTACGTTACCGAAACGGACGCGCTCGGCAAGTATTCTGCACCCGCGACAAGAATTGTCTTTGACGGAGAAAAAGCGAAATTCAGCGTTGACAGCCCGTGCTCGATGATTGCCGCAGACAATTCCGAAACAGCCGAATTTGAAGGCTTGAAAAGATACGTTTTAATGAAATCGGACGGCTTCCCCGAAGGAAATCTGTCTATTGCAATTGTTGACGGTGAAAAGTATCCCGAAATTTTGAAATCGGAAACCGAAAAGGTCACGGGCGAACACTCATTTACCGTAAAAACCGACGCGGACGGCAAGGAGTATTATCTCGCAGATGTTGTTGTCGATGAAAATGGTGCCTTCAAGACCACTATCGCGGCGTATCCGCTTGACGACAACACTTTCATCGAATTTGCCTGCGTTTATAACAATACCGGAAATGAGCAGTTCCGCGAGGATTTCATTGCAATGCTCGGCACGTTTTCGAGAAACTCGGCAAAATCCGATGTTGAACCCGAAAATCCTTCGACCGGCGTTCCCGTTAATATGGCAATCTTTACCGCTGTCTGCGCGGCGGGTGTGATGATTATCGCAAAAAGAAAAAAGTGAACGCGGTTGGCTGAACGGAGGTAATTTATGAAAGCACTCAAAATCGGCGGCTTTTTCCTCGCGGGCGCGATAATTCAAACGGTATTTTACTATGTGGAATATTTTGGGTTTTTCGCAGGATATGGCGGATTGCTTGCCGTGGCTTCTTTCACCTCTGTTATCGCAGTTGTGCTCGGAAATAAGGCGCGCGATATCGCCCAAAAGAAGATGAAAATGTCGCCGTTTGTCCTCACAATGTGCTATGTAGTCGGAACACTCGCGGTGATTGCCGCGCTGTTCATTACCACCGATATCAACAACCCGCACCAGCCCGATAACACAGGTCTTGGTAATCTCCCAAATCTCGGGAGAAACATTGCCTTTGGGGTACTTTTTTTCACAATTCCCTCTGCCGCTATAAACGCAATCGTTCAGATTGTTTTGTGCGTGAGAGAAAAAATAAATCAGAATAAGGAGAAACAAAATGGAACTTTATGACGAACTCGTCCAACGCGGACTTATCGCGCAGGTAACCGATGAAGACGAAATCAGAAAGATGATTAACGCGGGCCAGGCGACGTTTTATATCGGCTTTGACCCCACGGCAGACTCGCTTCACGTTGGACATTTTATGGCGCTTTGCCTTATGAAACGTCTGCAAATGGCTGGCAACAAGCCGATTGCGCTTTTGGGCGGCGGCACGGGTATGATTGGCGACCCGTCCGGCAAGAGCGATATGCGCAAAATGCTCACCAAAGAGGATATCGACCACAACATCGAGTGCTTCAAAAAGCAGATGAGCCGCTTCATCGACTTTTCCGATGACAAGGCAATTATGGTCAACAACGCGGATTGGCTGATGAACCTCAACTATATCGATGTTCTGCGCGAAGTCGGCGCGTGCTTCTCGGTCAACAAAATGCTCACCTTCGAGTGCTACAAGCAGAGAATGGAGCGCGGACTCACCTTCCTTGAGTTCAACTATATGATAATGCAGAGCTACGATTTCTATATGCTTTATCAGAAATACGGCTGTAATATGCAGTTCGGCGGTGACGACCAGTGGGCAAATATGCTCGGCGGTACAGAGCTTATCCGCAAAAAACTCGGCAAGGACGCGCACGCGATGACGATTACCCTGCTGTTGAACAGCGAGGGCAAAAAAATGGGTAAAACCGAAAAGGGCGCGGTTTGGCTTGACGCGGAAAAAACCTCGCCGTATGAGTTCTTCCAGTACTGGAGAAACGTGGACGATGCGGACGTTATCAAGTGCCTGAAAATGCTTACATTCCTGCCGATTGAAGAAATTCAGGAAATGGAAAAGTGGGAAGGCTCTCAGCTCAACAAGGCAAAGGAAATACTCGCTTTTGAGCTTACAAAGCTGGTTCACGGCGAGGACGAAGCGAAAAAGGCGCTGGACGGCGCGAAATCTCTCTTCGGCGGCTCGGGCAACACCGAAAATATGCCGACAGCTACCGTTGAAACAGCGGACGGGACAATCGGTATTCTCGACCTGCTTGTGGCAACAAAGCTTGCTCCGTCAAAGCGCGAGGCGAGAAATCTTGTTGCGGGCAAGGGAATTTCGGTTGACGACAAGACGGTTGAGGACGCGAACGCGGTTGTCGATTTGACAAACGAGATAATTCTCCGCAAGGGCAAAAAGGTGTTCCTCAAGGTTAAAAAGGCGTGATAAAAAAGCGGCGTTCCGTTTGGAGCGCCGTTTTGTTTTGCTTATCAGAAAAGCTGTTGGCTGGATTTCAGAGTGCCGTCGGGATTAAATGTTTGATGAAAAATTTCACCCTGTTCATACAAAACATAAATCCCATCGTTTCTCGCGATAATATCCTTTGCCGTTGCCAAATCAAGTCTTGGCGCGTTTGCGTCAAGCTCGCCTGCGTCTATCATTTCTTGCCGAGGAAAACGCGCGGTTGGGTCGTTCTGCACATAAACCGAATTTACCGAACCGCTCTCACCCGACGTTTCCATGCCGCTTGAACAGCCTGTCAGACTTGCGAGAATAAGTGTTGCCGATATAATTGCCGAAATTTGTTTTTTCATAAATGCCAAATCCTTTCAAAATATTTTTGGAAAATGTGCCGAGATTGGAATATTTTATTTCCAAAAATATTATAGCACGTTTATTTGGCAAAGGCAATTAAAAAGCGGTTACAAATCAGAAAGGCGCGGTATCGGGATCGCGCTCAACACCCGCGCAACCCGTAAGCCCCGCGATAAGCTCCACATCTTCCTCCGACAACTCAAAATCGAACACCTTTGCGTTCTCCTGAATACGCTCGGGAGTCACCGACTTCGGCAACGGCAGATAGCCGCGTTGCAAGCTCCATTTTATGCAAATCTGCGCGACAGACCGCTTGTATTTTTCCGCAAGCTGTTGCATTTCGGGCACCGCGAAGATTTTCCCTGTACCAAGCGGGCTGTACGCTTCAAGCAAAATCCCCCGCTCACGGCAATACCCGACAACCTCGTCCTGCGTGTCCCCCGGGCAAAGTCTGATTTGGTTCACCATCGGCGGAATTTTCGCTGTTTTCATCAGCTCGTCGATGTGATGCGGACGGAAATTGCTCAGCCCTATCGCGCGGATTTTCTTCGCCTCGTACAGCTCCTCAAAAGCGCGCCAAGTCCCCGCGTTCGCTTCCTGCCAACAATCACGGTATTTCAGCGGATTCGGCCAATGAATGAGAAACAGGTCGAGATAATCCGTATCCAGCTTCTCAAGCGTTTTCTCAAAAGCGGCGAGAGTGTTTTCATAGCCGTGAAAATCGTTTTGCAACTTTGACGTGATAAACAGCTTCTCGCGCGGGATTCCGCTCATCTTCACCGCCAAACCAACGCTTTCCTCGTTGCCGTAGCCCTCAGCGGTATCGATGTGCGTGTAGCCCGCCTGAAGCGCGCAAAGCACGGAATTTACACCCTCATCACCGTTCGGTGTCTGCCACGTTCCAAAGCCGATGCACGGGATTTTCACGCCGTTTTTCAGCGTGTAGCAATCGTTAATCGAATTCATTTTACCACTCCTTAAAACTTGTCTATACCTCATTATAGCATAGTTTTCGCGCGTCTGCAAGTGGATTTTGGAATTTTTTTGCTCAACAATCAATCCCACGGACAGCCCGCGCAAGGGCTTGCAGAGCGGGTTCGCGCTCATCATCGGGGATTTTGCCGCCGGTGCGGTTTCGGAATTTCGCCTGAACCGTCCACGAGCGCCCGAAATCATCAACCTCATCAAACACCTTAATCGCATACGCCTCGCAGGTTTTCTCCTCGCCCCTGAAAACGTAATTCAGCACGATATGGTCGGTTTTTTTGCTCTTGAGGAGTAAACTTATGGTTTGCGTTTGGTCGAAGGTGCTCGTGAGAAAGCCGTTCTCCAACACCCGACAACCCGACAGCACCGCCGTTTCCCCGTCCTCAGCCGAGGTCATACCGCGCCCGTTTTCGCTCGGCTTGAACATCGGTATCAGCGAGGTGCGCTTCGCGGACGCGTCGGCAAACAGGTCGAGCAACGTTGTTTTCGGCGATACACCAAGCTCGTGCGCGTTCTCAATCATCGAAAGCGGTTTCTCGGCGGAGGTTATGCCCTCGGTGAACTGTAAGTCCGTGAGGAACTCTGCGTTCTCCGCGCAACACACCGGCATATTCAAACTGCAACGAAGGTCGTAATAAAGCGTGTTCAGCGCACCCGACACGCTCTCCTCGGAAAACCCGCTCCCGAGCACCAGCAGTTTAGTTTCACTCATATAAATTTTCTTCCCGTCAACAAGGGAAAGGTTGTCGATAGCCTCAGCAAGCGTTTTCCCCGTTCCCACAACCTTAATAACATTCTCCTGCGACGCGTCGATTACATCGGAACCCGCTCCGCCGCTTGAAAAAAGCAGTGCCGAAACGCGGTAGCCATCGTCATAGTCAATCGCGGCGGCTTGTATTATAGCGCGGTTTCCGAGGTCTGTTGCATCGGCGCAACCCGTGAAAAGAAGCGCTACGATTATTGCCAAAAACGGTATCTTTTTCATTTTTTCTCCTTTATCAACACTCGGGCTTGTACACGTTT
Organism: uncultured Clostridia bacterium; assembly: GCA_945829235.1. Classification (GTDB taxonomy): domain Bacteria; phylum Bacillota; class Clostridia; order Oscillospirales; family Ruminococcaceae; genus CAG-115. The sequence continues at coordinate 5,357 of CALZUA010000004.1, read as the reverse complement.
TTCGGCAACCTTGGAGCAATTCGATTACCAACCGTATCTCCCGCTCGGACTTGCCGACTGTTATCGCACGCGGCAACCTGTAACAACAAATGGTGGTGACTCCCATTATCTTCGCTCTTTTGCTCACGCGTTTCTCAGGAAAACGTTGTCGGTACTCTCGCCGCGGTTGTTGCCAAGCCAATAGTTGCCTAAAATCAACCGCAAGTCAGTTCTCGCTCTTGCTTGCCTTTTGCTCGCGAGCGGCGCGGACAACCGATATCATCACGCAAACCGCCGCGAGTAACATAAGCCCCGTCCGAAACGCCGCGCAAAGCTCCCAGACCGCCGCACAAACCCCGTCAAGCCGCTTGAACAGCGCGATATCGGCAAGCGATGCGGACGCGATAAACGGGTACTCGGCAAGCGGATACATCTCGCGCAAAATCAGGTAATTCACCGCGCACATTCCCGCCGAAACTACCGCCGATATCAGTGCAAACCATAGCACAGCATTCCCCGCAGAGCTTTGCTTTTCGCGATTCACATACGGCAAAAGCGCCGCGAAAACAAGGTACTCACCGCCGTTTGAAAAGCACCGCAAAACGTCCTTGAAAAACGTGCCGAAGCCGCTTTTCGCCCACATCGGCGAAATTTGCATATACGGAATGTCCGCGAGAAACACCGCCGCCGTGATTATCGCCGCGGCAATCAAAAACAGCACTCCCGCGCGCGCCACCGCTTCAACGCCCATATATACAGCAAACAGCGCAAAAACAACTGCCGCCGCTAACACTGCCCAGACCGCTCCGTTGACAAGCAGGTTTTTGTATGCGAAATCGGTACCGTGGAACAACGTTTTTGTTGCCGCGCCGATGAGCAAGATACACGCAAACACTGCCGAAAGCCAACCGAGAAACTTGTTTTTACGGTAAATCGAGCGGTGTACGTTGCTACGGCTAAACGAGTAGGAAATCAGCGGTGAGGCAATTGCCAACCGCACAATCTCCGTCACCGCAATCACCGCAAGCGCTTCCACCGGCGACTCGGGCACGGGCGGCGGCGCGATTACGTCCATTGTCAGCCGCGACAAAATCATTATGCAAAAGAGTTGCGCCGCGCTGATTTTAGGGAAATTCCGCGTCATTCTTCCTCACCCTTCTCAAATTTTTCGTGAATTTGTAACTCGGACATCACCGCGAACGGCAAAGCAAGCTCCGATAAATACGCTTCCTGCGGAAGCGCGGCGCGGTTCGGGATTATGGTTTCGGTGTAGTTTTCCATGAGTTCACCTCGTTTGTGTGCAAGACAAAATTGCCGAGCAAAATCTGGCTTTACAGAGCCGTTTATATCAAAAACTATTTGGCAAGCACTTCTCGGTAGACAAAATAGGTAGACAAAATTTCTCGGAGAGAAAACGCTTGAATTTGGCTTTGCAGAGCGGTTTATCGAGATTTACCAAAAAGGTTGCAGACAAAACACCTCGAAAAATGTCTACCTAGAATTTGGCTCTACAATGCGGTTTAAACCCACAAGGTAGACAAAGTAGACAACTTTTTGAAACTTACTATATATATTATAATATACCCTATATACGCGCATTAAATTATAAAAATTTTCCTACGCGAATAATAGTAAAAATTTTGTCTATTTTGTCTACCCACACCTTGTGAACCCGCATTGTTACGCGGTTTGCGGGCACTCGAAAACGCGCCTAAAAATGTCTGCCTATTGTCTACCAAAATCCACGAAACCGCATTATAATGCGCTTTGTGGCACTTCCAAAATGTCTACCTATTTTGTCTACCGTCACTCACCTTTTGATATCCGCGCCGTTAAGCGACTGCACGGTAACGTCCGTTTCAGCCATCTTCTTCCAGTTTGCCCGCACGAACATATCCCGCGAAGCCTTTGGTGAAAACGGTGAAATCGGTGCCATATACGGCACTCCGTAGGTTGAGAGCGAGCACATTTTTATCACAACCGCTCCTGCCGCCAAAAGCAGACCGTACAGTCCGAACACGCCGCCAGCGATGATATACACAAACCGCAGAATAACGATTTTCTCGTACATCTTCGGTACAACAAAACTGCACAATCCCGAGAGCGCCACGATAAGCACCATCGGTGCGCCGACAAGTCCCGCGGATACCGTGATGTCGCCGATAACCAGTCCCCCGACAACGCCGATTGCGTGACCGATAGGACGCGGCAAGCGTATTCCCGCTTCACGCAGAATTTCGTACATAAAGTGTATGAAAAGGCACTCCACCATAAGCGAAAACGGCGCGGTCTGCTCTGCGGCGGCAAGGTTCAGGATAAGCGATGACGGAAGCATTTCGGGATTGTACGAAGCAACCGCCACATAAAATCCCGGCAAAAACAGCGTTATCAGATAAGCCGCAAGCCGCACGGTTCTGATAAAAAACGCGTAAAACGGTCTTTGCGTGTAATCATCAAGCGTCTGAAAATTCTCGATAAACAAATGCGGGACAACCAGTGCAAACGGCGTTCCGTCCACAAGTATGCCGACGCGTCCCTCGTACAGCTTTGCCGCGAAAACATCAGGTCGCTCGCACGTTCCGCACTCCGAGAAAAACCAACCGCCGCGCCCCTCAAAATACGGCTGTATATAGCCGCTTTCGAGGATTGTGTTCAGCTTCACCGACTTCAGCCGCTTCTTCACGTTTTCGAGTAATTTCGGCGAAACCTTGTCCGAGATGTAGCAAAGGCAGATATCCGTGTTGCTTCGCTCCCCGAACGGCGAAAGCTCGAAAACAAGCGTCGGCGACTTTATTCTGCGGCGGATAAGCGCCATATTTGTCCTGATAACCTCGACAAAGCCTTCCCGTGAACCGCGCACATTAAGCTCCGAGCTAGGCTCATCGATACCGCGCGACTTGTAACCCTGAACACCGATTGCAATCGCTCTCGTGCAACCGTCCACGAGAATTATCGCGAACCCCGACTGCAATTTCAGCGTGAGGTCGCCGAGATTTTTGATGTCAAGCTGTTCGGCGGCGATGAGGAACACGTTGAAGAAGCTGTCCATAAGCGCGTCCGGCGACAACAGCCTGTCGTCCTCAACAAGGTTCAGCTTCGGGTAAACGAGCTGAGCAAGCGTGTCTGTTGAAGCCATTCCCTCGCAGGTGAGGACGGCAATTTTGTTCCCGCAGACAAAACCTTTCTTTATGATAACGTCCGAGGAGTTGTCCGTGAATTTCAGCAGGTTGTCCAAATTTTCCTCGAGCGAACGGCTTATCGGAGTGCTTTCGGTGAGCTTTTCGTGTTCTTCCATTTGTTCTCCCTTCGGTTCAAAAACTTTTTTCGGCAATATTTTCTCACATTAACAACGTTTTATACAATAAATCAAATTTTCGGTTGACAATATCGTCAAAATGTGGTAAACTGTAAATTGTGGGAAATAATAGCATAGAATTGCTTTTAAACTAAACAAAGGCGGTGAAGCACTTGAAGATAAACTGGAACAAAAAATACACCACGATTGCGATTTACAGCTTGATTGTACTGGCTGTGGGCGTGTTGTTCGTGGTTTTTGTGTTTAAATTTGACTCGATTTCAAACGGGTTTTCTTGGGTTGGCGCGGTTATCGCACCCGTTCTCTGCGGCGTTATTATCGCGTATATTCTCAACCCCTTGATGATGCTCCTCGAGAACAAGCTGTTCGGGAAACTTAAATCGGGTGTTCCCCCGGAAAAAACTGTTCTTCCGCAGAAATTCCACAAGGAAAGCGCGGCGATAAGTCCCGAAAAGGTTGCCGCTTATGAAAAAAAGCGCGCAAGCCGCAGAAAATCCTTGGCGCGCGTGCTGTCGCTTGTCCTCACCTATGTGATACTTTTTGCAATACTTGCGGGGATTGCGATTGCGGTTGTGCCGAGCGTGGCAGGAAGTTTGGTTGACCTCGCGGAGAAGCTCCCCGATTACCTCAAGCAAGCCGAAGCCTTCCTCAACGATTTCTTCAAGGACAACCCGCAGATTGCCAAAATTCTTTTCAAGGAATTCACCGATATCTCAAACGCTCTCCAAAAATTTGTGTCCAACCTCGACCCGAACATCATAAACAACGTTGGAAGCAGTGTGTGGAACTTTTTGCTTTCGCTGATAACGGGGCTTAAAAACGTTCTGCTTGGGCTTATCATCGCGATTTACCTGTTGTTCAGCAAGGAGCGCCTGCTCGCGCAAAGCAAGAAAATCCTGTTCGCGTTCATCAAAAACGAGCGTTGCGAGCGGCTTTTCACGGGGCTTAACAAGTGCAACAACATCTTTAAGAAATATATAATTTCCAACCTTTTGGACGCGATGATTGTGTTCGTGTTTATGGTGATAGGAATGTTCGCGATGGGTATGCCGTATCAGATGCTTATCTCGGCAATCTGCGCGGTAACCAACCTTATTCCGTTCTTCGGACCGTTCATCGGAGCAATCCCGAGCGGTATCCTGATTTTGCTCGTTGACCCGTCAAAGGTAATCTGGTTTGCGCTGTTCGTGCTGATTTTGCAGCAATGCGACGGCAACATCATCAAGCCGTTCCTCTTCGGCGAAACAATGGGATTGCCGGCAATCTGGGTACTCGTGTCGATAATTGTCGGCGGCGGTTTGTTCGGAATACCGGGAATGTTGCTCGGTGCGCCGGTGTTCGCGGTGATCTACCTGCTCTTCGCGGAATTTGTTTCGGGCAAACTCCGCAAGAAAAATCTCCCGTCCGAAACCGAGCCGTATTTCAAGGGCACGGCGGAGTTCGCCGAGGAATATATCGAGGAACCGCCGAACAAGGTTGTCGAGGATTTCTCGATAAGCGTGGGGGCTGTTCCCGAAGCAGTTTCTGTTGATGAGGAAAAGCCTGAAACTCCCGATAAGCCTGCGCCGAAAAATCCCGCAAAACCAAAGCCGCGGAAATTCAAACGCAGATAATAACAAAAAAGGGCGCTTTTTTTGGCGTCCTTTTCTTTGTTGACAGTGTTGCTTTGACTAACAACCCTGCTTTCGCGGGAACACGGCTTCCGCTTTGTTCGCTGTGACCGGGTTTCTGCGAAATCGCGCGGGTGCAGTCACGCCCAAAGATTGAGGAATTGGCAGGCTTGATATGCGTGACTGCACCCGCTCTTATGCTAAGTTTTTCTGTTAAGGGAAGCTTTGTTGAAAGGGGTTTGCGAATTTTTTTGCGTTCGCAAAAAAAATTTAGCAATGGTGGATAGGGGTAATCTGAGATTGTTGGTTGAAAAATAGTTTTTTGGTTATCCATTTTTTATGATTTGCCGCTTCGCTCCAGTTTTTTACGCTTCGCTCCAGTGCCTCCGGCGGCTTAAAACCTTTTTCTGAAGAAAAAGGTTTCAAGACTTCCAAAAAGACTTTTTTCGCTG